>CAYJII010000070.1:0-3739 GCA_964370225.1 uncultured Oscillospiraceae bacterium | reverse complement strand
TTATTGGGAGATAATGCAGAGGGATTAATATATACTCCCGACAGCGAACATGAAGTTACACTCACTAATGCGAGAAAAATAGTCCGACTCGACGACAACTGGCTTTACTTTGTAGGAGCATATCAAAAGGTAGTGTAATACACCTTCACTCCCCTTTTCATAAAGACAAAATATCTTTTTATCTCGTCTAGCACTTTCATCACGCCCTACGTGAGGAATATAATGAAGCAATGATGTGTTTTTTAGTCGCTGTGACATTGTCTAAAATAGCGAAATCAAAAAGCAGTTTGATTTGAGAATGCAATAGTTAAAAATAGTAATTGCATCATAACAAGCATCCCTGATTACGCAAATTATTTTTTGCACATTCAATTTCATTTTCTGAAAACAATTCTTGAAATTCGGGTCTTAAAACAAGTGCTTCCAGTGTGAGCCGTGATAAACCTGCATCGCATAACCGTTTGAATCCTGATGTTTGGTTTGGTTTTACAACTAATTCTTTAGTGGCAGCTACCGCACCGCTTTCATTGCGCATCTTCTTGAAATAGATGGGGTCATAATTATTTGTGATTTCCCTTAGCTTGTCAATTTCTCTTAGCATTTCATCAACGGCTTTCTCAAAAGCTCTATCCAATTCATTCATTACGATCCTTCTTTCATTAAAAATTTTTCTGTATACTCTACATATCCTCTGCAGTTATAGGTTAGCCTTGCCCACTAAAGTACGGCAACTAAAGCAAATATATTTGCTTTTAATATACCACCATTATTTTTGGTTGTCAAATACTATCTGGGCGACTTTATATAAAGTCACGATATACAAAAGCATATGCATATGGATTTACTGTTAAATAAATATAGCAAACAGGCAATTTAGGAGTTATACACAGGACTTCAGTTTAGTCACACCTTGCCAAAAAACAGCACTTAAGAGTGCTGGTTTTCTTTTTATTCCATGAGGCAACAGAATGCTACTGACTATTGCACGATGAATATCTAAGTGGCTATGTCAAAGATAAACTTGCAAAAGTGCTGGAAATGGCGGATGATTAGGTGTCTCACAAAACGAAATTTTAGACAGTAAAAAACTTGATAGCTATTTTTTGATTGATAAAAAAAAATTACACAATAAAAATGCACAGCTAATTTAATCTCTCTAAATAAATCATTAGTGTATCTATAAATATCTTTTCAAAATTAGGTGTAACATAACCTGTTTCTGATAATTTTATCGCTTCCTTTTGAAGTTCGCTTTCTTCACTCATAGGACAAATACCACTTGCAAAACTTAGGCAGAAAATCAGAAAATTATAAATTTGCTCATCAGTTGATTTTGTGTAAACTAATTTTATAATATTCGCAAGTTTCGTTTGATGACCTATAACTTCACGCTTGAAATTAGCCAAAGCTTCTACAGACACATTTTTCTCAATTACAGAGTATAGCACGGTGTATAAATGGATGAACTCACAAACTTCCATAAAACTTTCTGCGAATGCAGTAGCTACAAAAGTGTTATCTTTTTTTTGTTCATTTGTAGCTGATATAATCAAAAGCGAAGGTAAAATTGATGTGGTTGTAAACAATGCAGGATATGGTGGATATGGAATGGTAGAAGCTGTTTCCCTTGAGGAGGCACAGCGTCAATTTGATGCAAATGTATTTGGTTTAGCACGAGTTACAAAAGCTGTTTTACCACACATGAGAAGTAGAAAAAGTGGAACTATTATAAATATGTCATCTGTTGTAGGTAAAGTACCCTCACCAATGATTGGTTGGTACGGAGCATCAAAACACGCAGTCGAAGCACTAAGCGATGCTTTAAGGGCAGAAGTTAAAGGCTTTGGAATTAAAGTCGCAATTATTGAGCCGGGTGCTATGGCTACCGAGTTTTTAGATGTTGCATTAAAGCAAATACAAACTATCAAGCACCCACAGGAATACAAATCAAATGTATCGAATTTTGTTGAAGCGTTTAAGAAAAATTATTCCAAAGCTCCTGGTCCCGAACCGGTTGTAAATGCTATATTAAAAGCAACTAATTCAAGCAATCCGAAAACACGATACAAAGTTGGTTCAGACTCTAAAATGGCAATAATAATCCATGGTTTATTATCTGACAAGGGCATGGATAATGTTATGCGAATGATGTTTAATTTAAAATAAAATTGAAAGAAGTACAGACAATGGAAATCAAAATTTTAGAAGAAATCTTAGGTAAAGCAGGTATTTATGGTGGAGCATTTGACAAAAAAACAGGTGAAATAGTATATCTAAGTCCTATGCTACAAGAATATTTTAAAGAAGCAAAAATCAGTGATGATTGCAAGACAGCTATCCCAGTGCATGGATTATTCGGCGATGGAAACCAAAACCAAAAAGCGTTGATGTTTGACCCTTGCGAAAATGGTATGTGGTTTAACAACTACACAACTCCTCATAATCATTCATGACAGTTTCATCGAAATAGTCGGGAACTCCAGAGGTAGGATTTAACAATTCTCTTATAGTTACGTTTCCATCTATTGCTTTTAAGTCAAATTTTAAGATTTCACCGATTTTATTGCTAAGATTTAGAAAACCGCTCTCGATTAACTGCAATATACCGACCGCGACAAATACTTTACCCGCTGAAGCAGTTGCAAATTTAGTGTCGTATTCGTTAGGCACTTTATTAGGCAAATCAGAATACCCATGTTAGCTGTTATATATGACTTTACCATTAAAATTAATAAAAGCGTTGCCACGAAATTTCTCAAATAATTTATTAATACTCACTTGAAATTAACCTCTCTAGTTTATTGATTGTATGGTTATACTCACCATATAACCTCTTCTTTTCACTATACCATAGACCTACAAAAATCACTACTGACAAAATAGATAAAAGAAAAGACTTGTAGCTTGAAGCCACAAGTCCTTAATGCCTGTAATTAGATGTGTCTTTGTGATTTATTGGTGAGATAATCTTTAGCAGGAGTGAAATGGCTTCTGATAAGGGGTTGCTCATAATTGGTATTATTTTTATCTTCTACCTCTTTTAAAAGAATAGCTATATCTTCACACACTTTATTTATACCAAAGCATATCAAAAATGAAACTATGCCAAGTAATAAGAAAAAAACAGTCCATATTGAAAAGCTTGTATTCCCCACTAAATTTGTGTGAAGCAACTCCGTACTTCCTCCTAAAAAGAACAAAATTGCTGAAAAAACTAAAGAAATAATTCCAAGCCATATTAAAAAAACCCAAAACCCTTTAACGTGGCGAAAAATATAATGTCCTTTTCTCATAAAAACTTCCTCCATCTATTATATAAATTCGCTCCACCGAGCAATATTTTAACCACCACACATTCGCAAAACTTTTACGAAATTGGCAAGTTTTGATACAAATATTATAGCATAAAGAAAAAGCAAGTTTCAACAAAAATATGTATAAAACTATGAATAGCTATATTCCTTTTTCTGCGATATAGTGTTTGACTTAGGATAGGAGGCTTTGAAATGAGTGAGAAAATACTGTGCCTGCTCTCTGTCATCGGCATCATGTGCATATCTAGAAAAGTGTATGCTTGCAAATAAGTTAGTTTAAGCATATAATGATTATATACTTAAACTAGAAAATACATAAGGAGCAACAATGAATATCTTAAAAGAAACAAAAATAAAAAACCTAAAGCTTAAAAATAGTTTTATAAGATCTGCAACTTGGGAAGTTATGGCTGATAAAGATGGAA
>CAYJII010000069.1:0-3828 GCA_964370225.1 uncultured Oscillospiraceae bacterium | reverse complement strand
CCTCAAATCCAAAGTTGTCAAGTATACAGAAGGATATATGAGCACCAATGCTAACAATGGACTTTTAGGCGATGTCTATGCAAACATAGGTATAATTGGGATTTTTGTTATGCCTATCATCGTAATTGTTATCCTTAGACTACTCGACAGTGTTTCATCAAAACTTGATATGAAAATTGTAATAACTGCATGTATATACTACTCACTTGCTTTTGTGAATGCTTCATGGTCGACCATCCTTTTGACGCATGGATTCCTTTTCACTTGTCTGCTATTTTATTTCTTTCCAAATGATAAATCGGAGGTGTCGAAAAATGAATAGTTATAAAGAAATAGATTTTCCTTTAATTCTCACCACAATTAAAATAAAATTTATTTATATCTTGATTGTTACAATAATTTGTACTGCATTTGGTTTGATAATGGGTGTTATATATATAAAGTTTATTTCTACTTCACCTACACTTGGAAGCGATGACATTCCATCTGTAAATTTGCAGGACATTGAATATGACACTGAATATTTTTCACAAGACAATGTACTACTAAATGAAAACATATCCAACATTAATAAACATCTTGATACTATCTTATCAATTGAAAGTGAAAATACTAATGAAGTAATGGAACTAAGAGAATCTATCGCACAGTTAATAGATTCCGATCTTAGCTATCTAAATCTATTAATAGAGGAAACTCCTTATCCTGCAGACTTCCTTAGAGAAGCCGAAAGAGATATATCGGTAGAACTAAGTGCTTTGCATGCCCAATTATCTGAATTGCAATCTTTACAAGATATTTTATCGGAATTTGTATTTATACCCGAAAATACAGATATCAGTTATATCTATGCAGAGGAGTTTGAAAAAATAATGCAAATTCCTCAATTACAAACACAAATGAGCTACTATAATGATTTGACCAACTCCTTTCAAAGCAATGTTGAATACAAAAAACAATCAGATGAGCTTGAACAACTACTAGATGATTGTTTTGATGATCTTAATACTTTTATAAGTGAATATAATCGCATTACTGATGAATTGTCGGTTAACAACAATATCAACATCAACGTAAATCATAGTGTTGTAGACGGCATTACAGTACCTAATCTATCAATAATTCATACCTATCACGAACCAAACGACATGGAAGATATGCTATCATTCACAGTTTTTTTCGCTCTGTTTGGTATTGTAATCGGATTTTTAATCTGCCTAGTCAAGGTAGCAAAAATTAAATAAATATGCCCCCCCTTTCTATATGTAATAGCAAGGGGGGGCATGCTTCTCCCCTATCTCCTCATTCCATTCTCATCAAAACTCCTGTGCAGTTCCCTTTTAGTGGGGTTTGATGGTGTAAATTAATTAATCAGCAGCACCACCGCAATTATTCCTTCGAAAATGCCGACAGTGGCTACATCTCTTCCTATGACTAAGAACATAAGCAATGGTGAAAGCAGTAAAGCTCTCCACCAATTTTACTAAGTCTTGCATCGGTGGAGGTGTGTAAATTCCTAAAAATGGCTTTATAGACAAATCAGATGTTTCGATAAAAACCTCTGATGGTAATTACGTAATAACCTGAGTTCAAAATATTTCCAAGGCGCTGATGTAGATGCTTGATAATCAAACTTCACAACGACTTCGTGCTATGAAACTTAATGTTTTTGCGATGGAATTTGAACTTCAATTACAAGACGACGAAAGTTACTACAAACTCCGTTTTGAAAAAAGAATGTGATTTCTTGTAGATGCAGAGTGGAATCATAGGCAACATATCAAACTTACAAAACATATTAAAGAGGCAAGATTTTCATACCATCTGCAACAGTTGAGGATATTTATTATCACGAAGATAGAAGAAATGGTAAATCCCAAGCTCTAATATTTGCTACCTGAAAATATATAGACGACAATCATAACATTTTTAAGGGTGCATCTAGAAATGACAAAAGCTACATTTACTGTGCTTTAGGCAATGCCGCTTGTAAAAAATTCAAGAAGATAAGGTAAATTCGTATACCGGAACATTTAGATGAGATAAGTATATCTAGAGCTTGTGGTAATTAAAAGTCTTTCTCCTGAAGAATCTTATGATTTATTAGAAATTGTAGAAGCAACGTGTAATCAAAATTCTATAATATTTTGCACTCAGTTTGAAACACAAGAGGGGTATTCACGAATTAATATAAACCCTGAAAATGATAGCCCTATTTCAGAAAAGATTATGCTATTAACATTTTAAATTGATGGAAAAGTTTCCATGCGTGAACGCCAAGATTTAGGTAGTATATGTGGCGAAATATGATTATAAAGCGCGAAGAATCAGATGCAATTTATTATGAGCGGTTCAGAATTTGCTCCAATCCCAACTAAGCTAAAAATAAAATTCTTGAGTTCTTTCATAAAGCTTTTGCAAAAACCAATCATAGCAACTGGTGCGAAAAATAAAGGTGTGAATAAAAATACCCAAAAATCCCTCAATTTCCCCTCCTGTTGTCCTAAATCCCCCACGAGTTGTTACGCTCATAAGTGACGAAAATTATACACCCTCGCGAAGATTATTCACAGTTTCATCTTTTAATGATATATCTTTATAGTATCTCTTCCCACCTTGTCCTGTTGGTGCTTGTGCTACAAAACCCACCATAATAGATTCGGTATTAGGCAAGCAAAAAAATCTAACCATGTCAAATTTAACGCCGTCAAGTGAGTAATGAAAAGCAAATCCATTGCTGCTTTTTGCTATTTGTAGCCAAACTTCGGAAACTGTCACATTATTCCCATTCGCATCATCAGAACTGCCTTTTGTGACAACGCTAACTACTGCAGTTGTGCCAAAATCAGTCTTTTCAAAACATAATTTTGCCCAAGTTTTCTCATCTTGCATTACCATTAGCGTTGCGGAATCATATACATCTTTAAATTCTAAGCTAACTTTAGCGCGTAATACAAAATCGCCTTTTACATTGATGTAAAAAAATGGCGCATTGCACAAAGTTGTTGGTGCGTTTTCATCTTGAAAATCCTCCCCGCAAAAAAAGTCCGAGAACGACGGTGCTGTTATAATCAAACTGTCATCTTGTACTTCATAGTCTGTTTCATTTAACCACTCAAATTTAGAAAAATCCATTATCATTTCCTCCCAATTATTAATATCAGTATCCGTTATCACTAGTTTCTTTGTATCACCATTATACCAAAACGCTGATGCATTTGTAAAGTAGATATAGTAATACCAATAAGTTTTCCTTACCACAAAAACCTTGATGTATTACAACTTCGTCTCAACTTGAGACGAAGTTGTATAAACCCTTAAAACAAGACAAATAAATGCATTATTACGCAAAAAATTTAACTTCTGCTGAATTTCAGCAGAAGTTAAATTACCCCCTCAAACGCAACACAAAATACCCTCTACGCTTTTAGCGTAGAGGGTATTATATACAAAACTAAACTTCTCCACCCCACTACCCCTCGCTTTACTTTCGTAAAGCGAGGGGCTTTTTTCGCCCAAATCGCACCTATTTCCGCGCCAATTGTTAATTTTCTGTAAATAATCAGCGTTTGACACCTAACACCCCCGCCTTTTAAGGACGTTATATGAGGGGTTAAATATTTTTGCGTGCTTTTCCTAAAAAATATCGCTTTTGAGGTTAACACCCCCCTCTATTTTTGACATATAGTAGGAGGTGGTATTCATGCCATGGAAAAAACAGTATTTGCACCCACCGTAACAAAGTGGCGGACATGGTTAAGGCGCTTAATCTAAATTCACACCCGAAGGGTGTGGCAAGCATCCTATCTGTAAGACGGTAGGCTTAGC
>CAYJII010000068.1:0-4255 GCA_964370225.1 uncultured Oscillospiraceae bacterium | reverse complement strand
TGTTAAATCAAAGTCAAAAGAAAGTGTAACACCTCAAACAAGTGAAACAGAGGGTTTTAATTTTATTAACCAGTCATCGTTTGAAGAAAGGCAAGTTGCAGCTATTAATGAAGAAAAAGAGGTTGAAATTCCTGTTAGTATCGATGAGGGTGAACAAATCAATATCAGCTACATCGGCGAAGTGTTTAAAACTTATATTCTTTTTGAAGTGGACGAAAAATTTGTGATGATAGATAAACATGCTGCACATGAACGTATTTTATACGAACAGCTAAAGCATGATATAACGCTTTCAGACTCACAAATGCTTTTAATACCGAAGATTTTACCGCTGAATACCGAGGAAAAATCTATTGTTTTTGAGCACGAACATCTCTTTAAAAAGTTTGGTTTTGCCTTTAAAGATGACGAGCAAAATAATATTATTATTACACAAGCTCCAATGGTACTGCAAAAATATAATCTGGAAAATTTGGTGAGTGACATCATCGAAAATATCAGTAATAATAAAATGGAGTTAGAGCCTGAGATGTTTTTTGAACTACTACATTCTATGGCGTGCAGAAAAGCAATTAAGGCTAATGCAAAAAACACACAGGAAGAGCTTATAAAACTTGCTAAAACTGTGTATGAATACCCAGCGCTGAGGCATTGTCCTCATGGTAGACCGATTGCACTCGTCTACACTAAATATGAAATCGAAAAACTATTTGGCAGAATAGTATAATATTATCACTACTGAAAGGCAAGTGTGTTTGTGGAAAAAATTAAAGTATTAGCGATAGTTGGGCCTACTGCATGTGGGAAAACAAAATTATCGATTGAGCTAGCAAAAGCATATAACGCTGAGATAATTTCAGCAGATAGTATGCAAATTTACAAAGAAATGAATATTGCAACCGCAAAGCCCGATAAAGAGGAAATGCAGGGGATAATACACCATTTAATGGACTTTTTGCCACCTGAGACCGAGTTTAGTGTTTCTGATTTTGTTGCGCTTGCAAAAGAGAAAATCAAGCAAATACACGACAATGGTAAATTGCCGATAATCGTAGGTGGCACAGGGCTTTACATCAACTCTTTATTAAGCGGAGTTAAGTTTGTTCCAATAAAATATGATGAAGCCTTGAGGAGTAGTTTATACGAAAAGTATAATAAAGATAACGGCGATGAATTGTATGCATATTTATGCAAAATCGATAAAGAAGCTAGTGAAATCATCCACAAAAACAATATGGTAAGAGTGGTTAGAGCAGTTGAAGTGTACGAGCTTACAGGTAAAACCTTCACCGAACACAACAAAGATAGCCTAGCCACAGAAGCGCCTTATGATTCTTGTGTCATTGGTTTAAATTATATTGACCGAGCAGAATTATACGAGAGAATAAACGAGCGAGTTGACATAATGCTAGATTGCGGTTTGCTTGATGAAGCGAAGAAAGTGCTAGGAATGCAGTTATCAAAAACTGCTATTAACGCAATTGGTTATAAGGAGCTAGTTCCTTATTTTGATGGAGAAAGCACTTTAATAGAGTGCACAGACAAAATTAAGCAGGAATCAAGACGATACGCTAAGAGACAACTGACTTGGTTTAATAAAAATGAAGAAATAAATTGGATTTTAAGAACAAAAGATACTGAATTTGTGAATATTTATGATAAATCCAAAAAAATTGTGGAATGTTTCTTGGATTTATGATACTATAGTAGTAGCTATATACCAAAATAACGCTAAGGAGATATTTAATATGAAAAACAATATGACTTTACAAGATACATTTTTAAATAGCGCAAGAAAAGACAGAGTTACGATGACATTTTATTTAACTAACGGATTTCAGTTTAAGGGGAATGTAAAAAGCTTTGATAATTTCACAATTTTATGTGAATGTGATGGTAAGCAATATTTAGTATATAAACATGCTGTTTCTACAATTGTACCTGCAAAACCAGTAGATTACAGCGAATATTCAAACGAGGGATAAAGTTAATGGATTCATTTTTTGCAAAGATTATTGTAGGGCTACTATCTTTATTTGGAATTGTTTTTTTTAGCTATCAAATCTTTACTTTTTCGGATAGCTCATATACAACGCAGTTTGTACAAATACACACGTATAACAATACTGTTGAGTTAAACGGAGTGGTGATAAAAGATGAAGTTTTAATAGAAAACCAACACACAGGAATATTAAAATATAACCACTCCAATGCGCAAAAAATAAAAGCAGGACAAGTAGTCGCAAATATATATTCTACTGAGCTTGATTTGATAAATAGCAATTTAATCGAACAATTACAAAGTGAGCTTAACATTTTAACTCAGTTGCAAGATACTACGATAAAAGGGAGCATGAACATACAATCAGTTATCGCAAATTCTTCTAAACTTCAAATCGAAATTTTAGGGGATGTGCAAGATAACGATTTCACAGATGTTTATAGTAATTATTATGATTTTTACTCACTTTTACTCGAGCAACAAATTGCAATAGACAACACAATTGACTTTTCAGCACAAATCGCCGACATCCAGGCACAAATCGCAACTCTTACAACGCAAATTTCCACTCAACCTGTCGCTATAACAGCGCCATCTGCAGGGTATTTCACCGGTAATGTTGATGGTTATGAAAGTATTATTAATAACGATGCGATAAGTAATTTAACTGTTGAGAGCTTACAAAATCTGATAAATAACACTTCTCCAGTGGATACGTCTGGATATATTGGTAAGCTACAGACATCGACTAATTGGAAGTTTGTAAGCATAATTAATACAGAGGATGTCGCAGAATTTGACTCTGGCAGCAGTATAGATATTATTTTTGATGAAAACATATCTCATGACGTAAAAACTACAGTAGAACAAATTATTTCTGATTATGAGGAAGAGTATAGCATTTTAATTTTGAGCAGTAATGTTTTAAACGAAGAGATTATCGATATTAGAAGAGCAACACCTACTGTAATACTAGATAGTGGAGATGGGCTGAGGGTTGATAAAAACGCGCTGAGAATGAACGGAGATCAGCCTGGAGTTTATGTTAATCAAGGGCAAGTAGTTAGCTTTAAAAAGATTGATATTGTGTATGAAACCGAAAATTACTTTTATTCAGCGGTAGTCGAAAATGATAATGATTATCTTCAACTTTACGACGAAGTAATAATTGAGGGAAGCGATTTATATGATAACAAACCAATACGATAAGTTAAAAGAGAATATTGATGCTGTAAAGTATAGGGTGAACGAGGCGATTTATAAATATAACAGGAAAAAAGAAGATGTTAGCATAATGGCGGTAACAAAAACCGTTGAGCCTGCATTTGTAAATTTTGCTATGGATAACTCCATTAAGCTCTTAGGCGAAAATAGAGTTCAAGAATTTTTAGGCAAATACGATGAATATAATAAAGAGGATGCTACTATCCATTTCATTGGAAATTTGCAAAATAACAAAGTTAAGTATATAATAGATAAAGTCGATATGATTGAGTCGGTTTCCTCAATAAAGCTTGCAGCGACAATTGATGCTGCTTTAAAAAAGGAAAACAAAAAGCTACCGGTGCTCCTCCAAGTAAATATAGCAGACGAGGAGACTAAGAGTGGTTTTAGTAAAAAAGAGCTACTTAATAGCTTATCGCAGCTTTCAGAATACCAAAACATCAGGGTAAATGGGCTGATGTGTATTCCACCTGTGAAAGATTACCAAGAATTTTTTTTACAAACTAGACAACTTTTTATTGACATTGGTGCAAAAAAATTGGATAATATAAATATGGGCATTTTATCAATGGGGATGTCCATGGATTTTGAGGACGCAATAAAATGCGGTTCTAACATCATTAGATTAGGAAGTGCCCTTTTCGGGCAAAGAATATAAATATTTTTTGGAGGTATAATATGGGAATAGTAGATAAAATTAAAGACGTGTTTTTAGCACCAGAGGATGATTCATACGAGGATGAGATGGATTTTGTAAGTCCAGGTGCAAACGAAAGAAATAGCGAACCTGAAATAAACGATACAATTGTATCCACAAAGAAAAACAAAGTGGTCAATATACATGCAACTACTCAACTTCAAGTGGTTTTGGTTAAACCTGAACATTTTGAAGATGCGAGTGGTATAGCTGACCATTTAAATAATAAAAGAACTGTAGTCCTTAATCTTGAGTCCTCAAGCAAAGAACTTGCAAGAAGACTTGTTGACTTTTTAAGCGGTGTGGCTTATGCAAATAATGGTCAAATCAAA
>CAYJII010000067.1:0-4298 GCA_964370225.1 uncultured Oscillospiraceae bacterium | reverse complement strand
TGATCCTTACAATAAAATGCAATTAAACACACAAACAAATCACAACGAGAAAAACACTGACATATACTTGTTTTTCGCTATGCTAGCTCTACTTGTTATCCCTACATATTTTTATGGGCCAAGGGTACTAATAACAGCTGCTGTGGCTCTTGCTACGGCAATTATTTGTGAGATATTATTTAATTTTTTATTTTCTTACAAGCGTGTGAAACATGATTATATGTTTTTGACCACTGCCATGGCGTGTGCGCTTATCATGCCTGCATCTGTCGCTTATTATGTAGTAGTAATAGCGGTAAGTTTAGGACTGTTTTTAGGCAAGTACGTATTTGGTGCAGCTGGCAAAAATATTTTTAACCCCACTGCTGTCGGAGTTTCGATAGCAGCATTAAGTTTTCCAAACGAAGTTCTCATTTATCCACAAGCAGGAACAAAACTTCCGCTTGATCTTATTATATCTGACTCAGTTGTCGCTGCAACATCCCCAGCTACCACGCTAAATGTTGGTGGTACTCCTACAATCAATATGTTTGATTTACTATTAGGGGACTATGTAGGTTCAACAGGAGCTACTGGGATATTGGTTCTCGCCGCTGTAATGCTGTTTTTACTAGTTACAAAAGCGATATCCTTTTTTACTGTATTCCCATTTTTGGCGACTGCCGCAGTTTACGCAACTTTATTCCCACGTCTGAATACTGGAGCCATAGACTCTATGATATTCGAAGCAGCTTCTGGAATTTTAATTTTTGGATTAATTTTCATCATTTGCGACAAAACTACTTCCCCAAAAACAAATGTAGGCAAAATTATCTATGGAATTTTTGTAGCTTTACTGACTATGATATACCGCTCACTAGGAGCACTTGATATCGAAATTGCATTCGTAGCGCTCGCTGCTAATGCCCTTTCAGCCCAATTTGACGTATGGGCAATGTCACTTTTTGGCACACCGGCGCCTAAAGCTCCCAAAGAGGCTATCCCTGTAAAAAGCGCTATACTTGACGACGAGAGTCTTGAGGAGGTTTTGCAAGATGATTAGAAAATTTTACGTAAAACACAAAGAGACTTTTGATAAGTTTGATGGATTGTTAATAAATAACACTGTTTTGGAAAGAGGGCTCATCCTCTCCCCTATTATCGTTGCAGCTAACACGATAGAAAATGCATTAATGCTTGGCGTGGTATTCATGCTGCTTACTTTTTTCACTGTTCTCATTTCTTCATTTATTCCTAAAAATATTCCCTATACTTTTAGGGTAATAATATATACTTTCATTTCCGTTATTGTCTACTTCCCTATTGCGTATTTTGCAAACACATATTTTGCAGATGTCATGTATAAAGTTGGGATATTCTTACCACTGATGATAACAAATGCTCTTATTGTAACAAAAAGTGAAACTAGATTTATTAAGCTTGGTAAAAAACATATGATTATCGACTTATTAAGCCATACAATCGGTGCATTTATTGTTATACTAATAGTGGGTATTGTACGCGAAACTATCGGTAATGCTACTTACTTTAATGAGAGCATAGACTCACCTTTTACATTTAGTGTACTCATGCTTCCTTTTGGTGGATTTGTTATAGTCGGCTTATTGTCCGCACTTATGCAAAAAGTTAGGATGTACCTAACAGATACCGATGAAGATATTACGAAAATATACAAAAAAGAAGAAAAAAATACCACTGTACAAGATTAGTTCTTGAAGTGTTAATGGAGAAATATATGTCAATTAACGAATTTATTTCCGAAATGCTTATCTACATAATGATAGGTACTTTTCTAGAAAATACTTTATTATCCCGTGCGCTAGGATCAAGTACTGCACTATGGATGATAAGAAAAAAATATAATATTATGATGTTTGGTTTAGTCTTAACTGTAATAATTACATTAGCATCAATTATTTCTAGCTTGCTATTACCATTTGTTAAGCTCAATGAATGGAGTTTCATCTTAACGCCACTCTTGTTCATAGCAATAATCGGCTTACTTTACATCACACTAATACTTATAGCTAACCGCTTGCCTGAAAAATATAAGGGCACTATTTTAATTTTTGTGCATCGCTGTGCATTTAACGGAGCGGTTTATGGTGCGCTATTGCTTGGTGACCGTGGCAACTACACTACACCGCAATTTATTGGCTTTGGCATTGGTATGGGCATAGGATACACTATTGCATCATATATAATTTATATCTCATATAAAAAGCTCAACAGTACGGATATACCTAAATCCTTTAGAGGTTTTCCGATTACTTTAATATATTTAGGAATACTTTCTTTAGCAGTATATGGACTGATTGGGCATGAATTACCAATATAAAAAATAAGGATAATGGAGTGAGTAAAATGATGGAAATGGAACTATACAAAAGTTGGACTTCTTTTAAGCTTGAAGATCTTGACTTAAAAGAAGAATTAGCTGCAGTAAAAGGTGATGTCGATGAGATACACGACAGATTTTACAGAGAACTCGAATTTGGTACCGGTGGTTTGCGCGGAGTTATAGGCGCGGGAACAAACAGAATGAACATTTATACAGTACGAAAAGCAACACAAGGTTTTGCTGATTATATCAATGAAAGCAGTGAAAAGCCTTCCGTTGCAATTAGCTATGATAGCAGAATCAAATCAGATTTATTTGCAAAAGAAGCTGCGAGAGTTTTAGCCGCAAATGACATTAAAGTATATTTGTTTAAAGAGCTAATGCCTACTCCATGCGTATCATTTGCAGTACGCGAATTAAACTGTGATGCTGGTATCATGGTAACTGCTAGTCACAATCCTGCAAAATACAATGGTTACAAAGCATACGGTTCTGATGGCTGCCAAATTACACTTGAACAAGCAGACAGAGTGCTTGAGCTTGTAGGCAAAGTAGATATTTTTGCTGGCGTGAAGCTAATTGATTTCCAAGGAGCTATCGAAGAAGGCTTAATCGAATATATTACTGATGATGTAGTAAACAAATACTACGAAAAAGTTTTAGAGCAAAGTATTAATACTGAGTTAATTGCTAAAGCAAATTTGAACTTAGTTTATACACCATTAAACGGAGCAGGAAACAAACCTGTTCGTGAAATCTTAAAAAGAGTAGGAATTGATAATATAGCTGTCGTAAAAGAGCAAGAAAATCCAGACGGTCACTTCCCTACTTGCCCATACCCAAACCCTGAAATCACTGAAGCTTTAGATTTAGGTTTAAAATTAGCTAGGAAAAATAGTGCTGATTTGTTACTAGCAACTGACCCTGATAGCGACCGTGTAGGTATTGCAGTGCCTGATAAAAATGGCGAACTAGTTTTAGTTTCAGGAAACGAAGTTGGTGTGTTATTACTTGACTATATTTGCGCACAACGCATTAAAAAAGGCACTATGCCAGCTAATCCAGTAGCAATTTCTACTATAGTTTCTACTAGCTTAACCAAAAAAATTGCAGAAAAATATTCAGTAGATTGCAAATTAGTTTTAACTGGATTTAAATTTATTGGCGAACAAATTTTAATGCTTGAAAACGAAGGCAAAGAAGGAAATTTCATTTTCGGTTTTGAAGAAAGCTACGGCTATCTATCAGGAACATATTGTCGAGACAAAGACGCTGTTGTTGCATCAATGCTTATATGCGAAATGGCTGCTTACTTAAAATCAAATGGTCTGTCCATACTTGATAAATTAAGCGAAATTTATGCTGAGTTCGGTTACTACAACCATACTCAAAAGAGCTTTACTTGTGAAGGCAGTGCTGGCATGGAACAAATGAGAGAGATAATGACAAATCTACGTGCAAACCCACCTAAAACTATCGGTGGATTTGATGTAGTAAATGTATCTGATTATGCAACAAGCCAATCTACTGATTGTGCAAGTGGAAATATTCAAGCAATCGATTTACCTAAATCAGATGTACTAGGATATGAACTAAAAGGTGGAGCAACAGTATTCCTAAGACCTTCTGGAACTGAACCTAAAATAAAAGCATACTATTCTACTATCGGAGAAACAGTTGAAATTGCACAAAACATAGAAAAAACTCTCTCTGATGACTTCACAAAAATACTTGGATTTTAATTTAAATATTTTTATATAAGTTGCATAAAATTAACAAGTGAAATTTGGGAATTTTCATCCGTGATATTCCCAGTTTTCACTTGTAATATTAATGCACTTGTGATATAATATAATAGTTGTTTCAGCGCCGCTGTGATGGAATGGCAGACGTGGTGGACTCAAAATCCTCTGGTAGTGATACCGTGCCGGTTCAAGTCCGGCCAGCGGCACCAAAC
>CAYJII010000066.1:0-5233 GCA_964370225.1 uncultured Oscillospiraceae bacterium | reverse complement strand
ATGGCTGAAGAAATGATGGACTTCACTAAAAACAACATCTTGGTTCAAGCTGCAAACGCTATGCTTGCTCAAGCAAATGCAATTCCTCAAGGCGTTCTACAATTACTACAATAATTGTAATAAGCTTTTACGACATAATTGTAATATAGACATAATAAAAGCTCCGTTTTTTAAAAACGGAGCTTTTTCACGTGGATAAACACGCAATCTATTTGCGCATATTAATGCAGTAAAAACACGCAATACAAATTGCGTGTTCTTACAACTATATCGAGCTTAAAGATGGATATCGAACTAATGCGCATTTGAGTTGCTAAAACGCAACGTTTGCGCAAAAAGATTACTTGCTTGCTATATTGTTTTCACCGGTTTTGATTAGATTTAGCAGTGATGAGCTAAGTGCTGGGTAATTTTCTTGTAGCATATCTGATGTGATAAGCAAAATGTTTCTATCGATTTTGGCATCTCTTAAATTGTCATTATTGTCGATAAGCGCACGAATTTTAGCTTTAACCTCCAGCGATTTTGCAGTCGCAAGGTTTGAGTATGTGTTTTCAGGCAAAGTAAAAAGTGTGCTTTCATTTTTGGGATTAATATCATAAATTGTACGGAAAGACTCGTACACACAAATCATAATATACGCAGAGATTTCGGTGGTAAGCGCGTTATTATTCATTTTTTGCAACAAGTCAAATACTATACTAAGAGTGTTGGAAATAAGCTTTTTATTAAGGATGGGGAGCAAACTGCCCTTCATCATATTTTCTCTGGCTGTAGCGTCAATCTCTGGGATATCATCAAAAGAAAGCGTAGCACCGCTTCTTTCTGGGGAGCGCCCTAGCAAATAGTCGCATGAAACATTATAAAATTCAGATGTGCGCACAACAAAATCGAGTCCACATTCCCTGATGCCTTTTTCGTAATGTGAAAGTAGCGCTTGAGAAATACCTAGTTCAGATGCTGCAAGTTTTTGGCTAATGCCTTTTTCTTTGCGTAGTAGAGTGAGTATTCTGGGAAAATCCGAGTTCATTGCGACAACCTCCTAATTTGTTAACGTATAGTAAATTATATTACATTCGTTACAATTTGTAAATATGTTTTCGAAAAAAAGTTCGATTTTTGTCGATAAATTTTTTTTGCTTTTTTAGTTATTTAATACAAAAACGTAAAATTAACATATAATTCTTAAAAAAGCGCAAAATTACCTTTGAAATAAAGGGGCGTTTGTGGTATAATTTAAACTAATTATAGTAAATTGAGCTTAAAAACTTTCGGAGGTTTTATGAGAACTTATAAAATATATTTAATTAGACATGGCAAAACTCAAGGAAATATTGACGGGCGCTTTGTTGGCTCGACAGACATCGATATTTGCGGCGAGGGTGCAGACCAAATATTAGCCCACGCAGACAAGTACGAATACCCTGCAGTAGGTAGGGTATACTCAAGCCCAATGATAAGGTGCGAGTCCACAGCAAAACTGCTGTATCCAGAGCATTCTGTTGTGAAGGTTGAGGATTTGCGCGAATATTATTTTGGCGATTTTGAGAATATGCTTGCGGGCGACCTAAAAGATAATCCCGACTTTTTGGAATGGATTAGGGGGAACTCTGTAAAAGCACCACCAAATGGGGAGGACATGCAAGAGTTTAATGCGAGAATTATTAAAGGCCTTAACGAGGTTATCATGGATATGATGGCAAACAAAGTCAGCGAAGCGGCGATTATCACGCATGGCGGGGTTATCATGGGCTTGCTTGGGAATTGTGGCTTGCCAAAGAGAGAAGCGCTAAAATGGCTTGTAGACAATGTAGAGGGGTATTCTGTGCTAATAAATGCATCGCTTTGGGGGAATACTAAAACATTCGAAGTTTGTGACAAATTACCTTATGGGATGGATCAGGAAAAAGATGTATCAGCGGCATACACAGACATCGAAGAATAAAACATATTAGGAGTGTAGCGATGTCGAAGAATAAGCATATTTACCGTGATAGTGTCAGGGTGATAAGGGATAATATAGGAAGATGTGTGGCGAGTATATTTTTTTTAGCTTCCTGTTATGCGCTGTTTTACCTTATCGAGAAGGTAATATTTTCAGCATCGTATCAAAATTTTTATGAAGGCTTGGGTTTTAACACAGCAATCACCTGGTCTCTATTTGCGATAATTGTGTTTATCGTGCTATCTCCGCTTGAACTAGGGATAAAAAAGTGGTTTTACGATATTGCAAGGCTAAAGGATAACGACATCACGCAGATGTTTTACTACTTTACAAGCGCAAAAATATTTGTGAAAGCAGTTTTCATCAAATTAAACCTCGCGCTAAGACTTATAGCGATTTACTCGCTGGTGATAATTCCGTGCACAGCAATTTGGATATTGGTTAATTATCCGGTGACAAGACATGGTGTTTCTGTAGACGGCACATATTTATTTGTGATAGCGATGATGATGATATCGATAATTTTGGGTGGGATTTGCGCCATCTATTTTTCGTACAAGTATTTTTTGGTGTATTACATCTTCTTTAATAATGGTGAGACTTCCATTAATAACTGCGTGAAAAAATCAAAAGAAATAATGACTGGTAAAAAGTCGGAAGTTTTCACATTATATTTTACCATACTGCCGATTTGTTTGCTAAGCGTCTTCATATTACCGCTTATAGTGATAGTGCCGTACATGTATATACTAACTTCGATAAAAGCAAAACAGCTTATGGCAAAGCTGGACTGAAAGGTGAAAAATGACAATGTGCAAAAAAATAAATAGAGTAGTGATAAAAATCGGAACATCTACTTTGACGCATACAAGCGGACTTTTCAACATTAGAAAGGTCGAGAAGTTGATAAAAATCATTTCTGATATTAAAAATTCGGGTGTCGAGGTGGTGATGGTATCATCAGGCGCAGTAGGCGTTGGGGCTGGAGAGCTCAATTTAAAAGAAAAACCCGCAGATATTACAACTAAAAGAGCATGTGCTGCAGTTGGGCAATGCAAACTAATGTATACGTATGACAAGCTATTTGGAGAATATGGGCATATAGTGTCACAAATACTTTTATCCCGGGATATCGTAGAAGAAGGCAGTAGAAAAAATCATGCTGTGAATACATTCAATCGCTTGATTGAGCTTGGAGCTATACCTATAGTAAACGAAAATGACAGCATTGCAGTTGATGAAATGGTAATAGGCGACAACGATTCGCTATCTGCATATGTGGGGGATATCGTAAAAGCAGATTTGCTGATAATTTTGAGCGATATCGACGGCTTATTTGATGGTGACCCAAAAGTAAAGCCAGATGCAAAAATAATATCGCATGTTAATGCGATAACACCGGATATTAAAGCACTAGCTGGGGACAAAGGTTCACAGTTTGGCACGGGTGGTATGATAACGAAATTACAAGCGGCACAAACTGCATTAAATGCGGGGTTTGAGATGGCGATAATTAATGGAAACTCGCCAGAGCTTATGTATGATTTAATCGAAGGGAAATCTGTGGGGACATTGTTTTCCGCTGACGTACGATAATCACATAAAATGGTAAGGAGTGACTATGGTGGGTGAATACATAATAAACTTAGGAAAACGCGTTAAACTAGCCTCAAAAGAGTATTTAAAGGTTACAGCTAACAAGAAAAACGAAATGCTAAAAGCGATTAGCAAAGCGATTTTAGAAAATGTAGAAAATATTATTAATGCAAATAAAATAGACTTAGATGAAGCTAAAAAAAATAATATGTCCGATGCGATGATTGATAGACTGATGTTAAACGAAGCAAGGATAAGCCAAATTGCAAATGCGCTGCTTGATGTGGTTAAGTTAAACGATCCAATTGGAATGTTCGACGGTGGTAAGACTATGGCAAACGGACTGCAAATACTGACAAAAAGGGTGCCATTAGGCGTTGTAGGGATAATTTATGAATCTCGCCCAAATGTTACAGTGGATGCAGCAGCACTTTGTATAAAATCTTCCAACGCAGTTATATTAAGAGGTGGCAAAGAGGCGATAAATACTAATGTTTCTTTGGTGAAAATCATGAGAAATGCAATTAACACTTGCGATATTAATCCTGATGTGTTAATATTAATAGATGATACTTCCCGTGAAATCTCTAACCAAATGATGAGGCTAAACGGTTACATAGATGTGCTTATCCCCAGAGGTGGGGAAGGGCTAATAAAAGCAGTGGTGGAAAATGCCACTGTCCCTGTGATAGAAACAGGAACGGGCAACTGCCATGTTTTCGTGGATGAAAGTGCAAAATGCGATATGGCAATAGATATTGTTTATAACGCAAAATGCAGCAGACCGTCTGTGTGCAACGCTATTGAAAGTTTGCTTGTGCACGAAAAAATAGCAAAGAGCATTTTACCAAAGATTAACGCTAAACTAAAAGAGAAAAACGTTGTCATTAAAGGTTGCGAGCAAACAAAGGCAATCTTAGGTGAAGATGTGATAATTGCGACAGAAGAAGACTATCACAAAGAATTTTTAGATTATATCATTGCCGTGCGAGTTGTAAAAGATATAGACATGGCGATAGAACATATTATGGCATATACTACGGGGCATTCCGAATGCATTATTACCGAAGATTACAGCAACGCTACTAAGTTTACAAACGAGGTTGATGCTGCTGCGGTTTATGTGAATGCTTCAACCAGATTTACCGACGGTGGTGAGTTTGGACTTGGTGCGGAAATTGGGATTTCCACACAAAAACTGCATGCCAGAGGGCCTATGGGGCTTGAACACATGACAACGATAAAGTATGTGGTCACAGGCAATGGACAAATAAGATAATGGGGGGTCGAGAGCGGATTTTTATCTGCGGGTAATATGAGTGAATTTGAAAATAACTTTGGGAATGCAATAATTAGCGATGATGAGTTTGAAAAGCTGATTGCTGAGATTGAGCAGAAAACAGATAGCGAAATTGAAGCGCAAATGGAAGAGTTACCACCTGATGAGGTGCTAAAAAAGCTAGAAGAAATTGCGATGCAAAATAGCATGGATTTCCATTTTATTGCAGAAGCTAATGTTGATACATTTGAAAATATAGTAGCACAAGCGGAAGACGAAGTCTTGCAAGAGAAAATACAAGACAGCGAAGAAATGCCGCTTAGCGTGAGCGCGCCAGAAATTGAAGTTGTACCAGGAATTGAAGCTGTGCCAGAAGTTGAAGCTGTGCCAGAAGTTGAAGCTGTGCCAGAAGT
>CAYJII010000065.1:0-5517 GCA_964370225.1 uncultured Oscillospiraceae bacterium | reverse complement strand
AATGCATGATACAAAATTCCGCGTGTTCGACTACTGTTCCCTACTTGTTTTAATAGGTCTTATTGTAATGAGGTGGTATTTATGATAGAGTTCAAAAATATAACATATTCATATGGCGAAAACACGAAGGGCGCTCTAAACAATCTCAGTTTTTTAATCAATAGAGGCGAGTTTATTTTATTAACTGGGAAAAGTGGTTCGGGTAAATCTACTATTTTAGAAATGATAAACGGAATAATTCCACAATATTACAAAGGCAATATGTCTGGTGAGGTTCTGATAGACAATCAAAATATGGCTAACAAATCCGTTCAAGAGCGTTCATTGTTAGTTGGTACTGTCTTTCAAAACCCCAAATCGCAATTTTTCCATCTAGATACATATGATGAACTTACTTTTGGTCCAACTAACCATATGGTAGAGAAAGAGGAAATTGAAAAAAGAGCTACTGAGGCACCTGAAAACTATGACATAAAATTTGAAAATGTTGATTTTTCATATGCCAACGATGTGAAAGTTCTTGAAAATTTAAACTTACATTTTAATCACGGAGAGCTAACAGCTTTAGTCGGTAGAAGCGGTAGCGGTAAAACTACTATAACAAACCTGATAGCACGCTTTTGGGATGTGAACAAAGGTGAAATTTCAATAGGTGGTGTGGATATTAGTAAAATCTCTACGAAGGAACTCTATAAACATATCAGCATGGTTTTCCAAAAAGTATATCTCTTTAATGACACTATTTACAACAATATTGCTTTTGGTAGAGATGACGCTACAAAAGAAGATGTCATAGAAGCAGCAAAAAAAGCTCGTTGTTACGACTTTATAATGGCGCTTAATGATGGCTTTGATACTATGGTAACAAGCGGTGGCAGTTCCCTTTCTGGTGGAGAAAAACAGCGCATTTCAATCGCAAGAGCTATACTTAAAGATGCACCGATTATTTTGCTTGATGAAGCTACTGCCTCTATAGACCTTGATAACGAACATCATATACAGGAAGCGATAAATGACCTTGTAGAAGCTAAAACGCTAATAGTTATAGCACACAAACTTTCAAGTATAAAACACGCAGATAACATTATTGTTGTCGACAATGGCGAGATAAAAGAACAAGGCTCGCACGAATAGTTGATTGCTACTAATGGCATATATAAAAATTTGTGTGACAGACGTACCCTCAGAAAATCATGGAAAATCACAAAATAAGCTGACTATAACGAAAAAATACTTTTTATCTGGAGCAAATTTGCATATGAATAGTACTTTTGTTGAAGATGAGGGTTGGTTTGAAGCATGCAACTTATGTCAGCATAAATTTAAATAAAAAATCCGCCCTAAGGAAATAGTAACGCAAACTATTTTAGTTGAAGGTGACATTTCTAAGATTATTGTAGATTTATACCTTAGAGTTACTTGCGCCTATAAAAAGCATGTTATACGGTATTTTATTTCTTCGCTGAATACAGAAATGTTTGTTAACATGGCAAGCACGCCAATGGAAACTGCGTGAAGAAAAAGATTGGATAAGCTAATTTATATATTGCAATTTTAAAATCAATAGTATATAATTAAACATGTAATACACAAAATAAAAATCATTTAAAGAGGTGTAAAATTATGGCAAAAATAATTGGCGCAAATTTACCTAACATGCCTTGGCAAGAAAAGCCAGAAGGTTATATTCATCCCGTGTGGAGATACGATGCAAATCCGATTATAAAAAGAGATGCAATCCCTACTTCAAATTCCATATTCAACTCAGCAGTTGTTCCATTTGAAGGCGCTTATGCTGGCGTTTTTAGATGTGATAACCGTGGTGTAAACATGGATATTTTCGCTGGATTTTCTAAGGACGGTATTAACTGGGAAATAAACCATGACCCGATAGTCTTTGAAGGCGATAGCGAAATCACAAGAAAAGAATACAGATACGACCCAAGAGTTTGCTTTATTGAAGATAGATACTACATTACTTGGTGTAATGGATATCACGGCCCTACAATAGGTGTAGCATACACTTATGATTTCAAAACTTTCCATCAGCTAGAAAATGCTTTCCTTCCTTACAACAGAAATGGTGTAATGTTCCCTAGAAAAATAGGTGATAACTACGCAATGGTTAGCCGCCCTAGTGATACAGGTCACACACCATTCGGCGATATTTTCTACAGCGAAAGCCCTGACATGACTTATTGGGGCAAACATAGATATGTTTTCGGAACAAGCCCTATAACTGGCTGGCAATCTAAAAAAGTTGGTCCAGGACCTACACCTATTGAAACTGACGAAGGTTGGTTGATGATTTATCATGGTGTTTTAAACTCTTGTAATGGTTTTGTATATAGACTAGGGGTAGCACTTTTAGATATCGAAAAACCATGGATAGTAAAAGAACGCGGACTGTTTTACATTTTTGGCCCTGAAACTGATTACGAACTAACAGGCGATGTTCCAAATGTAACATTCCCTTGTGCTAATTTATACGATGCCGAAACTGGCAGAATTGCAATTTATTATGGTGCTGCTGACACAGTAACAGGACTTGCGTTTACTACTGTAGACGAGCTTCTTTCATTTATGAGAAAGCATCCTCATCCTTGCACTCCAGAAGAATATGCTAAATTTGCATCAAACCACACAGAGCAAAGATCAACATCACTATAGTAGTTGAAATCATACTTGTGTTTTAGCATAGAAAAATTATAATAGAATACTGGTATTGCAGTTAACTTTAGTTTAAAAAAAGCTGTTACAAATGATTACTCATTTGTAACAGCTTTTTTATGATTGCATCCGTGCTTTTAAATACATTGTTATAAAGCATTTAAAATTTAAGCCGTTTTCTCATCGACTGTAGCAATAGTTTTTTTGAAAATCCCCAATGGCTTACCCAATGGTAAAAATTCTCTTCCGAAAGTAGTATTTATTACATTTGCGCCAACTCCGTAGAATGAAACTAGTGCGATTGCAAGTTCAGCATATGCTGCCATTTGATGGAAGAAATGTGGCATAAAACCAAGTGTGCTGCACGCCAAACCAAGGAATAATATATCTATCAAAACAAAATCGATAAATAGTAACTTGTTCGTTTCGGTTGATGCAATTGTCATTAATAATGTGAAAATCAAATATCCGATAAAAGCAAAGCCAAGTTGTTTTGTGTCAGCACTTGCTTGCATAGCTTCACCGAAAACCCCATTTTGAATAAGCCAAGTCGAAGCCATACCCATCCAAAATAGACCATACCCAAAGAAAGCAGTAGCTCCAAAAACGTTTTTAAGTTTTAAGTCTATCGCACCTGCATAAATTTGTGCAATAGCTCCCAAAAAGATTGCCCAAGGAATAACCAATGATGTCCCCTCTGTGATACCTAATTTTTGTGATGCAGCAACCAGAGTTACCATAGAGAGACCAAGAAGTCCAATTGCGGACGGATTGCCCACACTAACTGAGATATTTGTAGTTGGGCCTGAAATTTGCGCCATGAAAAAATCCTCCTAATAAATAAAATAACTTATCTAGTATACCACTTATAATCGGTAGTTACAAGATATAATAACTGCCAATTATAAGTGGTTTAGCTAATAAAAAACTAAACATATATCCTAATGATCGCTAGGATTATATTTTTCTACGCTTCCCTTACATCTACTTTTTGCAGTATACATTGCTTTATCTGCAAAGTTTAGACAAGTTTGAAATGAATCATTTTGTTGTGGATAAAGTGAATATCCTATAGAAGCACTCACCTTATGTTTTTCGCCTGTAGGTGTAGTAATATAAGTTTGCGCAAATTCTTCTTTTATTTGCTCTAACTCATGTTCAAGCTCGCTATACTCCTCTACCCCATATAAAATCATAGCAAACTCGTCACCACTTAATCGCGAGCAAAGCTTGTTTTCGTGTTTGCTATTATGTAAAACTTTAGCTGCTGCAAAAATGAATTTATCTCCTGTTTCATGCCCCCAAGTGTCATTAACATATTTAAGATTATCTAGATCAAACATTAAGATTGCTGATTTTTTTATCTTATCAGGATGTTTTGTTAACGCTTCTGCTAACTCAAAAAAAGCACGTTTCCCATAAAGCCCCGTGAGGAAATCCAAGTCTCGTTCCTTTTTAATTTTATTTTTCTCAATAATTTCATCAGTAGAGTCCACGATAAGCCCCCAGTCGGTTTCTCCATCTTGATATCGCATAATTTTCAAATACCGTTCCCCATCCTCAGTAGAAAGCGCATACACGTCTTTTTCACTAATATGAGGATGTGCCATTATTTCTTCAATAAAAGCTATGAAATTTTCTGGTGATTTGAATTCTTGTTTTAGGCAATCATTACTGATTTGCAAAATTTCTGATAATTTACCAGTTGCAATTACAGCGTCAGTTTTGCATTCGTACATAGCTATTGGAACATTGACATGTTCAAAAATAGTAGAAAATTTTCTAGAAGATTCTACAACTCGTTTTACCATAAAATTAACATTGTTGCTCAATGCTTCAAATTCCGGTAGACCTGCTACATTCATTTTATGCTCTAAATCGCCACTAGCAATTAGTCCCATCCCTTTTTCTAGTTCAAATAGCCCACATAACACCACACGGTCTAGTATATAATATATTAGTGCAATTATCAGCACTGCTACTATTAAGGAAATTCCAACAATATATGCAATACTCGTAAGTGTTGAAGTGTAAACTGACACATGATTTTGGTAATACCCAATATAAATATTTTCAGATTGCTGAAGCATAAGCACATGCCCAGGCTCCCCTAAAATAGTTGCGTTAAGAGATACCCCGACATCCTCAGGACTAAAGTTTGAAAGGCCAAAATCGCTTAAGTATAATCCATCGATTTCCTGACTCGTACTACTGATAATTTCCCCACTTATAGCATCTACTGCAAAAAACATGGTGTTTGCAGTATGTGTGAGGCGCGAAAATATATACGAAAGCTCCGTGGCTGCCATCGCCTCCAAAAGTCTTAGCGGTTCAATACCAATTTCAACGATATGCTGTCTATCTTCGCTCCACACCGCTACATACTGCATCTCTTTTCCTTCAGCAGTATTCGGTGTTACATCTTGAGCTAGTTCAAGGTCATAATCATCAAGCATTGGAGAGAAAAAACGCATTTGATCTCCTGATTCCATGCTAAATCCATAGTAATCAGGTACATTTCCGCTATAAATCACACCTTCTGGAGTAAAAAGATGTATCTCGTCTATTTGTAGCAAATCTGTAATTTCCTCTAATTTTTCGATATCATATATAATTTCTTTATTGTATTGTATCATATAAGCCGCTGCTTTGGCTCGGATTAAAAAGTCAGTTTTCAGTTCCTCTTGTAACTGTATAACTGTTTCGTCATTCTCTACTAAAATTTCTTCTATCTGTACAATTTGGCTATAAGCTTCATTGTGAAATTCTGTGTATGCTGTGTGAAGCATTAGATATGTACCTACTGATAGCAATATTCCAGTAATAACAAGCACTAAAATCATGAGT
>CAYJII010000064.1:0-6214 GCA_964370225.1 uncultured Oscillospiraceae bacterium | reverse complement strand
ACGGCGCCATAGCCAAGTGGTAAGGCAGAGGTCTGCAACACCTTCACCCCCAGTTCAAATCTGGGTGGCGCCTCCAAAGCGGTTAATCCGCAAAGAATAAGTACGTTTCGGGCAATAGTTCGGGACGTTTTTCTTTTGTATAGAAAAACTGGAGTGTGTGATATGGAAATTTGGGACGCATATTTAAAAGATGGGACTCTTGCGGGAGTAGACATGGTTCGTGGCGAAGATATCCCACAAGGGCTTTTTCACATAGTGGTAAATGTTATAGTTAAACATCTTGACGGCTCATACTTGCTAATGAAGCGAGACCCTAATAAATTGCCGTTTCCTGGGCTTTATGAAGCAGGGGCAGGTGGTTCTATACTAAAAGGAGAAACTCCTATTATAGGAGCTAAACGGGAGCTATTTGAAGAAACGGGAGTAAAAATAGACGAGCTTACTTTTCTTTGTGCGGTGAGTAATATGAAAAATGCGTTTTATTATACTTACATGGGTGTGACAGATTGCGAAAAAGATAGCGTAACTTTGCAAGAGGGGGAAACTGTCGCTTATAGATGGGTTAATAGGAAAGAATTTCTAGAATTCATCGAAAGTGATGAGTATATACCTTCGCATAGAGAAAGAATTAAGTTATTTATCGATGTTTTGTAATATCATGCCGAAATATAACTGAAAGTAAAATAAAAACTGTGAAATCATTTCTGATTTCACAGTTTTTTTCTATGTAATAATTTCTTTAAATAATTTGTTACTGCGGAAAAATAAAAACAAAAATGTCAGCATGATAACAAAATTTAGTATAAGTAGTATCGACGATATTAGTGAAGAGAAAAATGCTGTAATGATTACGATACTGTATATACCAACAAATATCCTCCACAATATGTTCAGTGCACCATAGCCTAAGTAACAATCGTTAATATCTTCAATTTGTTTCATACCTTGCAATAAGAAAAAAAGTGTCAATGCGAATAGCAAAAACATCGCAGAGTCAAATGCAAAATGTATGTATGGCATTGCGATAAAGGTGCCAAAAAGCTCTAAAATAAAGTAAACTACGCTCACGATACTAGTGATAATGGAAACCTTAGCGCCGTACGTGAAATTAAGGTTATATGAGCTGAGCTTTAAAAATCCAAAAATCATTAGCAGATGCCCAACGAAATCTGGGAAAATATCAAATGATATAGTATCAAAAAATAACTTTATGTCAAAAACCGTAAATAGAAGTCCAATTAAAATAATATTCATTATATTCGCTCCGTAACTATGAGTTTATTCCACTTCACCTTTTTTGACTTCAAACCAAAATGTACTTCCCTCATTTATTTTGCTCTCAACCCCGTATTTCGCCTCGTGAGCGGTCAATATCCCCTTAACTATAGAAAGACCAATCCCACTGCCCATACCTTTTCTATCATACTTTTTATAGGGCTTATAGTATCTGTCCCAAATGAGTGGCAAATTCTCTGGCAAAATACCAGCACCTGTGTCACGAATGTACACAAAAACATTGCACTCAAAATCTTCTATGGATAGATAAACGCTCTTATCAGCGCCGGTATGGTTGACAGCGTTGTTGAGTATATTATAAATAACTTGCTCTGTTTTCACTTCATCGGCATAAACGTAAACGCTCTCGGGGCCGCTGTAGTAAAAATGATAATCTTCATTTTGTGTGAGCAAGTCATAGCGCTTGATAATATTGTTAATTTTTAGCACTATGTCAAATTCGGTATACTCTAATGACAACTGACCAGATTGGATTTTTGATAAATCTAAAATATCTGTCAAAAGTAAATCCAGCCTATTTGATTCTTCGATGATAATATCTAGTTGATCATCGCGTTTTTCTTTGTTATCTCCTGTCAAATCCTTTATTGTCTCAGCGTACCCCTTTATCATGGTAAGTGGAGTGCGCAAGTCGTGAGAAACGTTTGCTACAAGTTCTTTTTGTAGCTTGCTAACACGCGAAATTTCGGTTGTCATGACGTTAAAGTCATCTGCAAGTCTACCGATTTCATCCTTAGTTTTAACCATAACTTTTACGTCGGTGTCACCGTTTGAAACACGCTTTGCAGCTTTTGAAATCTGCAAAACAGGACTTGTAAGCGACTGTGTAACCACTAAGGCTACGAAAAATGCGAGTATTAGCAGCGATACAGTAAATATAATCAGCTGATTTTGAATTGTCTGCACAGCTTCGTTAACAGGAGCTAGTGTGGATGCGACAAAAACAGCGAAATCCATCGCTTCGTGCTGATATTTTTGAGCAGTAATATATATGGGAGTGTTCCCTATAGTGGTGTATTCATCATATAAATAGCTTGTCGAGCTTGCGGTGTCATACTCATCAATCAGCGCAAAAATGTCAACATTTTGGTCGGTGAACAAACTGTCGCTTCCGATTGGCTGCACGCTTATTTTTGCAGTGGTATTATAGTCGAAAATCTCAATGCAGTAGTTATTGTTTCCAGATATAACTTTGAGCGCTTCGATTGCCGTGTCAGTATTTTCTGTGGAGAAAATCTCGACAATTTCACCCGTGGCAAGCATCATAGAAGCTTGCTTGTCCGAGAGATAAAAGCTCTCTAAAAAAATAACCTGAAATATCCACAAGAGCATTAAGATAACGACACTAATTCCCATGATTGCGGAAAAAATTTTAAGTCTAATGCTCTTCATATTTATAACCAACGCCCCATACAGTTTTTATTAAACCGCGGTATTGCGCCAAATTTGAGCGCAACATCTTGATATGGGTGTCAACTGTTCTGCTATCTCCATAAAAGTCAAATCCCCATATTTTATTAAGTATTTCATCACGGGTAACAACTGTATTTTTATTCCCAATAAAGTAGAGTAAAAGCTCAAATTCCTTCGGTGTAACAGTAATTTTTTTGCCATCGATTTTTAACTCGTACGACTTTCTGTTAACCTCCAATGTTTTGTAACTATAGTTGTCACTACTTTTAATCTCGGGCTTTTCTACCCTTTTTAGTACAGCTTTAATCCTCGACATTAATTCTCTCGGACTAAATGGTTTAACCACATAGTCATCAGCGCCAAGGTCAAAACCAAAAATTTTGTCATATTCTTCGCCTTTTGCAGTCAGCAAAATAATCGGAACTTGCGAAAACTCTCTGATTTTGCGCAGAGTAGTAATCCCGTCGCAACGTGGCATCATGATATCAAGCAATATAAGGTCAAAAGTCTCTTCTCTTGCCATCTCAAACGCCATATCTCCATCGGGAGCTTCATAGCTAGCAAATCCTTCAAACTCAAGGTATTGCTTTATTATATCTCTTATTCTTTCTTCATCATCAGCTACAAGTATTTTTTGCATAAACAATTTCCTTTCTCTAAACCTAATTAGGAGTTTGTACATTTATGTTCTATTATACCAAATGGAAAAAGCTTTTTTGTGTATAAGTTGTGATATTTCTAATCATTTTCGTGAATGTTAACAATTTTGCAATGATTTATATATTTCTGATTTCGAAAAATTAGTTTGCTTTGCTACTATTTTTGCAGCATCAGTCGCCTTTTGTCCCTGCGATACAAGCTGCAAAGCTAGCTTAATTGCATCATCTAAGCTAAGTTCAACTTTCTCAAATTTCTTACCCTCGACAACGAGTACGAATTCTCCCTTTGGCTTCTTCTCGCTATAATAATCTACTGCCTCGCTTAATGTAAAGTGCAGACTTTCCTCGTAAATCTTCGTAATCTCACGGGAAATTACGATGTTGCGTTCATCCCCAAGGTGCTTTTTTAAATCAGTAAGCGTGGAGAGCAGTTTGTGTGGTGCTTCATAAAACACCATTGTGCGCACCTCTTCGGACAAACTTTTCAAATGAGTATCACGGCTTGTACGAGAAGTGCTCAAAAAGCCCTCAAAGGTGAAGCGGGTCACGTTAAGTCCGCTCAAAGCCAGTGCGCTAATAACAGCGCTAGGTCCTGGTATAACTTTTACTGGGATGTTACTTTCGTGGCAAAGGCGCACTAAATCTTCCCCAGGATCGGAAATGCACGGCATGCCAGCATCGCTAACAACAGCGCAAACTTCCCCAGCGATAATGCGCGAAACGATATATTCGCCTCTTTCACGCAGGTTATGTTCATGGTAGCTAATCATCGGTTTTTTTATCTCAAAGCGATTAAGTAGTTTGAGCGTAACCCTAGTATCCTCAGCGGCGATAAAATCGACCTTTTTCAGCGTTTCTATCGCTCTAACGCTCATATCTTCTAGGTTGCCGATTGGTGTACCTACAATGTAAAGTGTTGACATAGCTCTCCTTTATTTTGGGATACTCCCATAAATTTGTTTTATCTCTTTTGAAAAATCCTCGCCTTCATACATGAAAAGTGTCGGCATAACTTGCATGAACGGTTTACTTTGCTTTTTGCCCTCTATCAGAAATAGCCAAGGTGCGCTATCTTCTTTTTTTGCTACAAAGCGCAACAGCTTTGGTTCAATACCGGCATTTCTCATTGCGCACATAACATCACATAAGCGCTCTGGTCGCTGACAAAGTACGAGTTTTCCACCAAACTTTAGCATCTTTGCTGAAACATTGCAAATATCTTCTATAGTGCACATTATTTCGTGTCGCGCAATTTGGATTTCCTGCTGTGGATTTTTTATACCACTGTTGTTTGCTTTATATGGAGGGTTGCATGTGATTACATCAAACATTTCTGATGGCAACTCAAGCTTGTTTAAATCCGAGCAAATAGCTGTGATTTTTTCAGTTAAGCTGTTCAACTCAAGTGAATGCTCTAGCTGAGTTATCGCTTTTTGTTGGATGTCGACTGCATAAATATGTTTTGGTGCTCTGTTTTTCTCCATAAGCAAAGGGATAATTCCACAACCAGTTCCAAGATCGCAGACTGTGTCTTTGTGGCGTACATTGGCAAAATTTTCAAGCAAAAAAGCATCCGTACCAAAGCGGTGCTCATCACTCACGCAAATTTTTATGTGTTCGCCAAGTAATTCTATATTAAACTTAAAATCAAGCATAAAAACCTCTTCTTTAGTATTTGCTATAAATGGGAATAATCAGTTTCATTAATGCATAATATTTAACGAGACTGAAAAAAATCCATAAAGTGCTAGCACTTTATGGAAATATAATCTTTAGTTTTTAGTGCAATTCGTTATTTGACAATTCTTCTTCTTCGAATAACATAGCAAGCTTGTCCAAAAAGATATTGCCCACTTTTTCATACTCATCGTCATCATCGATAGAAGCCATCATTTCTTCACCGTCAACAATCTCAGATTTTAACACGATTAAATCGCCGTCGCCACTAAGAGATTCATCAGGATCTTCGAAATATGGGATTAGAGCGAAATATGTTTGCCCATCGATTTCCATTTCATCAAGCATTTCAAATTGGTGCTCCTCACCGTCTTCATCAACCAGAGTATATATATCCGGTGTGTAATCCAAATCTTCATTACTCATACAAAATCACATACCTTTCTTTATAAAATCGTTATAAGCAATTAAAATTTACACATTAATTTTATAGCTTATATATTGATTTTAAACGTTTTTTATGTGATTGTCAATCATAAGCTTAATTTTAGATATATCTTATAGTAATTATCAATAAAGTTAATAATTACTATTGACAAATGATAAATGGTATGGTATTATATAGACAAGACAAGAACAGTCCTACAAACAAAGGTTTATTAAGGAAAGTCACATGTTTGGTAATTAAAAAACATTTATAATTTATAGCAGATATTTTTAAGGGTACAGTTAGCAAATAATACTTAAAAACAATCGATAATGAAATAGATGTGCAGTGAATGATAACTACTGAATATAAGTAAATTCTTTGAGGAAGGTTCTTAAAGCTAGGGGGTGAATCCATTGGAAATTGAGGTTAAATGTCAATCAGTGGAGGCGCTTAACGGTGTTAGAGTTTAATAATTTTTTGGGTATGAAACTTATACTACTCGAGGAGAGTAGCTTTATATAATATATTACCGAGATAAATTGTTTTTCAGATAATGAACTTTAACACAAGTAAAGGATATATCGGGCGAAAGAAAAAGGGTATATGTGATATACGATTTATGTTAATGCTTCCATTGTTTGGCAAGAAGTCGAAGGAAAGGCTTTTATTTTTGCAGGTTAACTAGAAATAATTTTTAAGGAAAAGAGGGATTATTAAATTTTTATTTAATATAACAAGA
>CAYJII010000063.1:0-6586 GCA_964370225.1 uncultured Oscillospiraceae bacterium | reverse complement strand
TTTGCCAGACGAATTATCGACACTAATAATATAAATCCAGTCCATTAATTCACTCCATTTATTTTATGTTGCAATGCGCTTTAAAAAATTATTCGAATTTCTCAAACACTGTATAAAACATGTTAGTGCCAGAGTCTTTCTTTATGATGATATCGGGATAGATACATCTTAGCAAAGATTGCGTTTTAGCAGTATTACCATCCTTTGTAGATGCTTCCCCAAGAATTTCCCCTCCGCTAATTACTATCAATTTACTGCAATAATTCAGCGCAAGAGCTGGGTTATGTAGCACTACTATAGCAGTTTTATTTTTGTTTTCAACTTGGTTTTTGAATGTGGAAAATAAATTATGCGTGTTTAGATAATCCAAGTTATTATCGGGCTCATCTAGTAGTATTATTGGAGTATCCTGTGCGAAAATCTTTGCTAGAAAAGCAAGTGAGCGCTGTCCTTCGCTAAGTTTAGTGATGTCCGTATCAAGCAAATGCGTTATATTAAAAAGATTTGCGCAGTAGCGTACAGTTTCGTTATTCTCCCTTTGGTTTAATATTAAGAAAAAATCTGATGATTTGGAATAACAGCCAAGCTCAATTATTTGCTTTACAGTTAATCCTTCAACAGCGGGAGTTCTTTGCGTGAAATAGCTAATGTATCGAGCTCTTTTTTTTGAAGATAGTGTATTTATTTTTATACCACTCACAAAAATATCGCCGCTAAAAATTTTATTAATGCCACATAATCCTGCAAGTAAAGTGGATTTTCCAGAACCATTGAGCCCCAAAATCCCAATGATTTCACCTGTGCTTACATCAAAACTAACATCATTCACGATAGCATTTTTGTATCCTACGCTGAGATTTTTTACGCTGAGTACATTCCTCATGCGATATCCCTCCTTGCTTTAAATACCAAAAAAATTAATATCGGAACGGAAATAATCACGATTGGGATGCTGAGAGGTAACTCCGCTCCTGCAGAAAATGTGCGCGCGATGATATCAGCAAATACAGTGATTATTGCGCCTGTCATCATGCTCATTAATAGGAATAAAAATCCTCTTTTTTTCGTAATCATCAGCGCAATATGTGGTGCGATTAAACCTACAAAAGCGACCGAACCCACTACCGATACTGCACACGATACCATGAATGTTGTGATAATCAGTAGAAAAAATCGCCAAAATGTAGGATTTAGACCACTGGATTTTGCGTTGTCATCACCTAGATTTAGCATTGTGATTTGCCTATGGGAAATGAGCAGAATGATTGCAGAAGCAGTAATCCCAATAAGCGGTAATAATAGCTTAGAATCGGTTACGTTTGCGAGAGTGCCCATAATCCAGTATTCGATTGCAGCTAGTTGGCTTTGTGGGTCTGCAAGAGTTTTTAGTATCATCAAACCAGCATCGGCAAGACATTTTATTATAATGCCAGCGAAAAGGAAGTTGCTTAGCTTTCGCACTCCGGTTAAATAGGTCAAAAAAATAAGAGCGATGATTGATAACATGCCACCAGCAAACGATAATAGTATTACTAAAATAGGGGAGGAAACTTGTGAAACGATAGCAAAGCCCGCGCCTAATGATGCGCTAGATGCCACACCTGTGATATCAGGGGAAGCGAGTGGGTTTCTGAAAATTGTTTGGTATACACCACCAGAAATTCCGAGTGCAACCCCAGTGACAATCGCCATAAATGTGCGTGGCAACCTTAGTGTATAGAACACCCTGTATTCGACAGTGTTGTTGAGATTACCTAAAAATATGTTTGCGATTTCTTCTAAAGTTAACGAAAAACTGCCCATGGCAATAGATATAAAAATTAGCATTAGGAGTAGGAAAGTGGTTGTTATCAGAGTTATAAGCATACTTTTTTTCATACAAAACCTATTTAATCATGTAAAACTAATTAGTTACATGAGAAAACTTCTCCTTTTCTTTTTATATCACATACGCTGGACAGCATATCTATGTATTATTCCACATCAATTCCGTAAAAGTCTTTATAAAATTTACCGAAAGTTTCTTCAAAGTCCACAACATCTTCCGCTGTGCCGTGTAATGTGACTGCGAGCCAGTATACACCTAAAACACCAGAAGGCACGGGAGAATCTATTTCCTCATAACTATCGGGCATTTTGAAGACTTTAGCATTTTTTACAGCGTTAATGTCCTGTAGTGCTGAATCGTTTAACACATCTTCAACGGTATATGCTGCAGCAGATGGGATGATAAAATAATCTGGGTTTTGCTCTAAAATAGTCTCATAAGAAACAGCGGACCAATAATTATCGTCGATGCTTGAGAAGACATTTTCTCCACCAGCATCCATGATTAAGTCGTTTTGATACATTTGTGCAGTTGCAGTTTCCAAATATGAGGAATTGCTCCCCATATAAACTTTAGGATTTTCCTTGCCCTCGACAAGCGCCGATATAGTATCATAAATTTCATTTTGTGCATTAATGATAGCGTTTGCTCTATCTTCGCTCCCAGTTAGAATGCCGATATTAGTAATCATTTGGTTGAGCCCCTCTTTAGTTTCAGGGTCAACAACTAAAACAGTTATTCCGAGCTCTTCAAGGGTAGTTGCTTGTTCTAAAAGCGAGATTGGCATTAAAACTAGCTCGGGATTGAGTTCAGCTACTGCTTCGACATTAAACTCTTTTAGCGAACCTACTTGAGTAACTTCTAGCAAGTCGCTAGCAGCAAGAGAATAAATAGGTCTAGTCTCAGCCTTTTTTTCGATGCCAATGAGTTTGTCCGATATGCCCAACGCAATTGATGCGTAAGTAGTGATGTAGTATGAGCTAACAATTGTTTGAGCAGGTTGGTTTAAAATTACTTCTCTACCTGCTTGGTCAATCAGCATAATTTCTGTGCTAGACTCTTCTTCTAAGGAAGAGCTATTATCTGCTTCGGATTGCTCGGAAGATGTTGAAAGATTATCGTTTTCGCCATCGCTTATAGTACAGGATACGCACGATAGGATAAGGGTTAGTACTATTATATATATCAGTGTTTTTTTCATTTTTACCTCTAAATTTAATTATGCGAATTACTCTTTAAATGTTATGGTGCCGTTCTCAGCATCCATCGTGTCTGTGATAGCTAAAGATTCCACACGGTAGCCTTTGTCTCGTAGCATTTTGCCACCTTGTTGATGCCCTTTTTCAATAATAATGCCGATTGCAGCGATATTTGCATGAGCAGATTCTACGATTTGACACAGCCCAAGAGCAGCACAACCATTTGCTAAAAAGTCATCTATTATTAGTACGTTTTCGTCAGGAGAAATAAATCTACTAGCAACGATAACGCTATGATTTTTTTTGTGAGTAAAGGACTCAACATTAGCACAAAGCATAGTGCCATCCAAATTGATGGACTGAGATTTTTTTGCGAAAACAACAGGCGCATCAAAATATTGTGCTACTATAGCAGCAATTCCGATTCCAGAAGCCTCGATAGTCAAAATCTTATCCACTTTTACGCCTTTGAGTCTGTTTTTAAACTCTTTACCAATTTCGTTAAAAAGTTTAATATCTAGTTGATGATTTAAAAAACTATCAACTTTTAATATGTTACCATGTTTTACAACACCGTCTTTTATAATTCGTTCTTTTAATATATCCAAAATTCTCACCTATTTGCCTTTTCATAAAATTGCTTGTAATTTTGCTAGATCTCGCATATCATCGACATCTTTTAGCTCTTTTTCATTTTGCACCTCAATTTTTATAGGTGGGTGCAACTTTAAAATTGACTTGCCTCCTACATCACCACTTAGCGCCATAAGCTTGCTATGTAGCTTTGCAGAAAACATCACTGGATTACCTTTAATTTCTCCATAATATGCACATGCAGTGAGCAAATCTCCCTTTGCATGCGAAATAAAAGCTTTGATAGTTTCCTTAGAAATTAGGGGTTGATCGGAAACTAAAAACACTAGATAATCACTTTGTTTTAGCATGGGGATAGCATTTATCCCAAGTTTAATCGTGTAAGAAATCTCATTTGGCATTTCTTTTTTATACACGGCACAAATATCTTTTTCTTTAGCGTATTGTGCTATCTGCAGATATTTTGTGACTGTAATAATTTTAACATCTTCATAATTTAAACTTACGGTATGGAGAGTATCCATACCGTGTTGAAATAATGGTTTTTCGTTAAAATTTTGAAGTAATTTATTATCATCACCAAAACGTGATGAATTTCCAGAGGCTAAATAGATAAAATAAATCATTTTACTACGCCTTTCAAATTTTACGCATTATCAGCTATTTTTGTCCAAATTTTTTCTGGTGTAATAGGCAGCTCTCTATGCCATTGACCAGTTGCGTTAAACACAGCGTGCGCAATTGCAGGGGACGGTGTGTTGATAACAATTTCGCCGATAGATTTTGCTCCGAATGGGCCTGATTTTGCATAGCTGTGTTCAAAATCGACACGAAGTCTGCTAATGTCCAGTCGTGTCGGTAGCTTGTAAGTCATGAAGCTCTTTTCAAGTAAATTACCACTTTTTGAATAAGTAATACTCTCGCTAAGCGCCATACCTATACCTTGCACTAAACCACCCTCGGTTTGAACTTTAGCTAAATTGGGGTTAATCGGAGTACCGCAGTCAACTACTGCAACATAGTCGAGGATTTCGACTGATCCAGTTAGCTTATCAAGCTCTATTTCGACCATACCAACCATGAAAGGTGGGGGCGAAGTTGGTGAAGTATGTGACTCAGTAATCTGTGTTGGGATATCATTCCCGCACATTGCTTTATTTGATATATCTACAAGTGATACGCTAGCACTATTATCTTCTTTTGCAATTTTGTCGCCTAAAAATTCTAATTGCGATTCATCACATTCAAGCATTTTCGCTGCAATTTTACATAGATTAATGCGCATTTTTTCACATGCTTTTTCTACTGCTTTTCCTGTAATATATGTGGTTGAAGATGCATAAGAACCTGAGTCATATGGCGAAATATCTGAGTCTGCGCCGAAAACAGTGATATTATCGATATCACAGTCCAGACACTCAGCGGCCATTTGTGCTAGGATTGTGTCGCAACCTGTACCCATGTCTGCTGCACCGATTAACAGCTCATAGCCACCGTTTTCACTAAGTTTAATTGTCGCAGAACCAACATCGACGCCCGATATACCCGAGCCTTGCATAGCGAGTGCTACACCGGCACTTCTAACTTTACCGTCACCCATGTCGCGTACTTTCGATTTTTCCGCCCAGTTAAACATCTCTTTTGCTTTTATTATGCATTTATCAAGGCTTGATGCCTCAACGGTTTCGTAGTAATAAGCAGGCATAACTTCGCCTTCTTTTACGATGTTTTTCTCTCTAATCTCAATTGCATCCATATTTATCATGCTTGCAAATTCGTTTACCATGCTCTCTACTGCAAAAATACCCTGCGTTGCACCATAACCGCGGTATGCGCCAGATGACTGGATATTCGTATACACTACATCATAAGAGAAGCGATAAGCTTTTAGACTGCCGCTATACATTGGGATAGACTTTCTACCTGATAACCCAACAGTAGTAGGGCCATGTTCCCCGTATGCGCCAGTGTTTGAAAGAGTGTAAACTTCTAACGCTGAAATACTTCCGTCTTTCATCCCACCGAGTTTAACTTTAATTTTCATTTCATGCCTTGGGGAAGATGCAATCAAAGCTTCTTCGCGAGTATATATCATTTTGGCGCGTTTCCCTGTTTTCAGTGTTACAAAAGCAGGGTAAACTTCAGCTACAACTGTTTGTTTCGCACCAAACCCACCGCCAATTCTAGGCTTTGTAATACGGATTTTATTTTTAGGAATGCCAAGTGCATTTGCAAGTATCCTTCTTGCGTGGAATACAATTTGTGTAGAAGCAGTTACGTGGAGGCGACCGTAAGTATCTATTTCAGAATAAGTGATAAACGGTTCCATCATAGCTTGATTACACGCTTGAGTATGGAATTCTCGCTCAAAAACTATATCACAGCCACTGAATACTTCGTCGATATCTCCGTCGCTAGCACTTCCTGTTGCGCATAAATTACGTTTGTTGTCTGCGCCGACAGGACATAAGGATTTCCAGTTTTCCTCAGGATGAACTAAAATTTTATTGTCTTTTGCCTTGTCCATATCAAGAACAGGCTCTAAAACTTCATACTCTACTTTAATAAGCTTCATAGCTTTTAGCACTGCTTTTTCTGTGCTACCAGCAACGATAGCAACAGCATCACCCACAAATCTAACATGGGAGTCTAGTAGTAGCCTGTCATATGGTGATGGCTCAGGGTAAGTTTGTCCAGCCATTGTAAATCGCTCTGTATGCACATCTTGGTGTGTGAAAATGCACTCTATACCAGGCACTAGCAGTGCTGATTTTGTGCTAATATTTTTAATAAACGCATTTGCATAAGGGGAACGCAAAACTTTTACCACCAAAGCATCACTTGGAGTGATGTCATTAACATAAACGGGTTTTCCGAGTAATAGCTGCATAGAATCTTTTTTTCGAACTGCTTTACCAACATAAGAATAGGACACGATTAAGCACCTCTCTTTTTAAATTCTAAG
>CAYJII010000062.1:4529-7591 GCA_964370225.1 uncultured Oscillospiraceae bacterium | reverse complement strand
AAACTGTTCTCTTGTTAAAATATATTTTAGCTCGTAACGTTTAAAATTTGTTTGTGCCATAAATATTTCTCCTTTTCATATTTTACAAGATAATTATATAAACTTAACCTTAAACTTACTTTAAAAATACATACTTTTTACAATAATATATTTATATTATTTTAGAAAACCACACTTATTATTATTTCTTTGCCTGTTTTGCTCTCCGCAAATATTTAGCGCCATGTTTATCGCATATGTTTTTTGCTATAGAAAGACCGATTCCAAAACCTTTAGTTTTACTATTTCTTGATTCATCCGCTCTGTAAAAACGCTCAAACCAATTATTGTGCTTACCAATTTTGATATCCTCACAGGAATTTTCTATCGTAAAAACAATTTTCTGTCCATTAACTGAAAGAGCTGTTTTAACATAGCTTTTACTATATTTTATAGCATTTTCTGTGAGTATTGCAAACAGCTTTCGTATAAATGTTTCATCACCAATATAGCTAACATTCCCACATGTTTCAGAAATTAAAGTCAAATCAGCTTTTTTTATTGTAGCAGAAAAATCGTTTAATACATCATCTAAAGCATCAGAAAGCGAAAATTCAGTTTTCGTTAAACTAAGATTTTCCTCGTCTAGTCTTGTAAGTGAAATTAAGCTTTCTACTAATGAATTAAGCCTTGAAATTTGTGATTTTATGCTATTTGTCCATTCGCCCTCTCCATTATCAATTTCGATAACATCACAATCAGCTTTAATGATGGATAGCGGAGTATTAAATTCATGGCTGACATCGGTAATAAATCTCTTTTGCTTTTCGTAACTCTCAGCAATTGGCGAGACTGCCTTTTTAGATAGAATGCACGAAAGAATAAAGATGAAAACAACAGCAGAAGCTACTATCAAAACTGAGTAAATCATATAACGTTCAAATCCCATTATATCTTCTTCAATATCTAGAAAAATATATGCATTTCCTAGCGAATTTTCAGTTTTCACAAATCTAAAATTATCAATTATACCTGCATCTTTACCAACTTCATTAACTTTACCAACATAAATCACTGCTTCTTCAGCAGAAACAGAGCTTATGTTTTTTGTATCAATAAAATATACTTCACCATCTTCATTTGAACGCACGACAAAAAATCTTGTAGTGAATACAAACTCTTTCGGTGTCGTAGGATGTGGAGGCATGCCTGTATTTTCGCCAAAATCCCCACTGTTAAGTATTTCTAAGATTCCATCTGCATAATTCATGATTGATAAGTAGTTTATGATGTTTATTGCTACTGCTATTAATAGCATAACAACTATGCTATTTCCAGTTGTAAGCAAAACAAACTTTCTTTGTAATTTTTTTAGCATGTTATACCTCCAATGAATACCCAGTATTCCGTGTAGCTTTTATTATAACATTACTTTCTAACAGGCTTAATTTCTTTCTAAGATAAGAAATATATACCCACACTACATTTATTTCCGCCTCGCTATCATAACCCCATATTTTCTCTAAAAAACGCTCTGTCGGTATAATGTGCCCATTATTAATCATAAGCATTTCAATCATCTGGAACTCTTTGCTTGCAAGTTTAAATGAGCCTTTATTCGAGTAAAGCTCAAAAGTCTTACGATTTAAATATACATTACCAGCTCTTAGCACTGATGTGGTATTCTCACTTGGACTTCTTGTAATAGCACGAATTCTCGCTAAAAGCTCTTTAGTTTCAAATGGCTTTGTTAGATAGTCATTTGCTCCTGAGTCGAGACCTGCCACTTTATCGTCCACTTGAGATTTTGCCGTAAGCATTATTACTGGTATGAAATTCCCCTGTTCTCTAATAGTTTTTATCACAGTAAGTCCGTCTACTTTAGGCATCATAATATCTAGGATTACAGCATCATAATTCTCAGACTCTAAATAATCTAGAGCCTCTTCTCCATCGAATACTGCATCAACAGAGTAATTAAAATGTCTTAATATTTTAACAAGAGCATTTGAAAGCTCTTTTTCATCTTCGCACAATAATAGTCGCATAATATCACCTCTAAATAATATTATACCACAAAACTTAACCATACTTAAAAAAACATTATAATAAATATTTTTTTAAGTATGGTTAATAGAAAATGTCTATTAAATTTTTCCTAAGGTTAGAATTTACAATACACAAGACTTTTGCTCCACAGAAATGCAACCTATATTTATTTTATCCTCTAAGTCTTAAATCCGACACGGAGCTTTTCTAATGCTTTTTTCTCAATTCTGCTTACATATGAGCGCGAAATATTCATTTTCTTAGAAATTTCTCGTTGTGTAAGTGGATATTTCCCATTTAACCCATATCGATAGACTATAATTTCCCGCTCTCGTGGTGATAACTTGTTTGATATATGCTCATACAGTTTTTGCGACTTCATCTTTAAATCAATATTGTCGATAATAGATACTTCGTCCGAAGAGATATCTATTATCGTAAAACCACCGTTTTCTTTGTCATTTTCTGTGGTGTCAGATATATATATATCAAAGGCACTCTTTTTCACATTGCGAAAGTACATTAGTATTTCATTTTCTATACATCTTGATGCATATGTAGCAAATTTTGTCCCCTTATCATAATCAAAGCTTGAAATCCCTTTAATCAAACCTATTGTTCCGATTGAAATTAAATCTTCTTGTTCGCATCCAGAGGAATAATATTTTTTTACAATATGGGCAACTAATCTCAAATTATGCTCTATTAACTCGTTTTTTGCTAAAATTGACCCTTCCTTAAACTCTTTGAAACACTCCTTTTCCCTCTTTGCAGATAATGGCTTAGGGAAAATTGAGCTATTCTCAATATGTAACGCAAAACTTAAGACATTGCAAAGCCCTATGTATATTAACTCCAAAAACATCAAAATTCCTCCTTTTATAATATTTCTTCTGATTAAAATTATATGCAAAGGAAAAATAAAATGTGTATGTCCAAAATTTTATATTTCTTAATGTTTATCTATCAAGCAAACATAGATATCATTATTACATTAAATTCTTCAGTAGACATTATATTTTTTTGCCTAAACC
>CAYJII010000062.1:0-4519 GCA_964370225.1 uncultured Oscillospiraceae bacterium | reverse complement strand
AATTTGAAATTCAAAGTCTGATATGTTATAATTTATGCGGTAAGATGATAAATTTGATAAAAAGGATCAGTGAAGAAAAATGGCAGCAGTAATATTTGAAGGTGGCTCTTTACGTGGAATTTTTTCTGCGGGCGTAATGGACGCTTTGCTCGAAAATAAAATACATTTTGACTATATAATCGGTGTATCTGCAGGAATATCATATGGTATCTCCTATGCATCAAAGCAAAAAGGCAGAAATTTAGAGGTGCTTTGCAAATATCGCAATGATCATAGATATCTGTCAAAACGCAATTTTATTAGATGTCGCTCTTTATTTGATTTAGATTTTCTATTTGATAAAATACCAAATGAGCTTGTAATTCTGGATAGAAAAGCTATTATTAATCATAAGGGTAGTGTTATTGGTGTAGTTACAGATGCTGAGACTGGAGAAGCAGTGTATATGGATGCTAAGCATATGGATAAGGGATTAACAATACTGCGTGCTAGCTCTGCTATACCATTTTATACCCCGCCTATTTATATCGATGGTAAGCGGTATTTCGATGGTGGACTAAAGGATTCTATTCCGATTAAAAAATCAATAGCTGATGGTAATACAAAAAATTTAATAGTATTGACGCAACCTATTGGATACATAAAAAAATCAGGCAAATCAGCAAAGCTAGGCGCTGCTTTATTGAAACGAAAATATCCAAAGCTCGCTGAAGTATTGCTAAATCGAGCAGAAAATTATAACGACACGACCAAGTTCATCAAAGATTTACAAAAGAAAAGCCCTGATAATACAGTAATACTTGCACCCGAATATAGCCTAAACTCATTTGAGTCAGATCTAAATGAATTGAAAAAAACTTATAAACACGGCTATGATATCACAATTCAAAATATAGAAAAAATCCGCAAATTATTCTAGCTACTTTATATGAGAATGAAAGGAAGTAAAAACTATGCATGAAGAAGATAAAATAAAAAAAGGGATATTGTTTAGCCCTGCAGATCCTGAGTTAAAATCAATTAAACTTAAAACCCACAACTTAAATCTTGACTTTAACAGACTATATGAAGATGAAACTGAAAAAAGAAATGCTATTTTAAACGAAATACTAGGATCATTAGGAGAAAATAGTTTTTTGCAAGGACCGATAACTTTCCACTATGGTAAGCATACAAAAATTGGTAGTGGCTGTTTTATCAACTTTAATTTTACAGTACAAGATGATGCACAAGTAACTATTGGGGATGACTGCAATTTCGGACCTAATGTAACTATTGTTACACCAGTTCACCCATTGATTGCAAGTGAGCGAAAGGCAATGCTTGACAAAGATGGTAATAAAAAACACCTTTGTTACGCAAAACCTGTTAATATTGGAAATGACTGTTGGTTCGGAGCAAATGTTGTGATTTGTCCTGGCGTTACAATAGGTAATAACTGTGTCATAGGCGCAGGTAGTGTAGTTGTGAAATCTATCCCGGACAACTCGTTTGCAGCTGGAAATCCATGTCGTGTTATTCGCGAAATAACTGAGCAAGATAGCATGATATACAAACCTGAAATTCTTGCTGATAATACTATAATATTTAACTAATGTTCGAATTAAAAAGCAGTTATCGACTAAAAGTCGATAACTGCTTTTTTCATGCTTACTCAAAAATATTGTCTATTACTTGCAGATTCCACTCCTTGGTAATTTTATCTGCTAATACTACTTTATCATCAAAAATTTGTTCTGGTGAATGACAATCAGATCCTATAATCGTACGAATGTTTTTTGTCGATACTATATCCCAGAATTTTTTATGTGGATATTGATATCTCTCACCATCACAAAACAAAGTTTTCCCACGACGAAAACCGTTTGCATTGAATTCTAAGATGCAATCATATTTCTGTGCACCCTCAGCTATTATTTCACAAGCTTTTACACAATTTTCGTCCCATGGCATGTCATTAAGAAAAATCAAATCTGGGTGAGCGATTACTTTAAAAAAGCCTGACTTCATAGCATCTCTTAATGAAATAGCATATTCAATATATTGCTGAGTCGATGTTAGTCCATACACATTTTGCGCCGTTCCATCAGGTAGAATATAAAAATGTTGCCCTAACAGAAGATAGTCAAATTTATATTCATTCAATAGCTCGTTATAGTATTCATCTTCTCGTGGGTCATATTCTATTTCCAAGCCAGACATTACAATTATTTCTTTTTTCTGCTCTTGTTCTACTTTTAATAAATTTATCTCATCAAGATAGTCCTTTAACTCAGAAAAATCCATTCTTAAGCCGAAACGATCATCGGGATAAGGTGCATGATCACTAAAACCTATTATTGGAACATTTAAGTTAATTGCATAATTTAAATAATCACGCTCGCTACCACCTGCATGTTTACATCGACATGTATGTGTGTGAAAATTATTTTTCATTCTTTTTTCCTTTATATATCGTCAATTTAAGGCTAGGCTCATTTCATCGCTTCATAAAGCGATTTTGCATCTTCATGCAATTTTCGCGCCTTATCAAACTGATTTGCAGCTATTGCTTTTTCAAGCGCTCCGATTGTATGAGTGTACTTTTCTTGTAATAGCAGATAATCTTTTTTGTAGTGTTTTGCATAAATCATTTTCCTAAATTTTCTGCCACTCATTTTGCGTATACTTTTGTTTTCAATCATGAGCACATAGTCCATACAATTTGCTATAAAATAAAAATCGTGTGACACCATGAGCACAGTTCCTTTAAAATTCATAAGTGCATTTTCAAGCGCTAATTGGCAGTAAATATCAAGATGTCCCGAAGGTTCATCAAGCACAAGCACATCTGCTGATATCATACCAAACTTTGCCATTTGCAGTATATTTTTCTCCCCACCTGATAGGGTGGATATTTTATCTGAGAGTACCTCTTTTTCAAAATTGTAGCTAATAAGGTAATTTTCGATATCCTCATAACTCTTAAGTCCAATGGAGAAAAACTCATCATAAATGCTGTTTTCCTCAGAGAGAGTTTCATTTTTTTGTTGTGATAAATAGGCAATTTTTGCATTTTCAGCAATTTTAATGCCCGCACTTTCATTTTTAAGTATAGCCCTAAGTAGGGATGTTTTCCCTGTGCCATTTGCACCTATTAGCGCAACTTTTTCACCATAATTAATTTCAAAACTAGCATCATTTATTAGTGGTTTCTCATAACTAAGCGTGAAGTTTTCTACTTTTATTGCACTGCCCGCTTCATCAATTTCACTATTTTTCAAAGTAAAATCTGGTGTAAGCGTGTAGATAAAAGGCTCTTGTGTTCGTCTCTCTTTGAGTCGCTCCATAAGCTTAACCCTCGCTTTTAGAGTTTTCCCGAACATAGCATCTGCGTTTTCTGTTGCGATTTCTCTTAAATCTTCAATTAACTTTTCATTGCGTTGTATCTCAATTTTATCAGAAAGAGCTTGCTCCATAAGCTCAATTTTGCGCTCTGTTAAATACAAATTATACTCTGTATAATTGCCCTCATACTGTGCTAGCTTAGTATTTTCTAAATGTAAGATTTTGTTAAAACACTCGTTTAACAAGTACCTATTATGTGTTATTACAAGAAGCGTGCCCTTATGCGCATTTATTAAACATTTAAGCGAGTGTAGATTATCAAAATCCAAAAAAACATCTGGCTCGTCCATAATAAGCAAATCTTGACCTGATATCATCTCTTTTATCAGCTGAACAAGCTTAAACTCTCCACCACTAAGATTTGCTATTGGCAAATCTGCGCGCTCACTTAGCTCTGCTACACCGAGTTTTTTCATTATTGTTGCATGGTAATCATTTCCACCAATAGCCTCAAACTCATCGAGTGCATTCTGGTACTCTTCCATTGCAGCTTCTATATCTTCTGCGCTACCCATTTTATCGCATAATGCATCCAAGTTATTTTGTGCTGCAACAAAGCTCTCTGCAATATAGTCAAAAACAGTAGTAGCTGATTTTTCATGCTTATAAAATTGATATGTATAGCCAATCTTGCAACTCTTCGCTACTTCCATTTTGCCATCATATAAGTATTTATTGTTACCTGTGATAATATCCGCCAAAGTGCTCTTGCCACTGCCACCTGTTCCTATTAAAGCGCAGTGTTCTTTTTCGCTTACTGTAAAAGAAATATTGTCGAATAAAATTTTGTTTGGGAAAGAAAAACTAAGTTTTTCTGCTGTTATCATATTTACACCTCATTTTTATGTATCATACCATTTTAGAGCATTTCAGTCAATACTTTTGCGCTATTCTCTGAATAAACTGGGGTGGCGATGTTGTATAATATTTTAAGGTAAAATATCTTCTTAATAAGTTTATGTTCAAAAATTGTCAAAATTCTTCTTGTACAGACACACTTCTTTTGATATAATGAGTTATATTAGTTCAAATTTATGTAAAGAGGTTTTATATGTTATATAATGCGAAAAATTGCACTATTGAGTTAGATGGCACAAATATGGACTATATTACCTTCGGGAATGGCAGTAAA
>CAYJII010000061.1:0-7654 GCA_964370225.1 uncultured Oscillospiraceae bacterium | reverse complement strand
ATAATAATGATTATCAGTCCAATAATTAGTATCATTTTTTTGTTTAATTTCTTCATAATTTCTCTCCCTATTTACCAGACACGGGGCATAGCATTTATTTTATTGTCATGTGGGCAAGGATGCCACACATGACAATTATTGAGTGTAATATTATATTTTCCAAATGTCATCATTATACTGTTTAATTGTTCTGTCTGAAGAGAAAAATCCAGTTTTGGCGATATTTATTATCATTTTTTTCGCCCAAGCTTTTTTGTTTTCATAACCTTCAAAGCATTCTTCTTTAACTTTGATATATTCATTCAAATCGATAAGTGTCATGAACCAATCTTTTTTAATTATTTCCGCATGTAGTCTTAATAGCATCTCTACATTACCAAGTTTTAACATTTCGGGCGAAATGATGAAGCTAACTAGCGTTCTAATGCGCTCATCATTGATGTAATATTCCTTAGATTTATAGCTGCTTTCTTTATAGAGTTTGATAATCTCATCGCTTGATTTGCCGAAAATATAAATATTATCTTCGCCTACAAGCTCGGCAATTTCTACATTTGCACCGTCCATTGTCCCCAAAGTTACAGCACCATTCAACATAAACTTCATGTTACCAGTGCCAGATGCTTCTTTTGAAGCAAGTGAAATTTGTTCGGACACATCACACGCAGGGATTAATTTCTCTGCGGCAGATACGTTATAGTTTTCTACCATAATAACTTTAAGATGCTTTGATACTTCGACATCGCTTAAAATTAATTCTTGTAAGCAGAGGATTGCATGAATTATATCTTTGGCGATTGTGTAAGCCGGTGCTGCTTTTGCTCCAAAAATTGCTGTTATTGGCGTTTTAGGGAGTTTACCAGCTTTGATTTCCATGTACTTATTAACTAGATATAAAAAGTTCATTTGTTGTCGCTTATACTCATGTAAACGCTTGATTTGAATATCAAATATTGAGTTTTCATCGATTTCAATATTCTCCTTTTTCAGTAAATACTCTTTTAATGCAAGTTTGTTTTGCATTTTTATTTCTAGCATCTCATTTTGAGCTTTTTCATCATCAGCTAGTGGCAGAAGCTTTGCGAGTAGTTCAGGATTAGTGGAATAAATAAGCTTTGCTTCTTCCTCGCCAATATTTTGGCTAATCCAACGAGCCAGTGGCTTATTACAATGTTTTAGCCATCTTCTGAAAGTGATACCATTAGTTTTGTTATTAAACTTTTGTGGATAGATTTTATAAAATTGTGATAACTCCTCATTTTTTAGTATCTCGGAGTGCAAAAATGCTACACCATTTACACTGTAAGAATAATGTATATCCATACGTGCCATGTGAATTAGGTTGTTATCATCTATTATGCGTAAATCCTTATCAGGATATTTTTTTGCTGCCTTTTCATCGAGAAACTCAATAATCGGGAAAATTGCAGGTGCTACCTCTTTAATATAATCGCATGGCCATTTTTCGAGCGCCTCAGCTAAAATAGTGTGGTTGGTGTAAGCGCAAGTCTTTGCGACTTCTTCTGCTGCTTCATCCATAGTCATGCCCTTTTCTACTAGCAACCTTATCATTTCAGGGATAACCATAGAAGGGTGAGTATCATTTATTTGAATGGCAACATATTTAGATATCTCTTTGAAATCCTGTCCTTTTTCCTCGAGCTCTTTTAATATTAGTCGAGCGCCACAACTTACCATAAAGTATTGTTGGTATATTCGCAAAAGATGCCCATTTCTGTCACTATCATCGGGATATAAAAATAGCGTGATGTTCTTTGCTATATCTGTTTTATCAAATGTAATTCCGTCATGGACAATGCTTTCATCAACGGTATCAACGTCAAATAAATGCAGTTTGTTGGGGATTTTGTCGCTCCCTAGTACATCGATATCATACATTTTAGCCTTAAGCTTTAGGCCATTAAAATCAACTTCGCAAGTGAAGTCAGTTGGGGTTAAAATGCTATCATCCTCAATCCAAGTATCAGGTGCTTCATTTTGGATATTATCCTTGAACACTTGCTTAAATAATCCAAAATGATAGCTTAGCCCTACCCCATCACCATTTAAATCTAGATTTGCAATTGAGTCTAAAAAGCAAGCAGCAAGGCGCCCTAGACCACCGTTACCTAGTGAAGGTTCTGCTTCACAGTCCTCAATTTCTGCAAGAGATTTTCCGTTTTCTGCTAAGAGAGCCGAAACTTCATCATAAATATGCATGTTAATAAGGTTGTTTGAGAGTAGTTTTCCGATTAAAAATTCACTTGAGAAATAGTAAAGTTTTCTACCATCCAGCGTGGATTTTTTCTCAGCTGCTTCTGCTTTAATATACTTTAATAAAGCGATGTATATTTCTTGATTTGTTGCTTTGTTAATTTCTTTGCATAATATTAGTTCAATCTTTTTTTGCATATCAATTCTCCTTTTGCATGTTCAAGCGTTTGGTGATTTATGCACGCCAATACATTTTTGTGAGTTTTGCAATTTCTTTTGAGAGTGATTTTGTCAGCATAGTGTCATCTAAGCGCCAAACCCAGTTATCACCCAAGGTAGATGGGGTGTTTATTCTTGCAGATGCGCCAAGTTTTAGCCAGTCCGCCATTGGAACTATGCATGTGTCGGCAACACTTGAAAAAGCACTGACTATCATCGCATGTGTAAGTGATTGGTCCTTTGATACATTTAAATATTCTCTGAAAAACTTAATATCTTTTTTCGGTGATGTCACTAGCCAGTCCTCAGTAGTAGTATTATCATGGGTACCAGTGTAGACTACAGTATTTTGCACATGATTATGTGGCAAATATGTGCTAGTACCACTCGCATCAAATGCAAACTGTAACACTTTCATCCCTGGAAAACCACTTTGTCTTAATAGCTCGTGTACGTCTTCTGTTAGATATCCTAAATCTTCAGCTATAATATCAAATTTAGGGAAAGCAGATTTTAGCGCTAATATAATCGATAAACCAGGACCAACTCGCCAGCGACCGTTTACTGCAGTTTTGTCGCCAAACGGGATTGCATAGTACCCTGCAAAACCGCGGAAATGGTCAATTCTTACACAGTCGAATAAGTCGGCAGCCTGCTTAATTCTTTTTTTCCACCAACTGAACTCCTGTGCGAAGTGATAATCCCAATCATAAAGTGGGTTTCCCCATAATTGTCCATCGGCAGAAAATGCATCAGGAGGACAACCAGCAACTTCGGTGAGTTTCATGTTTTCATCAACTTGGAATAGTTCAGGGTTCGCCCATATATCCGATGAATCTGGCGAAACATAAATCGGAATGTCTCCAATAATACTAACATTTTTGGAGTTTGCATATTTTTTAAGTTTTTTCCACTGAGTGTACGCTAGATACTGCATGATTTCCCAGAATAGAACTTCTTTTGCATATTCCTCTTCAGCAGATTTTAAAGCTTTTTTCTCGCGCATAATTAAATTTGGCTCCCACTCGCTGTAAGACACCATTTTACGATTAGATTTAATTGCCATGTAAAGCGCAAAATCTTTTAACCAAAAAGAATTTTGCTTTTTATAGCGAATGAAGTCTTTGCTAGTTATGTCAAATCTCTTAGCCGCAAGCTTTAGTAAAGGCTTACGGTTATTATATATAGTTTCATAGTCTACAGTAGATTTATCCTCGCCAAAATTGAAACTTGCTATTTCCTTTTTAGTGAGAAGTCCATCTTTTAATAAAAAGTCAATGTCAATGAAGTAATAATTTATTGCAAATGCAGAAAAGCTTTGGTAAGGACTATCACCATAGCTAGTCGGGCCAATGGGGAGTATTTGCCAGTAATGTTGCTTTGATTTTGCAAGAAAGTCTACGAATTCATAAGCTTTTGCTCCGAATGTACCGATTCCGTATGGACTTGGTACTGAGGTTATTGGTAAAAGTATACCGGAAGTTCTCATTAATATTCCTCCTTGTGCGAATTATTATTTGATGTTACATTAACTATAATTGATATATATTATTATTTGTTATAATATACCATAATATTATTCTAGCACATTATACAAAAAAATAAAGTCTTTTTAGTAAAAACATAATGCACAAAATAAAAATAGTATATTATCACTAAGTCGAGACATATTGTTTAGCGTTTGTATATTTATTTTGACGTATATATTAATATAAAAAAAGCAATGACAATTAGTTGTCATTGCTTTCAAATTACTTACTTGCTAATATTTTTTTGTAAGCTTCAACGATTTCTACGCCGTTACTTGTACCAATTCTTGAAACTCCTGCTTCAATAAAGTTAAGTGCATCTTCTACAGTACGTACGCCACCTGAAGCTTTAATTTTTATCGCATCACCAACGCAAGATTTCATAAGTTTAACGTCTTCAATAGTTGCTCCACCTGTACCAAAGCCAGTTGAAGTTTTAATGAAATCAGGTTTTACTTTCATAGCAATCTCACAAAGTTTTCTTTTCTCATCATCTGTTAAAAAGCAGTTTTCAAAAATTACTTTACTTGTGATATTTCTCTCTTTACAAGCAGTTACAATTCTTGTCATTTCATCTTCGATATAATCAAAGTTTCCGCTTTTTAGCTCGCCTATATTAATTACATAATCTACTTCCATCGCACCTTTTTCGATAACATCAATTGTTTCAAAAACTTTTGTTTCAATTGTAGATTGTCCTAAAGGAAAACCTACTGCAGCATCACAGATTACATCGCTACCTTTTAGCACTTCTTTGCAAAAAGGCACAGGCGCATTATTAATTGCTACTGTTTTAAAATTATACTCCATCGCTATTTCACAATGCTTTTTTAAATCATCTCTAGTAGCAAAAGGTTTTAATAAAGTTTGGTCTATCATTTTTGAAAGCTCACAAGCTGTTAAATTCATATTATTTCCTCTTTTCTATATTTTATCTAAACTTTCATATACATCCAATAAAGCTGTATACGATTTTTCAAATATTTCTTTTACATCATTATACTTCTCGTGGTTATTTTTGTCAAATTTAGTAGTTTTATCAATCTTTATAAATTTATCTACATCTAAAAAGCTGTCAAGCACTCCTGTTGCGACCCCAGCTGCTACAGCAGCACCAATCGAAGTCGCTTCTTCGAGATAATTGAGCCTATGTGCGTTAACTCCATATACATCAGCCAACACCTTACATATTTCTTCGCTTTGTGATAAACCACCTATAACATTGATTTCGTTTATATCAAATTTAGCCCTGAAAATATCAAGTATGATGCATAAATTCATTAAGACGCCTTCTACTCCACTGCGGATAAAGTCTCCTTTGTTATGCTCCATTTTCATACCGATATATGCACCACGAGCTTTACTATTCCACCTAGGGCTTCTCTCCCCTAAAATATACGGTAAATATATGAGAGCATTCGCACCAAGCTTTGAGTTTTTAATTCCTTCATCTAGTTTTGCATAGATATTTTCTTCGTTTCCATAAAACAAGTCTTTTATGAAATTATAAGAGTTACCTGCTGCTTGCATAGTACCATTTGGAGTGATGTATCCTTTCATTAGATGAGCCCAGTTATATGTGCGCATTGATTCATCGTAAACCGGAGTTTTGCTGGTATATGCAATCCACGAGGATGAGCCTAAATAGTTATAGACTACATTCTCACGCACAGAACCTGCACCTACTGCTGCGCAAACCCCGTCACCACCACCGATTACAATTTTAGTACCGATTGGCAAATTTGACTTAATTGACACTTCTTCGTTTACTACACCTGCAATATGGGTGGACTCAAAAACATTCGGCAAAATGTTTTTATCAATTCCAACTATGTCCAGTATTTTATCAGACCACTCAAATACGTTTAAATCGAATGCATTTGTACCCGACGCGTCAGAATAATCGGTAACATACTCCCCAGTTAGCTTATGTATTACATAGTCTTTTGGTTGCAACATCTTATATGTTTTGGAGAAAATTTCAGGTTCATTATCACGTATCCACATAAGTTTTTCAATACTGTATGACGCAGAAATTTTGTGACCGGTGATTTTGTAAAACTCTTTTTCATCAATTTTATCACGTATAAATTTTTCTTCTTTTATGCTTCTTTGGTCGGCCCAGATTATAGCTGGTCGCAAATGTTCACCTTTTTCATCTACTACAACGCAACCCATCATTTGACCACTAAAAGCGAGTGCTTCTACACAGTTTAAATCAATGCCCTCAAGCAAAATCTTATTGGTTTCATACACGGCATTTACCCAGTCGTTGGGATCTTGCTCTGCCCAAGTGCTATTAAAAAAATTAGTATTATACGCTGCTACAACACTTTTTATCAGGTTACCATCAGTGTCAAATAAAGTAGCTTTATTTCCTGTTGTTCCCAAATCATGTGCAATTAAATATTTTTTCACCTATATCCCCCTTTACTCACGAATCTTATATTGCAAATAAAAGTTTCGTGCACTTTATTATCTTAGGTATTATATCATGTAGCTTTTTTCAAGTCAATAAGAGCGCTATAAAGCGCTCTTATCATTAGTTTTATTTATTATTCAGGTTTGTAGGCAAAATCCAGCCATTGCCAATTATGTAAGCTACTAGTTCTACTACACTCTTGCAACCAGATTTCCCTAAGATGTTTTCTACATGTCTTTTCACTGTTCCTAATGCAATATTCATCTTATCAGCAATTTGCTGCCTAGATAAGGAATCACAAAGATAAATCATTACTTCAAGCTCTCTTTGTGTATATGCGCTTTTTCCATTTACTGTTGGAATTTGAATTTCACTTGGGAAAATTAACTGCCCCTCATGAACCGCTTTTATCGCATTAATAAAATCTATAATTGGGCTGTCCATAAATATAAAAGCACTTGCACCGATTTCTTTTGCAGTTGGGACGCTTAGTATATCGTTCCCAGCAGAAGTGAGAATTACTTTAGTATTACTGTATTTTTCCTTAATAATACTAGTTAGTTTATATGCTGATACATCTTCTTTTACAGACATATCAATAATAATAATATCAACTGCAAATTTATTGCACAAGTCAAGTGCCTGTGCCGAGTTTGTGACCCCACCTATAATTTCCATGTTCGCTTGAGCGTTGATAGCATACATAAATGCATCTACTACTGCCCTGTGTTTATCAACCATTAAAACTTTAATCATTTACACCGCTCCATAACTAAAGCTAACAGGAAACTTACTTCACAAAAAATTTATTATAAATCTGCAATAATGAATTTTTGGCTAGAAATATCTGATACTAATCTTAATATGCTCTCATATCCTGTCTTTGCTTTTAAATTGCTAATATGCACATCAATTGTGCGCTTTTTTATTCCCAATGCTTCACAAATTTCTACATTGGAATATCCATTAATTTTATACCTCAGTACATTGAGTTCTTGCTTTGTGAAATCTGTACTCTTTGCTTTACCGATTACCAAAACAGGCGAACTTTCCGGATAATAAGACTCCCCTTGCATGGTTTTATCCATTACATCAATTAATGACATATCAAAATAGTCTTTATACCAAAAACTTTCACATCCTGCAGCGATTGCTTTTTCTATAAAGCTATGTTCTGGCAAAGAAGTTACAATAATGATTTTAATATGTGGGTATCTTTCTTTAATTCTCTGTGAAACAATAATTCCATTCTCTTGATTTGTAGTGTATA
>CAYJII010000060.1:5572-8673 GCA_964370225.1 uncultured Oscillospiraceae bacterium | reverse complement strand
AATGCTGTGCCAAACCATTTTGCATACGGAGCGTACTCTTTTTGGTACAAAAATGCTAGTCGTATAAGTCTTTGCATGATCCTAGCACAAATAATCATTGAACCAATTTCATCTCCTACATCGCTACATCGCTTCACGAATGCTTGCTCTTCTGAGATAATCGACCAGTTCGATGCAATGAGATATAGCCATACCTTTTCAGGATAATAACTAATGCTCTTAAGTCTATCTTTTAAATTAAGCATATCAACAAAAAGCTTACCCGACTTTAGCGAAAGCAGACGGTTTTCAGAAAAGCTTAACCAGTCGAGTGTATCTAAATTATCTAAATCACTTTTACCTAAATATGAGTTTAAATACTCATCAGCTGTGTGGATAAAAATTAGCGGGTTAACTTTACCATTTTCAATTAATTCAGGTACTCTAATGGGATTATCTGCACTTGGAGTCGTGAAATTGACACTATAGCCTTTATACACATATGGAAAATTGGTTGAAAAAAAGCTGATTATATCCGCTTTTAAATGGATATCTTCATCTTGTAAAAACAAATAAAACCTAGGTCCCCACATATGGTCGATTGAAGTGATATCATCATATCCCAATACATCTGAGCCATACCCAATGAGCCCAGCAGTATATTTTAAATTAGGAAAGTGCTCACGCAAAACCGGAGCTGCTATTTCTAGAAAAAAAGTTTCACATAAATCCATTCCTTTTACAAATTCATTCATGTCATTCTCCTTTTTGATATTTCGGATTAATTATGTGATTTAATCCGTGATATTTTGCTCGATGAGCAACAGCAGTGCTGCTACAAATTTGTCATCCTGCGCCTTCACACGTTTTGCGCTACCTTTTAATCTGCCACCACTGCGTCGTATTTTTTTAGCAGTATGGCGTGCTAATAGCAAAGCATCAATGTTTTCTGATGTATATTGCATCCCATCTTGATGGAGTGGCTTTGCGCCTTTAGCAAGACACATGGCTGCAAGTCCATAATCTTGTGTAATAACAACATCATTTTTATTTAGCATATTCACCAAAGCAAAATCAACACTATCAGCACCTTTAGATACCACAATTGTGCTTGCACCTGCCTTTTCGATTTTGTGCGCAGTATCACATAATATTATACATTCTAGTTTCTTTTCCCGTGCTATTTTAATAGTTTCATCTACTACAGGACAACCGTCCCCGTCAATTACAATTCTCATTTTACTCTCCATCCATAGGATTATTATTTGGTTATTTACAGCTCCCTCAAATAAGGCATGCTGTACTGCCGTTTTAACTATAAATATTATACAAAAACACATGAAGAAATTCAAGGCGTTTTACATTTTTTTTAGTTTCATTGACATTTTTTTATTGCAGTGATAAAATAAAATATGGTTTAATAAACTTATTTTAGAAATGAGGAAATATTATGGATATCAACAAAAATAGAGCTTTCGAATATCTAAAAGAATTCGAATTTGAAAGACTCGCTGGCAGTGCTGACGAGCTTAAAGCTGCTAATTTAATCAAAAGAGAAATTGATAATGTTAATGGCGATGTAGAGATTGTGCCTTTTGAAATTGTAGATGGTATCGTACAAGAAGCAGAGTTTGAAATTTTGGAACCATACAATAAAACTTATAGAGTTACTGGGTACAAATGTTGTTTAAATACCCCAGAAGAGGGAATAACCGCTGATTTCATGTATGTTGAAAATGTAGAAGATGTAAATCTCGCTGACGCAAAAGGCAAAATAGTTTTGTTTAATGGATATTTAAGACTTCCTGTTTTTAGGCAATTAGTAAAAGCTGGAGTATCAGCTATTGCTAGTTTTTCAGGTTCGCTTTTACGAACAAGAGAAGAAAATGATTTCTTTACAAGAAAGCTACGCGAGCAAATGGTTAAATTTGGAAACCTTTCAGCAGTACATATGGATATTAACGATGCCTTTGAAATTGTAAACCAAAAAGCGACAAAAGCTAGAATTAAAGTAATCGGTGAAACTGTAAATGCTACTTCACATAATGTAATTGCGACGATAAAAGGGGAGAAGTACCCAGAAGAAATTATTTGTGTAGGTGCACATTATGATACTACCGAATATTCTAAAGGCGTTTATGATAATGCAGCAGGCTCAGTAATTATAATGGAAATGTACAAATATTTCCTCGAGAACCCACCGCTTAGAACGCTTAAATTTGCGTGGTTTGGTGCGGAGGAAATCGGCCTTTGTGGAAGCAAAGCATATGTTGAGCAAAATAAAGATAGCATGAATGAGCATATTTTTATGATAAATGTGGATGTAGGTGGAGCTGTTTTAGGTTACAATGTTTGTGGTGTTACTGCATCAAAGGAGCTAACTGCATTTTGCGACATGTTCATGAAAACTTCTGGTTATGCTGTAAAGGTAACACAAGACATCTACTCTAGTGACTCAGTTCCTTTTGCTGATAGTAATGTTCCTGCGATAAACTTTGCTCGAAATGGTGCAGATGGTGCTGCTTTCATCCACACAAGACATGATGTTATGGATTATTTGAATGCAGATGCACTTCACGCATTAACTGTCCCAGCTCTTGAATTTAGCAAGGTGCTGATTAATGCTGTAGTATTCCCAGAAAAACGCGAAACACCAAAAGAAATGCGAGAAAAGCTTGATAAATACCTATTTAAGAAAGAGCTTGAAGAAATAGAAGAAAAATAATAAGTTAAAAAAAGCATTATCAGCTTAGCTGATAATGCTTTTTTGTTTATCCATTCATAATAGTTTCGATTTCCTCAATAGTTCGTGGGATTAATGCACTTAAATTTTCGCAGCCATCCTCTGTTACTAAACAGTTATCCTCAAGTCTAAAGCCGATGCCCCATTCCTCTACGTAGATACCTACATCTACGCAAAAAATCATATTTGCTTTTATTTCATCTACAACTACTTGGTCGTGCACATCAAATCCAACATGATGTGCTCCACCATGCCAGATATATTTAGATGCGTTTTTCACATCATCTAATAAGCCGATTTTAACCAGTTGTTCAGCACAGTACTCCCTACAAAGTCTGTCAACATCAAGCATTGGCATACCAGGTTTTATAATGCTGAA
>CAYJII010000060.1:683-5562 GCA_964370225.1 uncultured Oscillospiraceae bacterium | reverse complement strand
AACATATACTCAGATGCCTTATATGCACATGAATATAGTAGTTTTTGTTTTTCGCTAAACTTGCCATTGCACGGAAAAGCTCTCGAAATATCGCTGCAAATACCGTCGTATGTAGCGCCAACATCGTTAAGTATCATATCACCACCTTTAGCTATACCTTGGTATCCGTAATAGTGAATGCTAAAATTATTATTACCAGCACTGATAATTGAGCTAAACCCAGGCTCTAATACATTGTTTTTTGTCAGTTGGTAGTCAAACTCCGCTTTATATTCATATTCGTACATGTCAGGCTTTGATGCACGCATCATTGCTTTTATACCTTCGCCTGTAATGGTAATAGCTTTGCGCATATTCTCAATTTCACAAGGTTTTTTTATCGTTCTTTGTTTTCGTAAATTAAAATGATAATTTTCTATTTTAATATTAGGGTAATTTGCTTTTACGCTCTCTGCAAATGTGTGAGCACACTCTTTTTCTTGATTAGTGAAATGTCTGTACACATCTAGTGCGACTGTGGTAAAAATGCCTCTATTAATATTACGGTGAAAAAAGTCAGCGAAATCGCTTATATTAAGTATATTTTCTACACCACTAAGCTCTGATATATCCTGATGTGTAAGGCGTCTTCCGTTCCAGCGCTCCGCCATTAAATCTGACGGTAGGGAAAAGATATATTCATCCACTTTGCCAGCATGAATAAGTGCAACAAAGATAAAGCCTATTGCTTCATGACTACCGATGCCGGTAAGGTAGGCAAAATTTCTGTTTGGGAAGAATATGTAGTTAGCATCGGCAGTGCGATGTTTTTCATTCCCTGCATATGATACTAAAATTGTACTATCCATATAATTTTTGTATAGTTCTTTTCTGTTTTCGATAAAAAATTCTTTTTGCATACTAACATCCTTTTTAATTAAAATTTTGTTCTGTTCGCCCTATAATCTCATCCTGTAGCGCTTTGGATAGATTTCTAAAATGGTCACTATATCCTGCTACACGCACGATTAAATCTTTGTATTCATCAGGACTATTTTGCGCCTTAATCAGTGTGGATTTATCAATTACATTAAACTGAATATGATGCCCATCCATTGTGAAATACGATTTTACAAGGCTGCCCATATTCGCAAGTCCATTTTCAGTTTTCACAACATCGGGCGTAAATTTTTGATTAAGTAATGTACCACCAGTGGAGAGATGATCCATTTTAGCTGCTGATTTTAACACGCTAGTAGGACCGTTTACATCTGCACCTTTTTCCGGAGAAATTCCCTCAGAAACTGGTTTGTGTGCTAGTCTGCCGTTAGCGCTAGCAGTCATTACTTCGCCAAAATACACATGGCAGGTAGTAGGTAACATGTTGATACCATAACTTCCACCACGCATATTTTTATATGATTTTACTGAGTCACGATAAAACTCAAAGATGTCTTGCATAAGCTCATCAGCATAATCGTCATCATTTCCATATTTAGGAGTTTTATTTTTTAGGAGATGAAGTATCTGCTCATGCCCAACAAAATTATCGTCCATTGCAGTAATAAGCTCGCTCATATTGATTTTCTTTTTATCGTACACATTATATTTCACAGCGGCTAAGCAGTCTGTTATCGTGCCAATACCAACGCCTTGTATATAAGAGATATTATATCTAGCACCACCAGCATTATAATCTTTTGCATTTGTTATGCAGTCACTAGTTATGACGGATAAAAATGGAACTGGCATATATTTTGCATAGATACTCTCAATTACATTGTTTCCTTTAATTTTTATGTCGAGGAAATGTTTTATCTGCTTTTTATAGGCTGTGAGTAGTGATTCATAATCCTCAAAGTCTGTGGCGTATCCAAGCTTTAACCCTAACTGCTTCTTGCTAATCTTGTCAAAGCCATTATTTAGTGTAAGTTCAAATATTTTTGGTAGGTTAAAGTAGCCCGTAAGAATGTACGCTTCTTTACCAAATGCGCCGACTTCAACACAGCCACTAGCTCCACCACAACGTGCATCTTGTAGAGATTTTCCACTATTCATTAACTCTTGCACAATAGCATCAGTGTTGTAAAACGCTGGTTGCCCCCAACCTTTTGCAGATATTTCGCATGCTTTTAATAGGAATTTTTGCGGGGTTTTTTTACTTATTTGTACATTCGAGCTTGGTTGTAGTAGCTTCATTTCATCCATGCATTGTAAAATTAGATAGCTAACTGCATTTACTCCGCTAGTTCCATCAGAAGCAATTCCACCAGTATTAATATTAACAAAATCAGTGTATGTACCACTCTCTTTTAGCGTAATGCCAACTTTGGGAGGAGCAGGTTGGTTATTAAACTTTACCCACAAGCATTCAAGCAACTCAAGAGCTTTATTATCATCTAGCAGACCATTTTCGCAGTCGTTATCATAAAATGAGATTAGGTGCTGATCTAGCCTACCGGGAGAATATGCATCCCACGGATTAAGTTCAGCAGTCACGGTGATATGTACAAACCAGTACTGCTGTATTGCTTGCCAATAAGTCTGTGGTTTATTAGCAGGCACAATATCACAGTTTTTCGCTATTTGTAATAACTCTTCTTTGCGTGCAAGATTTGGCTCGCTTTCTGCAAGTTTTCTAGCATAATCTGCATATCTTTTTGCTAAGATAATTATTGCGTCACAAGTTATTGCCATAGCTATAAGTTGTTCTTTTTTTTCCAGTGCTTTTGCATCATTAATATAGTCCAAAGCATCAATAGAAGCATTTATTTCTTCCTTGAACTCCAAGAAACCTTTTTTGTAGATTTTTTCATCTGCTACAGTATGTCCAGGACCGCGCTGTTCCATAAACTCGGTAAATACACCGCATTCATAAGCTTCTTTCCAATCTTGTGACATATTATCAATAATTTTATTTCGTAGCGCTCTATCTCCCCAAAATGGGATGATTTCTTCCTTTTGCAAAGCAAAATCTTCATCGCTAACCATAAAGTTAATTAGTTTGCGCTCTTTCATCACCTGCATATCCTCTAGCGAGTGACAACAAAGCTCAGGGAAGGTGGGAGCAGACTGTGGAGCATCGCCTTTTTCGCCTACTATAAGCTCGCCTTCACCAATATAAAGTGTTTTTTCCTCAAAATACTTTTTTAGAACAAGCGCTCTTAACACAGGGATAGAAATTCTACCCTCATATTCTTTATATACCTCAGTTTCAATTTTTGCTCTCTGCAAATCTAGCTTTGCTTGTGTATTTAAGCTAAGAGTTCTCAGCTTCTTAATTCTTTCATTCATTCCTCGTTGTTCCATAAAAATCCTTTCACTTATTGATATGTAAATTAACCACCAATTTGCACCTCAAAGCCACTCTCTACAAAGAGTTTTTTGTAGTGCTGCATATCTTCTTCAGTTGGCGCAAAAAATTCTTCATGCATTAAACCTAGTTTTATGTATTTTCCTGTACCGATATTGTGGTAAGGGAGTAAATATACTTTTTTCGTTTTAATTTTATTTTCGAGTAAAAACTTTAATGTAGCCCTTATATTATCATCAGTTGCATTAACATTCGCAATCATCGGCACTCTGATTTCGATATTAGCGTTATCGTGCGAGAGTTTCACAAGGTTATCCAGTATTATCTTATTAGAAACACCAGTATATAATTTATGTTTTGCGTCTTGGAATATTTTCAAATCGTATAAAAAAATATCGACATAGGGAAGTATCGCTTGAAATTTTTCATATGCAGCAAACCCGCTAGTGTCAATATTTACACTTATCCCAAGCTTTTTAATTTCCCCTAAGAGATTCGTGAGAAAATCTAGGTCCACAAGCATACATTCGCCACCAGACAGAGTAACGCCTCCACCTGATTCTTCATAAAATATTTGGTCTTTTTTTATCTCTTTCATAAGCTGTTTTACTGTATAATCTTTCCCGACTATCTCCCTTGCATTATATATGCAAAAATCAGTGCAGTCTCCGCAAAAAACACATTCACGTGTGCATCTCTCTGTGCATCTTCCACAGGAGATGCAGCGTTCATTATGTATAAGCATCTGTTTTTTTGAGCTAAATGTTTCAGGGTTATGACACCATTTACAGGCAAGTGGGCATCCCTTAAAGAAAATTGTAGTTCTGATACCTGCTCCGTCATGGGTAGAGTATCGCTGTATATTACTAATGATAGCCAAAATCGCACCTCTAAGCTTAAGAATTTAATACGTTAAATATACCACATTCACAACAATACATCAATATGAAAAATAGCAATTATGTAATTTTATGTATTTTATATAATTTTCACAAGTTTATTTTTATGTTAAAAGCAAAATTATGCTGTGAAAATTTGTAAAAATATGCTATAATTAGATTGGAAATATTAAGTTTTAGAAAGGTTTAATTGTATGAACAGACAAAATAAAAAAATTCTACTTAACGCAATTATTGTAATCATACTCATAGCCCTTTCACAACATATCACACATATGGGCAGAATATCAGATGTAGTTTTTAAAGAACAAATTTTATTTTATATATCTACATCAATACATTTGGGGATATTTGTCACTTGGGTGACAAATATAAGAAAAAGAATAATGCAAAGATATTTGCGGCAATATCTTTTTTTTCTTGGAATAACAATAGTTTTATGGGTTACATTTCGTTCATTAAAGTGGTCAATATTTGTACTTTCTCCTTTTTTTGAGCATTTAACTTGGTATGCGTTTTATTTTCCGATGATAATGATACCACTTACCTTCTTTTTCATGACACTTTCTATTAATTTAGATGAAAACCATCGTCCTGACAAAAAGTGGAATTTATTATACATACCAGCAGTTTTTTTGATACTCTTAGTTTTGACAAACGATTTTCACCAGCTAGTGTTTAACCTTGA
>CAYJII010000060.1:0-673 GCA_964370225.1 uncultured Oscillospiraceae bacterium | reverse complement strand
TACTATGTAATTGTTGTTTTCACATTCTCATTACTCATAGCAGCTATTTTTACTTTGACACGAAATTTTATCAAAACATCATTGAGTAAAAAAGCGCCTAAACTTTTAATTTATCTATTTATTGCAACTGCAGGATATTTAATCATTTATTATTTTTTCCCTATTATTAGTATCTATTTTACAGATCTTACTACTTTTATATGTTTAATTTCACTGGCGTTTTTTGAGGCTTGCATTCAAGAAAAGCTTATACATTCGAACACATCACATAATGAATTTTTCGAAATCTCTGATATTGAAGCGCTAATTTTATCAAGCGATGGTACCCCAAGCATCAAGTCTGCTACACAAACCGCTATTACCAATGAGCAGTTTTTGCGCTTAAAAGAGGCTTCAAGCATGACAATCGATAAGAGCACACTAGGACATTTAGCTCCAATAAATGGAGGGTATATTTTTTGGAAAAGTGATGTTTCAGAAATATACAGCCTTATAGATAATTTAGAGCAGCTAAACGAGAGTCTTGTGGAAGATGTTACTATATTAGCTGAAGAAAACAAGCAAAAAGAAGAAAGAACACGTATAAAAGAGCAAGAGGTATTACATGAGTTATTGATTGAAAAAATGATACCTCATAGTAAAAAAGTTGAGGATTACATTAGACGTAGTAAAG
>CAYJII010000059.1:8571-8840 GCA_964370225.1 uncultured Oscillospiraceae bacterium | reverse complement strand
AAATGCGTATACACACGTCGGACTACATCACGCTCATTTAACAATATAGCAAGCTCTACACAATCGTTTACATCTGTACGCCTAGAACGAAACCTCAATATATGCTGTTGTATCTCAAAGTCAATACGGTCAACTTCCTTTAGAAAATACTGGAGCATTATTACTTTTTTTGTCATTACCACCACCCCCTCTTCATAGTTCCAGAATTAATCAAGTTTTTTATGCAGGTAAATGCTAACAATGCCTTAAAAACCACCCCCAAAAGAATT
>CAYJII010000059.1:7846-8561 GCA_964370225.1 uncultured Oscillospiraceae bacterium | reverse complement strand
CAGTGACAATAATTCTTGTGCTTGCAATTCAGTCATTTATACACCCCCTTATATACACATAATCACTTCTTTACAAAAAAATGAGACCATTATGAGTTTAATATCAAGTAAGGGTTCACCCCGCAAGCGGGCTGTACCCACCCCTATTAACTTGAAAATTAAAAACAGTTAAACATCAGAACAAATACGATTAAGCACACCAAGATGTATTTTATTATCAATGACACGTTGGTTAACAAAATCAACAATCATATAAAGTGAATTAAACTGAGCGCTTAAATCATTATTAGAGCTAAAATATTCACGTAAAGCATTGTTTTCAAGCATAGTAGTCAAAAGATAGGAATAAGCGCTTAAATCTCGCTGTACATCGTTTAAATCGTCAATAATGCTAATAATTTTTTTATCCATAAAAACACCCCTTATTATTTTTACCAATTAAAGTTTTATTTTTCTTTTCGTATGATATGAACTGTGCCGATGCAGACAATGCACTGGAACACAAAACACTTATAGCACTAGAGCGAGAAACGCCAAAAAAGCTAGCATATGTATTTACTCGATGTAACAATTCCTCGTTCATCGTAATTTGAAACTTCAAAAAAGTACCCCCTTTTAATATACATAATAATTAATAATGATGTAAAAGTCAAATGAAAAATTTTTTTTAATTTAAGTTAAAGTCTTGCGGGGCTAAGTGGGCTAAGGCTGTGCG
>CAYJII010000059.1:0-7836 GCA_964370225.1 uncultured Oscillospiraceae bacterium | reverse complement strand
TAACCAAAAGCGACAAGGGCAGATAGTATTTTTTATAATAATAATTATATAATATTTTTAATTTAGCGCGGTTATCTTTATTTCTAAAGCTCACTTTTCTTTTACTACTTGCCCAAATAGTAATATAGTAGTATAATAAAATAAAAAAATAAAGTAGGTGTAAATATAATGTATCCAGACGAAGCTATGACTCTTTTTACTATAATTATTATATTAATATTTATAGGAATTACTTTTCTTCCCCTAATGGTTTTAATTTTAACTGTTTTGTTAACCTCAGGAAAAAACAATAAAAATCAAAGTACAGCCAAATTTAAATTCATGCAAAACAGAAATTACATGAACTGGGATTACAACCATAATGTCAATGCTGCAAAAAGTATAAATAATCACCCCTCACAAAACCTTATGGACAGTAAGCAATATTTTTATATCAAAAATATTGTTGATAAGCTAAATCTCCAGTTACTAGTAAATCCGCGTGTTGCTGATATTTTTAATATAGCCAGTTACAATGGTTATATGCAATTTGAAGCATTACAGGCTAAAACTTTAACTTTTGTAGTTTGTGATAGATTACAACAAGTACTTTGTTGTATCGAACTACTTAACATCTCCAAACCAAAGGAAAATCAGCATGTTGATATGCTCGTTGATCAGATACTTCAAGCTAACAATATACCGTTACTAAGAAGCTATGATATAACAAATATAAATATTGAAAGCGACATAATACGTTTTCATGAACTACGCAATAATAAAATCTAATAAAAAAATGATGAGCTATACCAATAGCTCATCATTTTTTTATCATTTCCCTATTTCTATTTTAAATAAGCGATTTCTTCTTTTGTTAGTGTAAAATTACTCGCAGCCATGCTATCTTTTATTTGGTTTATATTTGAGCATCCTATTATTGCACCTGCAGTAATTTCATTTGAAGTTATATAAGCTAAGTTTATCACTGTAGGTGTGACATTATGTTTTGAACTTAAGTCTATTACTTTTTCATAATAAGCTAAATTCGCCTCGATATTATCACTATTCAAATATCTATCTACTACTTTTTCCGGTAGCTTTGTAATATCACCATCAAATTCCACTAATTTTGTGAACAATCCTTTTGCCTGTGCATTAAATGCCATTACAGGAATTTGTGAACTCTTATAAAATTTAAATTCACTCTCATCCATACATATTAATGTATCGTCGTTTAAATCTTTTGAAGAAGCTTTTGCTAAACACCACTGGATTTGTGAAGTAGAAAATGGTGTCAATCCATTATTCAGCGCATATTCGTTTGCCATAGCTATTCTTCTTCCGCTCCAGTTTGAGGCTCCGATTGCTTTAATTTTCCCTGAAAGAACCAGCTTGTTCAACGAAGTCATGATTTGCTCTACTGGAATACTTCCATCATCTCGGTGCAAAAAATACACATCTGTATAATCAATTTGGAGTGCCTTTAAGCTTTCATCTAAATCAAAAGCGATATCGTCATAAGAAAGCCTTGACTTATCCATTGCGCCAAATGGAGGATGTGCTCCTTTAGTAACGATGACTATTTCATCACGATTTTTCTTTGCTTTCAGCCATTCCCCTATCACTGTTTCACTCGGACAAATATCCTCAGGAGCGAAATTTGAATATATGCGTGCGGTGTCTATGCATCTCCCACCATAATTATAATATTCATCTAAATGTGAAAAAGCCTTGTCGTAGTCGTTGTAATTCCCGAGATATGTCGTTCCAAAAATTATTGATGAAATTTCCATATCTGCTATTTTAAACGTTTTCATAATATAGCCCACTCCATTATAAAATTTAAAGACCTGCAAACCGCAAGTCTTTAAATAGTTATTTTAGTTATTTATCAAGACCTAAGAAAGCTGCGCCTAATAATCCTGCTTCGCCACCTAATTGTGCGATAATGATTTTTGTTTGTTTATTTGGGTCTCTTGAATAGATTTGTTTGTCGATTAGCTCTTTAAGAGGTTTTAGCAGATTGTCGCCTTCTTTTGAGATACCGCCACCGATGCAAAGAATTGCAGGTTGGAAGATATTAATCATATCAGAAATACCGATACTCAAGAAATCTAGGTACATATCTACAACTTCTTTACCGCAAGCATCTCCAGCTCTCATAGCGTCGAATGATGTTCTACCATTTGCTTTTTCAATGTTATTTTCGCAAAGTTCCCACATTTTTGAATCAGGATTTTTTTCCATAACTTCTTTAGTCATGTTGATTAGACCAGTTGCAGAAGCGTATGCTTCCCAACAACCTTCTCTGCCACAAGTGCATTTTCTACCATGTGCAACTATAACAGTATGGCCTAGTTCAGCTCCAGCAAAGTTAAACCCTGTTAGGATTTCGCCGTTGATGATAACACCACCGCCAACGCCAGTTCCTAAAGTGATAGCTACTAAAGATTTGTAATCTCTACCAGCACCAGCTAAATACTCGCCATAAGCAGCTGCATTTGCATCGTTTTCGATATATACTTTTTTACCAAGTGCATCTTCCATCATTTTAACTAGTGGGACATCATGAAAATCAAGGTTGTTTGAATACTCGATAATTCCAGTATCTTTGTTCGCGGTACCAGGACAACCAACACCTATACTTTCAACATCATTAGCTGTTAAGTTTGCAGTTTCCATTACTTTTTTTGTTACCATAATAATGTCAGCTACGATTTCCTCAGCTGGTCTTGGGCATTTTGTTTTAGTGCTTTCTTTAAACAATAAATTATAGTTTTCATCGTAAATTCCTGCAACGATATTTGTTCCGCCTAAATCAATTCCTACATAATACTTCATTTTTATTTCTCCTTTTATATTTTACTTAAAATTATTTCACCATTTCCAACTAAATTGTATTCGCCAAAACTTGCGGGGATAAAAATGCTATCGCCCTTGCATAATTTAAGCGAATTATCTTTATACTCAAGTTCAAACTCGCCCTCTGTGATGAGAAGTGAATTAAAACTATTCGAGTCACAACTAAATTTCACCTTGCTAAAAATATTATATTTATATACTTCAAAATATTCACATTTCGAGAGCATATATTCCTCGAAATTTTCCGTTTTTTGAAGTAAATCAGGTGTAAAGTCACTGTTCTTTACAGCACTCAAATCGGTAACCTGCAAGGCTTTGTCAATATGCAGCTCTCTTGGATTGTTATTCGCATCAACTCGTTGATAATCATAAATTCTATAGGTAATGTTTGAGTTTTGTTGGATTTCTGCTATTACAATACCCTCACAAATTGCGTGTAAAGTCCCTGCTTCGATGAAAAAGACATCGCCTTTTTTTACATTCACAAAATTACACACATCTAATATTGTGTTATTTTCTATTCGTGTTTTAAACTCATTTGCATCTATATCTTTTGCAAAACCATAGATAAGTTTTGCGCCTTCCACACAGTCTAGCACATACCACATTTCAGTTTTGCCATAGGAATTTTCTACTTCTTTTGCAAATTTATCATCGGGGTGCACTTGGAGTGACAAATTATTTTTTGCATCGATGTACTTAACCAGCAACGGAAAATACTCAAATTTATCAGAGTTTTTGCCTAGAACATTCGCTTTGCCATACGCATCTATATACTCTTGCAAAGTTTTGTCCTTATCTTCCCCATTAATGATAATGCTCATGCCATCATTATGGCATGCAAGCTCCCAGCTTTCGGCTAAAATATCAAGGTCGGACTCTTTATTATATTTCTCTTTTAAGGTGTTCCCGCCCCAAATATAATCTTTAAATATTGGTTTTAACTTTAACGGATACATTTACTCACATCCAATTTACATATTTATTATATAAAAGCTTTTTACTATTGTCAATATATATTAGCACGAAATGAACTTTTTCATAATTTGCTCTATACAATCAGCAATAGCGTGTTCTTCGTTGGTGGACACTATTATGTCCGCATGCTTTTTAACATCATCAGGAGCATTGCCAACTGCAAAGCTTAAATCTGCATTAATAAGCATTTGTACATCATTGTAATAGTCGCCCACTGCACAAATAAATTTGTCGCTAAACTGCTCAAATTTTCTTAACTCTTCTAATGCATGTCCTTTTGTGCAATTTTGTGGTAGCATCTCATAATACCATTTATACGACTTTACGTACTCAACATCTGTATTGTCTAGCGTCTTAGTAAACTCGATTAACTCATCAATTTCATCAGTTTCACAAGCATATAAAACTTTATAACAATCACCTGTCATGTCTTCTAATTTTGAGTAATTTACTTCAAGTTGCTCAAAATCTAAATGGTCAACAATCAAATCTGTGCTTTGTATTACATGAATTTCTGTCCCCATATAAACTTCGCACCCAGCAAATTTATTAGCTTCAATTGTTTTTCTAACTAATTCTAGTGCATTTTCTGGCAGCTTCTGTGACCACATAACTTTTTTTGATATAGGGTCATATATTGTTGCCCCATTGTTTAGTATAGTGTAGTCATTAGTATTAACTATATCCATGTAATGCTTAAAGGATGGTATTGAGCGACCAGTAGCTACTGTAAAAGTTCCTCCGAGTTCTCTGAATTTTTCAATAGCTTTAATATTTTCTTCGCTTATTTTTTTATCGTGCGTCAAAAGTGTATCGTCCATATCGGAAATCAGCACAATGTTTGATAGTGGTTTATTCATATATTCATTCCTTTTTCTTTATTGCTCTTGTAATGAGCCTAAAAATTCTTTAAAATAGTCAGGTAATTCACTATCAAATTCGAAGTACTCTCCGCTTTTTGGGTGAATAAATCCTAATTTCTTTGCATGCAAGCATTGCCCGTTTAACTTAGTTATAACTTTTTTCGGGCCATACACATCATCGCCTACAATCGGATGAGCAACAAACGCCATATGCACTCTTATCTGATGAGTGCGGCCGGTGTGGAGCTTAAACTTTACATGTGTGTAATTTTTATATCTAGCAACTACAAAAAACTCAGTACGTGCTTCTTTTGAATTTTCGCTTGTTACACACATTTTTTTGCGATCATTCTTATTTCTACCAATCGGGAAATCTAAGACACCCTCATCCTCTTTTACATTGCCATATACAATCGCTTCGTACTCTCTATTAAAGCTGTGCTCTTTTATTTGAAGAGCTAAGCTATTATGGGAAAAGTCATTTTTTGCAACAATTAATAGCCCGGAGGTATTCTTATCAATCCTATGTACGATGCCAGGCCGAATTACTCCATTGATTCCTGATAAATTACTTTTACAGTGGTATAAAAGCGCATTAACAAGCGTCATATCGTGGTTTCCTGCAGCGGGGTGGACAACCATACCTTTTGGCTTGTTTACCACTAACAAATCGTCATCCTCATAAACTATGCTAATTGGGATATCCTGTGGTATTACATCAAGCTCAATTGGTGGAGGAAAGCTGACTGAAACATTATCATTTAGTCGTAGTTTATAGTTTTTGCTAACAGTCTTATCGTTAACAAGCACATTGTCTCCATCAATTAATTTTTGCAAATTTGTTCTGGTTTTGTCAGGAAAACAGCTTTGCAAAAATTTATCTATTCTAGTACCAACAAATTCTGTGTCGATAAAAAAGTTCTCATTACTCATCTTTTTTACCCTCAATACTCTCATTTTCCTTACTACTTACTACCTTTTTATCGTCTGCTAAAATTTCTTTATCAATAAACATGAAGTAATACAGCAAGAATATTGTGCCTATTACTGCACAACAGTCGGCAAAATTAAATACTGCAAAATTTATGAGCCTAAAATCTAAGTAATCTACCACATAGCCTCTAAAAATTCTATCTAGTAAATTGCCAAGCCCTCCACCTATTATAAGTGCTAGTGTGAAGAACAAAAATTTTGATGTAATTATATGCTTAAAAATTCTACCTGTAAACAATATTACTGATAATAAAATTAGTAGAAATGATGTCATTCCAATTAGTATGAATGACATGCCAGAAAACATACCGAATGCAGCACCTCTATTTTCTACATAAGTTAAGTGGAAAACATCTTCCCATAGCGGGTATGTTGGTATGGACATAAGATGTTCCACTACAAGATATTTTATGATATGATCTATTAATGTCAAAAGTGCTACTAGCAAAAACATGATATAATTAAACTTAAATATTTTTTTCATATAATCTCCAAATTTTTGGCATAAACATTACATACATACAAAAACTGTCGTTATAATTAACTAATAACGACGTTTTTGTTTTTGATAATAATTATATAAACCAAATATTATTTTTTGTTTCCAAAATCAAGCTCGCCAAATTTACTGGAAATCTTCACACCATTTTTTTCTTGTACAGTGTTTGTTTTAGGTGGGTTTGGAACAAAAGATGGTTTTAATTCAACCGCACTATATTCTCTAGTTTCTTGGCGTTTGATTGCATTAAGTCCTTCAGATTGGTTTTTATTCTCTTCCGCCTTTGTGTCAGTCGAATTATCGCTTGATTTCTCATCAGTAGCTTTAATATTATTTTCATCTTTAGCTACTGAAACTTCTTCTTTTTTCTCAGATTGTGTTACCGCTGATTCGGAAGTTTTTTCTTCTTCTATAGCTTTAGCTTCTGCTGTTTTAGTTTCTTCTAATTTTTGCTCATATAGCGTTTTATCTAGCTCTTTTGCTTCTTTTTCATATTTTATTTCGTTATCGCCCATTTCAGGGATACGCTTGATAACATCAATATGATAGCGGTACAATTCAAGTAAATCGCTTTTGAATTTGGAAGACTCTTTTTGAGTTCTAGCCAAAATATTTTGCTCTTTCTCTATTTGATATTTACAGCTTCTCAATGTATTTTCTACATAATTTCTTGTCTCAGCTATAAGTTTATCTGACTCAGTTTGAGTTTTGTCGCTTAACGCTTGAGCTTTTGCTTGCGCTTCGTCCACGATTGTATCTGCTTTGCTTTGTGCTTCATCTAAAATTACTTTGGACTTAGCCTCAGCATCTTTTATGGAAGTGTCAGCTTTTTCATTTGCTTCTGCTAACACAGTTTTACCTAATTTTTGTGCACCAAGTAAAGCTTCTCTAATACTTTCTTCGTCTTTTTTGTATTCTTCAACTTTATGTGCCAGTACTTCTAATTTTCTAAATAAATCAGATTTTTCCGCAATAAGACTTTTTACAAAAGCTACTACTTCTGTTTTAAAACTATCAACATCTTCTGCTTTATAGCTTTTACCCATAGCTTTCTCAAAGACCTTTTTTTCTATATCACTTATATTCATAATTATTTCTCCTTATGCATATTTTTTTACCAAAACAAAATATCTGCCTTTTTTTGACATATTAATCTCATTAGTGACAGTGTACTTGCCATATCCTCTGATTGTAATAGTGTCAAAAGGCGAAAGAATATCTGAAACCGAGCTTACTAACTGCGAATTTTTATATACCTTGGACGCGTTAATCACCTCGACGGCTTTACCTCTACTTAATCTAGTCAGCGCAGAAACAATGCAGTCAATGCGCATTGACGAAATATTAATATTTACTGTTTCGAACTTATTCTCTATTTGCACATCAAGTTCATTTAACTTTGTAACAACGACTCCGACATTTGAAATCTTAAAAAGATTATCTTCTATGTACTGTGAAATGTCCTCGTTAACCGCTACATAAGCATTGGTTTCATCAATAATTATATCACCTATAGTTTCTCTTTTTATCTGCAAGCTCATAAGAGTGCCCAAAATCTCTCTGTGTGTAAGTTTGTACGATTTAGGAAACGCAATCTTAATAAAGTTTATTGGAAACTCTAAATCCTCAGCTTTCAGATAGTCTGGATACACCCCAAGAATC
>CAYJII010000058.1:0-9981 GCA_964370225.1 uncultured Oscillospiraceae bacterium | reverse complement strand
CAGATGGACCATATAAATATCGAGTGAGTGGAGGCGATAAAGAAGAATTAGTAAAAATGGCTGAATCATTGGAAGTTCACAATTTTGATAAAACTATTATTTAATCTCGTCTAAAATATAGGAATATTATGAAAAAATTTATTATTAACCTTATGATGCCTATTTTAATTGTCGCAGTATTATGCTTCCAACCTTTTTTAGCATTAGCAAGCGGTGATATTTCTACTGAAATTAATGACTGTATGATTGAAAAATAAAAACTCTCTCCCCCGCTTTGACGGAGGAGAGAGTTTTTCGTAGTTATGCTTTGTTATTATTTTTCTTTTATAAGTTTAGTTTTGCTAATAATGATTAAGCCTAAAGTTGAAACTAGCATAATGCCAACCAGTACGATAGGTGAAGTGCTTGTATCACCTGTTCCAGGGACTTCTGTATCCGTATTAGCATCAGCAATATAGTAGTAAGAAAAGTGCGGAGTAGTAAATGAAACAGTTTTTGTCGCTACGTCGTAAACTGTGTTCATCGCTTGTATGTCGCCTTTGCTATCGATGAAATAAACAACTACATCATCTTTACTTTGTCCTTCTGCCAAGTCATAAGGTAGAGTAATTATAGCACTTCCACCTTTAAAGTCACTGATGACTGTATCTCCGCTAATTATGCTTAAATCAAACACAGGCGCATCTCCCACTTTATCTTTTTGTGCTTGATTTAACTCAGATTTATCCGCATTAATTATTTCAACCACGATTCTTGCGTTGCCGGTCTCGCTCATTGCTAAAATCGCCTTGCTATCAAATGTCGCTTGATACTCTCCGCAGTTGAGGGTTAATAATGCGCCATTTGCAGCCCCTAGTTTTTTCAGTTGCTCTGCTGGTAAATCGATAGCGACACCTTTAGCGTCCACAGGAGTTTTCATAGTGATATTCACCAGAGGAGTTTTACCTTTTTCAATAGCTTCTTCAATTACTTTGTCAACTATCTCTTCCATTTCCTCTTCGTCAACTACACCTTTATTGATGCCTTCTTCGTCCTCATCGCCATCAATTTCTTCATTAATGATAACCTCTTCTTCATCTTCAATGGTTTTTCTTGAGAAGCTTGCTGAGATACTCATATCTTTGCCTACATTCTCAATAGTGTATTTGTTGTCAAAAACCTCAACTTTCACGCCGTCAACAAGCACGCTGTCAATTTCGTATTTTGCATTAGGGGTGAAAGTAAAGCTTTGGTTTTGTCCATCTTCTATTTTAACATCCCCGCTTGGACTAATGCTCCCATTACCATCATCGCTTGCTGTAATTGTGTGAATCACAGTATCTTCATCTACCCAAACTGCAAAAACTTCTGTGCTTTGTGTAAAGGTATATGTTCCACCTGCAGCTACTTTTATGCTCGAATTTGCATTGCCTATTGCCCACTCTTTGAATTTTTTACCAATAGGTGCTTCAAATTCATTTTGCGGCAATTGTGTTGCTACGTTCTCTGTAGCAGTTATGTCAGCCATCAAACCATTCCCACCATTACTATTAAAGCTTACGTTGTAAGTTTGAGCTGGAGGTATGTTAAATGAAACTTGAACGCTTGTAGGTTTAGTAACATTTGAAACTTTATATGTGTTGCCTGAAAATACAATTTCCATACCATCTACAAGAAGTTCTCCGATTTCGTACCCGTTATCAGGTGTAAATGTAAACTCTACACTTCCCCCATCTTCTACTAAGATGTCACCGCTAGGGCTGATTGTTCCATTTCCTGTTGAGGAAGCGCTAACTATATGAGAAGTAGTGGCTTCATCTAAAACTGCTACAACAGTTGTGGCTTCATTCAAATCATTCACTGTAAGCACTCTATCAGTAGGTGTAGTCATTGCATATTCTGCCATATTAGCAGTTGTTACATCATTGCCATTTACTGTCCATTTCACCACATTCGGGATACCACTGATTCCTTCATTCACTGTAAAGGTAAGGGTATCACCCTCAGCCATAGTAGCTCCTGATGAGAAATATCCATCTAGTTTTGAAAATGCGCTTATAGATCCAAAATCAGCATCACTTTCATTTTTTGAACCAAAGTTCACTTCGTATCTTGTTGAAACAAAATCATTTACATTAAGCGCACCACCTCTTACAAAAGTAGGCTCATAATTCTTTTGGAAATAGGTGATTTGCTCTTGGATATTCCCAGTAATATCAGCAGAGTAATTCACGATAGGATAATATCCATCAGCTTCATTTGAAATTCCCACAACAAACATATCTTCTAACGTCATAGTTGGTGGAGTGTATGCAAATAATCCAGTTTGCGGAGTTGATGAAACTAAAACTTTATTTGCAGTCACATCGCCCACAACTATATGACTTCCCACAGTCTCGGTTGTAAGTTGCGTACTGTCCGTCGGCGCTGTTATAGTAATCGGGTTTTTAGTCACAGTAATTCGTTTCTCACTTAACTGCACATTGTTTTTATCATAAGCGATAATAACATATTCGCCTACATCCAAGATTAAGTCGTTAATTTCCGTGGTGTTTTCATAAGTGTGTACAGGAATTGGAGACACTAAATCACCTTGTGCAAATAACACGTCATATCTGCCCATTTCTGCATCTGTTAGAATTTGATCAGCAACATTATTTCTTGTACCTGTTACACCTACAGGAGTGGAGTATACATAGCTGTCTTGTAAACCTTCAATGGTATAGGTTTCATTCATGCCTGCACCCACTGCATAGGTTTTCACAGCACTCTTGCTTCCCACAAAATCAGCTGTCGAAAAGAGTTCGGATTGGAGTGTAAAGGTATCCCCGACACTTAAGTTTAAATCTTCGAGTTTAATTTTATTGCTAAATTCACCGCTAGTTATATCTGTGAAAAAGCTAGTATATGCGTGAGTTCTTCCATTTGCACTTAGCGTTAATACTAATTTGCTGTTTTGAGGTATACTTCCGTCGTCAAGCCCTATAGTCATGTCTACATCTAAAACATTATTTTTCGCTACTGTCGCATTGTCTGCAACAGCACCGCCTAGCACATCACTCACTGCTGTTATTATTGTTGTGGAGCCTAAAATTAAGTCTTGCACCACTGTAAGCTGTGCGTAATCCGATATGAGCACAGGTGGATTATTTCCCGCATTTATATCATACACCATGCAACGATATAATGTACCACTGTCAGCCAAAGTGGTATTCGCTACAGTTAGCGTAGCAGAATTAGCTCCACTAATGTTTGCCCATCCGCTCGCTTTTGGCTTTAATTCTTGCCAAATATATCCCAATGAAGCTGTCGGACTATCTGCACTTGCCCCAACTGTAAATGTCGCACTCGACCCGACTTCTACAGTCATATCCATAGGCTGTGGGTCTATCGTTATGCCAACAGTTTCGCCTAATGCAAATGTTGTCGCATCAGCTTCGTTTGAATAAGGCGAAGTTTTTGATGTAGGGTCTCCTTCTACGGTCGTTTGTTGCGGGGTAGTTGCAGTTATTACATAAGTGTAGTTTGTATCCGCTTGTAATCCGGTGTGCGTGTATGAAGAAGTATTCATCTCTTCACTACCAACGCTAACTTCATACAGCGAAGTATATTGAGGAGTTCCAGCTATATTGCTTACTTGAAAAATTTCGTAAGTAGTTCCGTCTCCTGAAATTGCCGCATTATCAACCCACGATAAATCTATAGTGCTGTCGCTTGTTGCAATAGCTGTTAATGTCGGAGCTTTTCTTTCTTCAACTACATTAGCAACTTCGTACGCTAAGACAGGAACTGTGTATTTTTGGTTTTCTTCGTTAGTAAACTCTTCCATCCAAGTAGTAAATCTCCAGTCAAAGTCGTAATTTGATTTTTCTGCAGGGATAGGAGCTACCGCACCTGTACGATTCATACCAGAAATATCCATTGTCATTGTAGAAGTTCCAAAACCAGCAGAAAAATCAATCCCGATAAGCGCCATGTTGTAAACGCCCTCAAAACTAGTGTTAATATTATGTGTAACACTTTGAGTTTCCGCATCAATATGCTCGTTTGTTAGAGTTTGTCTTGTAATTGTTGCATCGTGATTTGCCTCTACAAGATTTTCAAATAAAGCTGTAAACGCTGTTTTACCTACATTTTCATTTGGAGCAGTATACGTAGCTGGTTTACCAGGTTCTGAGGTCAGTATATTGCTTAAATCTGGATATTTATTACCCGATTTAGTCTGAACAGCACTGTACTGTGAAACTCCGATTGAGCTGTAACGTGGAGCGTCCGCCATTTGTAATGTCATCGTGCTCACATTGCCATTTGGGAATTTTTGGTCGTAAGTATATATCGTTACCGGAACAGCAAGCATCACAACTTGGTGTTCTTCTGCGTGCTCAACGCTAAAGGCAATTTCTCTAGTGAACACTTCCTCAGTTTCCCACTCTGTGCCAATATCAGCCGAGTAACCAACGCTAAATTTTGCGCCCATTTCGCCTGTCACATTTTCCCAGTCGACACCCGCAAAAGCACCTACGCTGAATTCTGTGGATTTACCTTGTCCCTCGCCTTCACCTTTCACAACCCCAAATTCGGTGTATCCAGGACTATTGTAATCAGCCGCTAGCGCCTCAAAGTAAGGCGACACTTCAATAAGCGCCATAACTTCTGGGTCTGAGAAGGTGTATTCTTTGGATTTATATCTTATCATTGTTTGGTCGTCGTCATAGTCTGCAGCAATTAATACAGGGATAGTAGTGTAGTGTGAATCGGTATACCACCACGAGGATAACATTTGCCCATTCATAACATTTGCGGTATTCACCCTCTTAAAGTCATCACTTGGTGCATTTGTTACCATATCATCAATTTCAATTATCTGCTGTTTATGGTATCCGACAACATACATTCCACTTCCACCATGTTCGTACCAAGTGGAAAACATAACGGACTCTTCCCCCGCAAAACCGCTAAAAGAGCCAATCGTAGGCTGTGAAATATATCTGGGTTCACCATCAAATATATTGGTAATCCCCTCTCTACTTTGTGCAAAAGTAGCTGGAGAAAAGACATTGTTCTCATATCTGAAAATAACACCCTGTGCAACCACATATTCGCTAGTTCCCACTCCATCGAACTGAACGAGACCTAATGAAAGAGGAGGCTGGTTTGTGCTATATGTTGTGTATCTCACATAATCGTTCACGGAATTCCCTGTCAAAGGTAGGAAATGTCCTACTGTTAGCATTTGATTTGGATTTCCAGCATTGGCGCCCGCTTCTTGGACAAGCGCGGGAGCAAGTCCTCCATCCGCTGTTTGCAATGTCACCACCGCCATCATGTTGGTGGTTTGGTCGATTATGTCAGCATTATCCCTTGACTGATTATTGATAGTGCCTATAGTGACAATTTCGTTTATTCCGTCATTTCCGCTAAAGTCGCCAATCGCAGATGATGCACTTTGCATGTGGAAACCTAATGTGGCTGGGTATGCTTCATTTGGGATTTGGTCAATTTTTATGTTTGACAAGGATGCTCTGTATTTCTCCGTCCAAGTACCGCTGCTTTTATCAAGGACCACTATAAATGAGCTTTTGTTACCGAAATTAGCATCTTTTTCCGCTGTAATATTACCAGCAGAAACAGTCATAACCAGCTCATCCTCAGGGTCATTGTCCAAATTCCCCGCCGCAAAGTGTACGTAAGGCATATTGTATTGTGCGTTGTCTTTGTCTACAGTACCTCCATAATATGCGCCGAAAAAGCTGGTATACAGGTCGTAGAGATAATTTTGCCCTCCAGCAAAACCCGCTCCACTGTAGTTTGTACCCGCAAAATCCGCATAAGAAATCATTGTGTATCCGCTAGCGCCTGAAAATTCACGGATTGCACCGAAATTAGCAGCAGGGTCGAACACAATCAGCGTATCTTTTCCGTCGCCATCAAAGTCACCCGCAACAATGCTATTTATAGATTCACCTTGATACCACGGAACATTTTGTATGTATTTATATTGCTCGCCATTTACATTGTCATTTGCACCTAATAAGGTTATTTTATTACCCGAAACATACGGATCTGCATCCGCCTCAGAGCGTAGTAATATCGAAGAATAATTGTTCGTCTTGTCAAAACCATAGTAGGCTACATGGTCGTCTTTGCCTGTGCCATTGGGGTCGTACGCGACTCCTCTTGCAAAATGCAAATAGTTATTTGTCCCACCACTTACCGCTGTCGGCTCTCCAGCAACGCTAAGATATTCTCTATTTATATCCGCGTCGGTGGTTGAAGTCGCATCAAAGAATGTACTTCCAACATTTCCAGGATTTGTGAAAGAGGTCGATTCGGGAGCTTTTTGAGATGTGGCATCATAGTTATAGTAGCTCAGCCTAACGTCGCCAACCTCACTAATTGCAGTGCTCTGTAAAGCTTCGTGCATGATAAGTTCATGAGTCGGTGTCATATTCACCCATCCGTCACCATACGGATTTTCCCCGTCATTAGGGTCAAAATCTGTCGGTATGCTCACATCTATACCAAATTCATTTTTTGGTATAGATAAATCAGCAGTAGGTGTAGCGTCGCTATTTTGCGCACTGACTTGAAACACCATCATTGGAAGTTGGATTAACATTATCCCCGCTAATAATGCAGAGAGTAATCTTTTGTTCTTTTTCATAATTTCCTCCTGTAATTTAATGCTTATTTTTTATTTAATTCAACAAAAATTTCAACTACAGCTATTTTAACATATGAACAAATGAAAAACGGAAATATCCCAAAAATGAGATATTTCCGTTTTCTTAGTTTACTCTTTTTCAAAAATATAACCTTTTCCATATAAGGAATTAATTGCATACCCCGAACGCACAAGTTTTTTTCTAAGTCTCGAAACCGCATTAATCAGCGCCTTTTTATCCTCGGAAATCGGTTGCCCCCAAACGCTACTGAAAATTTGCTGTGCGCTTAGCTCTATTTCTTCATTATTCACCATGAAGTGAAGCAAAGAAAAATCCTTAGGTGTTAGCATTAAATCTTCGTCAAAAACAAATGCTTGCATGGATAAAAGATTCAGCCTTAAATTTCTTTTTGTTATAAATTGTTTTGAGTTATGTGATACTTTTAGCAATCGATTAAGCCTTGCTAAAAGCACATCGAAGGAATATGGTTTTGCCAAATAATCATCACAGCCTATGTTAAAGCCATTGACAATATTTTCGTTGTCGGAAAATCCTGTCAGCACCAAGGTTGGGATATCCGAAAAACCCCTTATCTCCTTTAAAAAATCAAGTCCACTTCCATCCGGCATACCTATATCAAGCACCATAGCATCAGGTTCGTTTTCTTTTAGTTTTTTCCTCGCTTGCGCTAAAGTCGAGGCGCAAATAACATCAAATCCTTTTTCTCCAAGCATTTTTGTGTTAAATATATTTACATTTAAATTATCTTCTACCAATAGTATTTTACTCAACGTGCATACCCCTCTTCTTGCCCAGCGTAAACAGGGATAGTAAAACTGATTTTTGTCCCTTTATTAACTTCACTCTCAATTTTAATTTCCCCTCCGTGCGCTTCTATAATCGTCTTGCAAATATAAAGTCCATAGCCGCTACTCGACTTGCCAGAAATACCTCTTTGCACCACTTTTTCGATTAAATCTTTCGGTATGCCTACTCCGTTGTCGCTCACAGTGATATGTACATACTCTGATTTTAATCTCGCATTTATCTTGATAATATCGTTTTGCGTATGCTCATGCGAGTTTGTAATCATATTTGAAAGCACTCTTATAAAACTATCGTAATCGACAAATACAGGGGGCATCTCTGCTTGAACATCACTCACAATTGCGTTTCCTTTTGTTTTACACATTAAGTTTAATGAAGTAATAGCAGCCTCAATAATTTCCCCAGCAGAAATTTTTTGTCTGTTTTCGCCTTGTGAAAGCGATAGCATGCTGACCATACCACTCACCATTCTGCCAAGTCTTGCAGTTTCATCTTTTACAACGTCAAGACTTTGAGCAATTTCGATTTTGTCCGCATCATCTTTTTTAAGTTGCATCGCCGAATAATCCGTCCCCGTTGCAATAACTGTCAACGGAGTTTTCATTTCATGGCTCATATTTTGCATAAATTCAGTTTTCATTTTATTGAGATTTTCAAGTGTGTTTGCCTGACTTTCTGCCAAAAGCCTAGCTTTCTTTGCGCTTTCAACCATATGAGTTGTGCTATAAAGTATCGCTATCGCCTCATACAGCGAAAATATGAGTATAGCGGTTTCAGAAACGGTAACTCTATAACCGAATATGTAAATATTCATGAAGTAAAGACTATCATTAACGGAAGCAAACGCAAGTGTTAATAGCGAAATAAAACTGAGTGCTTGCCCCAAATCCATATGTTTGCTACTTTTTTTTATGAAGTAAATAGCAATGGAAATAATAAAATAAAGCAAACTTATCAAATAAGTTGCGTTTGTGTATATCATTAAGTACGAAACTGTGATAGTGTCTCCAAAAATAAAAACAAGAGTGAACGCAAGGAATAAAAAAGCCATTATATAAATGACTTTTTTGCTGACCGCCTGCTTAAATTGCAGATACACAATAAAAACAAGTAAAATAGATGATGCCGAAATACTTATGTACTCAAGTTTAAAGGCTAATTCCCATGGTAAAGTTGGGAAAAAGTCGTACAAAACCTTTGAACTTATTAAACTTAGCCTTATCGCATACAAAAGACATATAAATGCAAAAAGTAAGTTCTGAGCCTTGTTTCCGAGCAGCGTTGCAATTAGCAAGTAAATAATGAAAAGAACAAATAAAATTCCAAACAAAAATGTTTCTATCCCCGTTCTGAGCTCTTCACTCTCGGCATATAAATTTGTACCGCTTATGATTGTGTTTGCATAACTCGTTCCTTCTCTGTGAACAAAATTTCCACCTTGCACTATAATTTCGTATTTGTTATCATATGCTTTTAGGCTTGTGTTTATCTCACCATAAGCTGCTACAAACTCACTTTCAATATTGGAAGGGTTACCAAAATGGCCTATTAACTCCCCGTTTACATACACTTTCCTTGCATAATCCCCCACAAAATTCATTGCGTATCTGTTTTCATCAGGCATTAATACTGTAAGTTTTGCTGTGCGCCCCTCATTAAAATCTATTGGGTCCCCTATTTTTGCTTTATCTATATTTTCCTCAAAAGCAAGTGGGTCAAGCATTTCCCCGTCTATGTAAATCACATCACCTCTGAGCGCTATTACAGTATCGGTAAAATCTATTTCTCGCAAATCCCAAACTCCATTTACCGAATTTATTTCGGTATAATTGATGTCTTGCAGTCTATTTATATCTTTTACATACAACAAGGATATCGCAAACAGCACTACCATCAAAAGCACCGACCATAGCGAAATATACCTTACTATGCTTTTATTCATAACTAAAACCAATCTTTCTACGAAAATGAACCCATTCCAAAGGTTATTATAACATAGTTATTATGTACATTCAAGTAAGGTGCATCTATGACATAATGCGCAAAACGCTTGACGTGCGCAGTCATAAAATTCTTTACTATTTTGCTGTCTTTGGGAATAGCATATTAAATTTTGGATGGCATTCTCCTTCTTTCTTCCCTAAAATAATACAAAAAACCGATATATGTGCTCGATGAAATATAGGAGCTTAAGTTTAGTCGCCCTGTCAATAGTAACGTAAAGATATATTTAATAGCTCACACCGCCTGACGCCAGGAATAATAGTATCGACGGAATCACAAAAGTGACCGAGGCGATGATAATGGAAGTGATACTGCGCTTTGAATATTTCGAGATAAATAACATTGCCACACCAACTATAGCGTATAGTATGCAGTACCAAAATACTGTGAGAATTATCCCCACCAGTATCGATACATCAAAAACATATGGGAAGAGATATCTAATGTTTTCGTGGATTTGCCAGCCTCCGTAAAGCTCAATTGTACGCACCATGTATGGCACAAA
>CAYJII010000057.1:0-10616 GCA_964370225.1 uncultured Oscillospiraceae bacterium | reverse complement strand
TCTCGATTTAACTCTAGAATTCAGCGAGGGGAGCAGTTTGGTGTATGCCTTCTGGTGGGAGCGGATGGATTCGAACCATCGAAGTCGTTGACAACAGATTTACAGTCTGCCCCCTTTGGCCGCTCGGGAACACTCCCACGATTATTAAATTTTATGACTACTGTGTAAAAAACACAATAGTCATTTTTGGAGCTGGTGGACGGATTTGAACCCCCGACCTGCTGATTACAAATCAGCTGCTCTACCAACTGAGCTACACCAGCGTATTTGCTTGTAGTTTTTAGCGCTTAATCATGATACCATAGATTTTGCTACTTGTCAATACTTTTTAGAATATTTTATTAAAATATATATTTTAGACAAAAAAAAGATATTATTGACGAATTATATAGAAATAATAATGATGAATTTTGTAAAAAAACTGCGGTGTTTTTACAACCGCAGTTTTTGATAAATTACCATGCATTAAAAATATCAGGATCAATATAAAAGTTTTTATTGTAATATGGGTCACCAGCCTCAAGCTCTTTTTTCCATCTATCTTTAAAAAGAGCAACTTCTGAGTTGAAGCGCTTGATTTTTTCTGGGGAATCTTCATAACCACGGCTAATTGACTCGTGGTGATAAAGTTCAGCGTGTGGTGTCCAGCAAACTAAATGACCAGCTTTTCTAGCGCGCATACAGAAGTCAACATCGTTTAATGCAACTTTAAATTGTTCGTCTAAACCATTTATTTCATCGAAAACGCTACGTTTTACCATTAAGCAAGCAGCCGTTACAACAGATAAATTTTGTGCAAATTGGAGTCTTGCCATATATCCATGAGCAATACGAGGTGCGCCAACATAAACGTGCCCAGCGAAGCCACCAAGTCCCAAGATAACACCTGCGTGTTGAATAGTGTTATTAGGATAATATAGCTTTGCACCTGTTATCGCAACATCGTCACGCTGATTTAGCATTAGCATTTGCTCCATCCAGTCGCGCGAGATAACTTCAATGTCGTTATTTAACAGTATTAATTGCTCGCCACTAGCGAACTGAGCACCAAAGTTGTTGATTTTTGAATAATTAAACTCATGTTCCCAAGTTACAACCTTGATATTTGGTTCACGCTCAAGTGATTTGTAATAAGCAAAAGTTTCAGTTTTTACGCTATTGTTCTCGACAATGATAATTTCGTAGTTTAGATAAGTTGAACGTCTAAGTATTGATTCAATGCACTTTTTCAACACCTTAACTTGGTCTTTGTTAGGAATTATAATCGAGATGAGAGGGAAATCCTGTATTGTATAATTGATTTTATAGATTGTTGGGAAAACAGTGGAACTTTTTACTTTTGCAGGGATATTTTGGCGTTTTAAATGTTCGGTAACAGCATCAATGCCGGACTGAATTGCGTATATCTTCGAGTTGATATCCATAGAAACTGAGTTAGGGTGATTTCTCCAAAAATAAAGTATTCTTGGGATATGAGCAATTCTGTTTGTGTTTTCACTCAATCGCAAAATAAAATCATGGTCTTGTGAACCATCAAATCTTCTGTCGAGCAATCCTACTCTGTCAAGTAGTTCACGTTTTATCACAGTGAAGTGACAGATATAGTTGTACGCACGTAAATTGTCGATTGCAAAATCAGGTTTATAGTGAGTAACAATTATCTTTGAAGTTTTGCCGATAAAAGTAGTTTCATCACAGTATAAAAGTTCAGGATCTGAATTTTCAATTTCCTCTGCATAATAATAAAGTGCACTTGGATGCAATAAGTCATCATGGTCAAACAACCCGATAAAATCGCCACTTGCCATAGCAATAGCAGCATTAGTGTTATCCGAAATACCAAGATTTTCTTCTAGCTTCTTGTATATGATACGATTATCATTAGTAGCGTATGTTTTGCAGATATCCCCAACATATGCATGTGCGTCGTCGCTTCCATCTGTGATGCACAGTTCCCAGTTTTTGTAAGTTTGATTTATAACAGAGTCAATCATTTCAGTCAAAAACTTTTCTGGTGTGTTATAAAGTGGAACTACAACACTAAATTTTACATTTCTACTAAAAGTAGCACTAGTTTGCATGTCTCGCTCTTGTATAGTAATATCCATAGTAGGTTTGTTTTTATTAGGGTGAATTTTCTTTTTAAGTCTTCTTTTGATTTTCACAGCAAAGCTTTTGATTCCTTCATTTTTAAGCACTGTTAGCGCTCTATATGGGTATCTAGTTAAAGCGTTAGTTTTAAGCACTCTCTTTGTAGGACCTGAAACCATGCGCATAGGCTTAGTAATTCTCCAGCTAACAGAATTAAACACAGAATGATGTGAATGTGCAAGCTCATTTATTTGATTTTGCATTTCTTCAATTTGGTCATCTAAATCATTGATATGCTCATTTGCATTATTCAGCGCATTAATTAAATGCTCTCTATCTAAATTATCATATATATTATTTTTGCTATTTTTCTTGCTGTTTTTTTCACTCATAATGTTGTTTCTCCATATAAACAAATTTCGCACAAAATTTATATTTTGTGCGGTTAACTCTTACTTCATAATAATGTCAACTAATTATAATATATTAAACAATAGTTGTCAAACTAAGGATAGCACGTAAAATAAACGATAAAATGGATATTTTGTAAAAAAAAATCTCGATTGTATTATAGACTTTATTATTTATGTTTATTCCATATAAATAATAAAGTCAAATATAAAGTGAGTTTTATTTAATATATACAATTATTAACAAATTATAAAAAACAGAGTCAGAAATAATGACAAAAATCTATTTTAATGGTATAATTAATTGATATCACATAGTTAAATTTACCGTAATTAATTTGGAGAATATGATGTTTAGTGACACTAACTTATTTTTATTAATTGTAGTGATGATCTGCTTTTTTGTGTACAATATAGTTGTATTTGATTTTGCTACAAAAATTTTAGATGATGCAAAGAGAAATCCTGTTTTATTTTTGTTTTATTCTACGCTTAACACTTTAGTACTTTCGTTATATTTTGAGCTTAGTATTCCAGTGCATTTCTTTTATTCGTTATGTCTAATTGTCTTTACTGTCGAATTTTATTTTATGTCCAAAACTAGTTTCAAGCAAGTGGTGTTTGGAGCTTCAGTATTTACAATTCACATAACAGCAATGCATTTAATTTGCGTAATCATAATGAGCTGGATTAATGGTGTTGCAACAATACAAATAATTGAAAATAATACGTATAGGCTACGTAGTGCTATTTATTTAGCATTAGGCTTGCTACTTGCGTTAATTATAGTGAAAAATATAATTCCAATAAAGCATTTGCAAAGAACGTCAAAAGCAAATCTTTATTCATTGATAATTACATCCTATGTAATCATCGTAATTATATACCTTTCGATTATGTCGTATTTGCTGTTAACAGAAAATTATGTAATGCAAAGTAATGTTTTAGTAGCAGCTGTAGTAGTGTTTAGCATGATGCTGTTTTACTTTATTTTCCTATACATAATTAATTTTAATAATATGATTATGTATAAACGACATAGCGATGATGCAGAAAATGAATATAAATTGCTAGTCGAAAAGAAAGTGAAAATGCTTACTAAAGTCGAAAAAGACGGTTTAACTGGCTTGTAAAATCGCAAATATATATATCATTTACTCGAAGAATTGTGGAACGGCGATGAGATGGATTTAGGAATAATTTTCATCGATGTCAATGCATTAAAGTATGTAAACGATAATTTCGGGCATGAATCTGGGGATAAACTCTTAAATTTAGTATCACGAGCGATTATGGAAACGATACGTGAAAATGATTTCGCAGCACGTGTGGGCGGGGACGAATTTTTAGTTTTAGTTGCTGGTACACAAATGATAAATTTGGAAACAGTAATTAAAAGAATTAAAGTAAAAATTAAAGAGTATTCACTACATGAGATATTCCCGATACACGCAAGCATGGGCGCAGTTTTAGTAGATACAGAGCTTAAAAAAGAGGGAATAGATAATGTGCTTTCTAAAGCAGATGCTATTATGATGGAAGACAAGAAACTGTTTTATTCTCAAGGAGGCGTGAAAAAGAAATGATTTATACTATAATAGCGATATTATCTTATATTGTTTATCACGCAACAACCATGAGACAAACAGAATATGTTTCTGGAGCAAAATACAAGCTAATTCCGTATGTATTAACCTCTTCAATTATTAACATGGTAGTGTTCTGCGTTGTATATATGCTATATCCTTACGAAAATGATTTGGGGCTATTCATAGCATATGTTTTACTTTATTTTATAGAAATCAGCTACTTATCAAAGCGGAATTTTATAATGATGTTATTTGGCGTATTGTCTTTTACTATAAATATATTTGCGCGAAGAATTTTGGTACAAGCAATTTTAGCTCTATCATTTGGAATTAGTATGGGCGATGTTTATAACGATTTAATGTTGTATTTTTGGGTAAATGTAATACCGTTGTTGATTGCTGCGCCACATATTTATTATGTACAAAATAAATTAAAACGTGAAGACTTAGATATGATTTTTACAGATAAGAAAAATCTTCTATTTTCAGTTAATTTGATGGGTTCAGTTTGTATCTTTATTATCGTGGTTTTAAGCTTAATAAATGAATTTGGAGATGACCCTAGGTATGCCGTGATGTATCTTCTAATTGGTATTACAACGGTAATTAGCTACTATCTTGCAAATATTTGCGCGAAAGTTTTTTCGAAATTAAAATTGCATGTTGTTAAATATGAAGAAATATCAAAAAATGTGATGGAAGAAACGGACAAAATCGAAAACTTAGAAGAACAAGTGTTAACTGATGCTTTCACTGGAGTGAATATCAGGGAAGTGGCAATCAATAAAGTTGAAGAATATATTGCATTAAAGAAGAAGTTTTTTGTTGTTTTCATCGATATGGATGGACTAAAAAGTGTTAACGATGAATATGGTCACGCCGAGGGAGATATTTATATTTTGTCGGTTTCGAATATCATCAAAGATGTATTCGCTAATGATGTCATATCAAGATTAGGTGGGGACGAATTTCTGATAGTAGGGAATGCGACCGATAGCTTTATCGCTGTGAATAAAACTTTGCAGGTGTACGATCGTGTTATGAATATCAAAACTGTTCACAACAAAGAGTATAATACGTCGATTAGTTACGGAATTGTAGAAGTTGGACAGGTGAATACTCGCAGAGCTAAGGATATAATTGATGAGGCTGATAAAAAAATGTACGAGTACAAAAAAAGCAAAAAGCGTGATAGGAAATCAATGAATTAGCTAAGTAAATAAAAATATATAGTTAACCCCCGTTGTGAATTTCACAACGGGGGTTTTAGAATGCTTTATTTATGATATTTACTTCCTGCGGATATTTGGAATGCGCGATATAATTGCTCCAATAAAAATACACGTATCAGCATATGTGGAAAAGTCATTTTTGACATCGAAAATTTAAAGTCCGAGAGGCTTTTGACCTTTTCGCTCAAACCATATGACCCACCAATGACCAAATTTAGCGTAGATGCGCCGTTTAAGCGGTATAGGTCTAGCTTTTGCGCGAAAGCTTCGGAGGAGAGCTCCTTGCCCTCTACGCACAGGCTAATGTTCTTTCCGCCTAAAGAATGTAGCTTCTTAGCAATAACTTCGCCTTCTTTTTCGATGCAAATTTGTATTTGCGATTCGCTAGGATTGTCAGAAAGCTTGTATTCTGCAAGCTCGACAATGTTAATATTACAAAAAGCACGAAGCCTTTTAATGTACTCGTTACAAGCATCGGTGAAAAACTTCTCTTTTAATTTACCGATGCAGACTATATTAATACTTTGCATATTGCTCCTAATTAAAACAAATTTTTGTATTACCGTTATTGAGTTTTGGCGCTACGTGCATGGTGTAATCCTTGTTAATTGCTGCGCCTAAAGATGTGAGCATCGAAATGCTATGACTAATCGCAAGCTGCGGCATATTGTTCTCTTGGCTAAGATGTCCCAACATGAAATTTTTCACGCCTAAGCGATACAGCCTACCTATTTCCTCAGCACAATCAGCGTTCGATAAATGTCCATATTCGCCATTAATTCTGCGTTTTAGATATGAGGGATATTTCCCAAATTGCAACATATTTTGCTCATAATTACTCTCAAGAAAGACGAAATTACAACTGCGCAAAACATCATGCACATTTTGCGTGATATGCCCTAAATCTGTGCAGATTGCAGCGGATAACTTACCTAAGTTTATTTTATACGCACAGCTTTGTACACTATCATGCGGTGTGCTAAATGCCTTAATGCTAAGCTTGTCAAAGACTTTTGCGTTTTCATCGATAACATCAAGCAAGCGAAGTGAGGCTACAGCCTCTTTATGTATTAGCGCTTTTGCGGTTTCTTTTGTCGCAATAACTGGAACTTTTAGTAGACGCTGTATTTTAAACAAACCACTAATATGGTCGCTATGTTCATGCGTTACACAAATCGCTTTAATAGATTGTGGCTCGATATTCCCAAGTTGTAGCTGTGTAGAAAAGTTGCGGATACCAATGCCAGCATCGACTAAGACGCCATTTTTATTGTCACCGACATAGACGCAATTTCCTTTTGAAGAGCTGCATAATGGATAGATAAATTCCATAATTCCTCCAGATAAAATTATATCAATAGGGGTCGATATTATCGACCCCCTTGAAATGCCATTTATAAATTATAGTGCTGGTGTTAGCACATTTTCCGGTATGCCGATTTTTTTGATGTCCGCACCCAGTTTTTTAAGCTTCATTTCGATGTCTGCGTATCCACGCTCAACATATCTGATATCTTCGATTTCAGATATTCCGTCAGCACATAATGCTGCGATAATTACAGCAGCACCAGCACGTAAGTCCAATGCTTTAACTTGAGCCGATGAGAAATTATCGATTCCCTCAACTACAGCTACTCTGCCATCAACCGAAATATCAGCACCCATTCGTCTTAGCTCGCTGATATACTGAAATCTATTGTCAAATATGCCCTCTACCACAATGCTAGTTCCGTTTGCAACAGAAAGTAAAGCAGTGATTTGGGGCTGCATGTCGGTAGGGAAGCCGGGGTGAACTCTAGTTTTAACATTAACTTTTTCGAGCTTGCCAACATATTTTACACGAATGCTATCGTCATTTTCTGTAATTTCAATTCCCATTTGCTCTAATTTGTTTGATATGGATTCAAGATGCTTAGGAGTCACGTTTTTAACTAAAACATCTCCTTTTGTAGCAGCAGCCATAACCATATAAGTCCCAGCTTCGATTTGGTCTGGGATAATTGAATATTCACAGCCATGAAGTGTATCCACACCGCGAATTTTTATGATATCTGTACCAGCCCCCATGATATTAGCTCCCATGGAGTTTAAGAAGTTTGCAAGGTCAACGATATGTGGTTCTTTCGCAGCATTTTCGATAATAGTAGTACCTTTAGCTTTTACAGCAGCGAGTATTACGTTAATAGTAGCGCCAACAGAAACATTATCAAAATAAAGTCTGTTGCCCACAAGTTGGTCTGCATGTAAATCTACCATACCATATTCAATTGAGTAAGTAGCTCCTAGTGACTTAAACCCCTTTAAATGCAGGTCAATCGGTCTAACACCGAAGTTGCACCCGCCAGGAAGCGCCACTTTCGCCTTTTTGAATTTGCCCAAAAGCGCACCTAAAAAGTAGTATGAAGCGCGCATTAATTTTGCACTAGAGTATGGGATTTCTTTGTTTTTTAAGTTAGAAGGGTCTATTGTCAAAGTTGATTTATTGATAACTTTGATTTTTGCCCCCAAATCGCTCAATATTTTCACCATAGTGTCTACATCGCTTATATTTGGGATGTTGTCAATTGTGCATGGTTCGTCGGATAAAACCACTGCAGTAAGTATAGCTAAAACTGCGTTTTTTGCACCGCTTATTTCGACTTCGCCCACTAGAGGCTTGCCCCCATTAATCACATATTTTTCCAATGTTTTCTCTCCCTTTAGCTTTGCGTTGTTATTATTATATATAAGATTTTTTATGTATTACGCATAATCGTACACTCCATTATATCACATAATAATCAAAAAATAAAGCAATTTACCGAATTGTAATAATTTTATGAAAGAATAAACGAAAACACTATAAATGCACTTGACATTTATAGTGTTCACAATAAATTTAATATTAATCAGCAAATAAGTTTTTGAGTTTGTCAAAAAATCCTGTGCGCTTTTCATATTGTTTTTCAGTCAGCAAATTCTCAAATTGTTTTAGTGAATCTTTTTGCTCTTTTGTTAAGTTTTGAGGAACCTCAACCACCATGGATACATACTGGTCACCACGTCCTCTGCCGTTTAAATGTTGCACACCTTTGTTTTTAAGTCTGAACACTTTACCTGGTTGTGTGCCTGATGGGATAGCATATTTCACTTTACCATCGATAGTCGGAACAATTAGTTCATCGCCGATTACAGCTTGGTAATAAGTGATTGGCATATCGCACCAAACATCGTAACCATCACGCTTAAATATTGGGTCAGGTCTAACAGTGATAGTAACATTCAAATCGCCAGCTGGTCCAGCGTTTGTACCGCCGTTACCTTGCTCTCTCAAAGCGAGTGTTTGACCGTCATCAATTCCTGCTGGTATGCTTACCTCGACAGTTTTTGTGGTGTTTTGTCTACCTGAGCCACTACATTTATTACAAGGTTGGTCGATGATTTTGCCTCTACCGCTACATTTTGGACAAGTTTTTGCTGTGCTAATTGAGCCAAGTGGTGTACGCTGAACAACTTTAACTTGACCGCTTCCGTGACAGTCAGGGCAAGTTTTTGGGTCATGACCCTTAGCGCTACCTTTACCAGAGCATTCACTACAGCTCTCTTGTCTTGTAACTTTTATTTCTTTTCTGCAACCTTTACAAGCTTCGAAAAAGTCGATTGTTAGCCCGATATGTATATCGGTACCACGTCTTGGTGCGTTTGGATTAGCGCGTCTTTGGCTGGAGCCAAAACCACCACCGAAAAAGCTCTCGAAAATATCGCCTAAATCCGAGAATCCTCCAGCGGAACCGCCAAATCCGCCGAAACCACCGCCGCCACCAGCATTGAAGTTTGGATCAACGCCAGCATGGCCGAAACTATCGTACTTTTGACGTTTGTCCGAATTGGATAAAACTTCATACGCTTCATTTACTTCTTTAAAGCTCTTTTCAGCTTGCTTGTTGTCAGGATTTAAGTCGGGATGATATTTTTTTGCTTGCTTTCGATATGCTTTTTTAAGCTCATCGTCGCTAGCACCTTTTTGGACACCCAACACCTCATAATAATCTCTTTTATCTGCCAAGGGGCAAACCCACCTTCTATAATTTTTTACCGCACTCGACGGTTATATTTTATTTGTTAACCCATTTTATGGGCGGATATAATCCGCCCATAAAATATTAGGTTAAATTAATAATTATTCGCCGTCTTTAACTTCTGTGAAATCTGCATCTACTACATTATCATCAGGAGCAGTAGCGCCTTCACTAGCTTCGCCTTGTGGAGCTTCAGCATTTTGTGCTTCAGCTTGAGCAGCAGCGTACATTTTTTCGCTCATAGCGTAAAATGCTTGTTGAAGTTCTTCTTGTTTAGCTTTGATATCCTCAGTATTATCACCTTTTAAAGCCTCTTTTAGAGCTTCAATTTTAGTGTTGATATCAGTTTTTTCTTCTTCTGTGATTTTATCGCCAAGCTCGCCCATTGATTTTTCGCATTGGAAAATCATTTGGTCAGCACCATTTCTGAGGTCAACTTCTTCTTTGCGCTTTTTATCTTCAGCAGCAAATTGTTCAGCTTCTTTAACAGCTTTATCGATGTCATCTGTGGACATATTAGTTGAAGAAGTGATTGTGATTTTTTGCTCTTTTCCAGTACCTAAGTCTTTAGCGTTAACGTGAACGATACCGTTTGCATCAATGTCAAAAGTAACTTCGATTTGTGGAACACCACGTGGAGCAGCAGGGATACCCTCTAGTCTGAACATACCAAGTGATTTATTATCTTTTGCAAACTCACGTTCACCTTGTAGAATGTTGATTTCTACAGAAGTTTGGCCGTCAGCAGCAGTAGAGAATACTTGTGATTTTTTAGTAGGGATAGTAGTGTTTCTTTCGATGATTTTAGTAGAAACACCACCTAAAGTTTCAAGACCAAGTGAAAGTGGAGTAACGTCTAATAGAAGTAGACCTTTAACGTCGCCACCTAAAACACCACCTTGAATAGCAGCGCCTAAAGCAACGCATTCGTCAGGGTTGATTCCTTTGAAAGCTTCTTTTCCAAGGATTTCTTTAACTGCATCTTGAACTGCAGGGATACGAGTAGAACCACCAACTAGAAGAATTTTGTGCAAATCAGAAGCGTTTAAGCCTGAGTCTGATAGAGCTTGACGAACAGGACCCATAGTAGCTTCTACTAAGTCAGCTGTAAGCTCGTTAAATTTTGCTCTTGTTAAAGTTAAGTCCATGTGTTTTGGTCCTGTAGCATCCGCTGTGATAAACGGTAGGTTAACAGGAGTTGAAGCAGTGCTTGATAGCTCAATTTTAGCTTTTTCA
>CAYJII010000056.1:589-11504 GCA_964370225.1 uncultured Oscillospiraceae bacterium | reverse complement strand
AAGATATCAGTATAGATATAGGAAATACTGAAGAAATGCTGTCGAAAATAATAAACTGGGAAGGTGACTGCTCGGTATGTAATAAGCTTTTAGTTAAACAAAAAATTGGCAATTTAGAGTTTGTGGGAAAAGTAACGGAGGATAAAGACTTTTTAATAAGATACTTACTTAAAAATAAAGGTGAATTTGCACATAGAAAGCAAAGCTTGTATCTTTATTTTAACAGAGAAAACTCGGTTTCGAGAACTGTGGGATTTTCAGAATCTTTTTTTGAAATAGTAGAATTTGCCCAAAGAAGTATTGAATACACAAAAAAAGAAACTGAATACCTGAGCAAGTGCGCAAAATACAACCTTTTTCGCTCAAAATTACTCATATTAAGCCTAATTGCAAATGCAAAAGAAATTGGTAGATATAATGAAACTTTTAAAAGTTACAAAAAATATGTGCTTGAAAATAAAAAGATAGTAAAAGATTTTAATTTGCCTAAAGATCAACAAAGAGTGCTTCAATGCCTATCGATGGGTACAGTCGTTTTAAGATTTTATGTACAAGTCAAAAAAATAAAAAATAAACTTAGATGTTTTCTTAGGAGGAAATAATAATGTTTAAAAATAAAACTTTACTCATCACCGGAGGCACGGGCTCTTTTGGGAATGCTGTGCTAAACGGATTTTTAAAAACAAACATTGCAGAAATCCGTATTTTCTCACGTGATGAGAAAAAACAGGACGATATGCGTCATGAATTCGGACAAAAAATGCCTGAATTTGCGGATAAAATTAAATTTTATATCGGTGATGTTAGGGATATAAATTCAGTGAATAACGCCATGTACGGCGTTGACTACGTATTCCATGCAGCTGCCCTAAAACAAGTTCCATCCTGTGAATTTTTTCCGATTGAAGCGGTAAAAACTAATGTATTAGGAACAGAAAATGTACTTACTTCTGCTATTCAAAATGGAGTAGAAAGCGTTATTTGCTTGTCCACCGACAAGGCAGCATATCCAGTTAATGCAATGGGAACATCAAAAGCTATGATGGAAAAAGTAGTTGTCGCAAAATCGCGTACAGTCCCCGAAGAGAAAACAAAAATTTGCTGTACACGCTATGGGAACGTTCTTTGTTCGCGTGGCTCGGTTGTTCCACTTTGGATAGAGCAGATTAAATCTGGTAAACCTATTACAATAACAGAACCTTCCATGACAAGGTTTGTGATGACCTTAGAAGAAGCGGTTGACCTTGTGCTGTTCGCATTCGAAAAAGGTAGTACGGGCGATATCATGGTGCAAAAAGCCCCAGCGTGCACGATTGAAGTGCTCGCAAAAGCGGTGAGCGAATTATTCGGCAATACGCAGGACATCAAAGTTATCGGTATCCGCCATGGCGAGAAGCTGTATGAAACCTTACTAACTAACGAGGAATGTGCAAATGCGATTGATTTGGGCGATTTTTACAGAGTACCCTGCGACAAGCGTGATTTAAACTATAATAAATATTTTGACGACGGAAATGTAGAACGCAATACTTTGACCGAATTTAACTCAAATAATACTACACTCATGTCCGTAGAAGAAGTTAAAGCGAAACTTTTGACACTAGAGTACATTCAAAATGAGTTGAAGGGAGTGTAGTGATGAAGATTTTAATCACTGGTGCGAATGGCTTTGTTGGGAAAAACTTAGTCGCACAACTCGAAAACATTAGGGATAAAAAAGCTAATAACTATAGGCTCTCCCCCGAGCTAGAGCTATACCTTTTTGACGTGGACACCGACACTGAACTGCTTGATACTTATACAAAAGATTGTGACTTTGTATTCCATTTAGCGGGAGTTAATCGTCCGCAAAATGAGAGCGAATTTATGGAGGGGAATTTCGGATTTACTTCCACATTACTTGAAAAATTGCAGGCGCATGGCAATAAAGCGAGCGTGCTCATAACTTCCTCAATTCAAGCTGAGCTTGATAATGCATACGGTAAAAGTAAGAAAGCGGGCGAGGATTTGCTGTTTTCTTACGCAGAAAAAACAGGCGCAAAAGTACTTGTGTACCGACTCCCTAACGTGTTCGGCAAATGGTGCAGACCGAATTATAATTCTGCGGTTGCAACCTTTTGCAACAACGTGGCAAGCGGACAAGACATAACGGTGAATGACCCTACTGTAAATATGCAGCTCGTATATATCGACGATGTGGTGAACGAGTTTATTTCCTCACTCACAGGCGACGAGCATATCGAGGGTGATTTTTGCTTTATACCCACGGTACATAAAGTGCGCTTGGGCGAAATTGTGGATTTAATCTACTCATTTAAAGAGAACCGCAAAACTTTAGGTGTTCCGAATTTTGCGAGCGCGTTTGAAAAAGCGCTTTATAGCACATACTTAAGTTATATTCCCAGAGATAATTTTTCCTATCCGCTTAAAATGAATGTGGACGAGCGTGGCTCTTTCACAGAAATTATCAGAACCGCAGACCGCGGACAATTCTCGGTGAATATATCAAAACCGCATATCACAAAGGGAAATCACTGGCATAATACGAAAAATGAGAAATTCCTTGTTGTTTCAGGTGAGGGATTAATTCAGTTTAGGAAAATCGGCTGCGACGAAGTGATAGACTACCATGTGAGCGGTGAAAAACTCGAAGTTGTGGACATTCCCACGGGATATACCCACAATATCATCAATAAATGCGACAGCGATTTAATCACATTTATGTGGTGCAACGAATGCTTTGACCCGAATAATCCCGATACTTATTTTGAGGTGGTAGACAATGGCTAAATTAAAACTCATGACAATAATCGGCACACGCCCTGAAATTATCAGGCTGTCCGCTACAATAAAAAAATGCGACCAATACTTCGAGCAAATCTTAGTGCACACGGGACAAAACTATGATTACGAGTTAAACCAAGTTTTCTTCGATGATTTAGGTTTGCGCGCTCCCGACTTTTATCTAAATGCAGTTGGAGCAGATTTAGGTGAGACTATCGGCAATATTATTGCGAAGTCCTACAAGCTTTTAGTAGAGCAAAAGCCAGATGCACTGCTTATTTTAGGCGACACAAACTCATGCCTTTCCGCAATTTCTGCGAAGAGGCTCCATATTCCAATTTTCCATATGGAAGCAGGAAATCGCTGTTTTGACGAATGTTTGCCAGAGGAAACTAACCGCAGAATTGTTGACCATATCGCCGATGTAAACCTCTGTTATTCCGAACACGCAAGGCGCTATCTCAATTACGAGGGTACAGCGAAAGAGCGCACTTATGTCACAGGTTCACCCATGGCAGAGGTGCTACAAAATAATCTCGAGAGCATAAAAAATTCCGATGTCCTCACAAAATTAAACCTCGAAAAAGGTGGGTATATCCTGCTTTCTGCACATAGAGAGGAAAATATCGACACGGAAGAAAATTTCTTCAGCCTCATGAATGCGGTGAACGCAATGGCGGAAAAATACGACATGCCGATACTCTATTCCTGCCACCCGAGGAGTGCGAAGTACATTGATACGCGTGGATTCAAGTTTGACAGCAGAGTTATACAAAATAAGCCGCTCGGCTTCCACGACTACAACAACCTGCAAATGAATGCATATGCCGTGGTATCAGACAGCGGCACTCTCCCAGAAGAGAGCAGTTTCTTCCTCTCAGTTGATGCACCATTTCCAGCTGTTTGTATTAGGACTTCTACCGAGCGCCCCGAGGCTTTGGACAAAGGTAACTTCATTTTAGCCGGAATTACAACCGAGCAAGTGCTACAGGCGGTTGACACGGCGGTGAAAATGAATTATAATAAAGATTATGGCATTCCCGTGCCGAATTACACGGACGAGAATGTGTCCACAAAAGTGGTGAAGCTTATTCAAAGCTACACTGGGATTGTGGATAAAATGGTATGGAGGAAATAGAGGAAAGGCTTTTGGGTTTTACTTTATGTGCGAAAAATGAAAAAAAATGTTTGGATATTCTGTCATCACACTTCCCCTCCGGAATTTGGTCATTTTACAAGACATTTTAATTTAGGAATTCATTTAAAAAAGCAAGGATATAATCCAATTGTTTTTGCTGGAAGTGTACCGCACAACACAGACACACAAATAATAAATGGTAAAGAGAGATATATTGAATATAAAAAACATGAATTCCCATATATATTTATTAAAACTTGCTTGTATAATAAAAGTGGAAAAAAGCGATTGCTGGCAATGTACCAGTATTGCAATAATCTTAAAATAACCGTGAAAAATTTGTTACAAACGAAATGGGAAAAACCCGATGTAATCATTGCATCAAGCGGGCATATTTTTGTGCCTGTTGTTGCTATTTTTATTGCAAAAAAACTTAAAGTTCCCTGTATTGTTGAAATAAGAGATCTTTGGCCTGAAAGTATTGTGTCATACTCAAAGAAAATTACAAAAAATCACCCTGCGATTAAATTGTTGTATAAGCTAGAAAAATGGATATACAAAAAAGCTGAGCGCATTATTTTCACTATGGAAGGCGGGGCGGAATACATTATTGACCAAGGTTGGGACAAGGAAATAGATATAACTAAAATTCATCACATTAATAATGGTGTCGATTTAGAAGTGTTTAATTGCAACAAGGACACTTTCATTATTGAAGATGAAGCTTTAATAACTTAGGTTTGATATTGGATGCCTCAAAATCAATTGAAGATGATAAGATAAAGTTTCTAATTTGGGGGGCCGGCGATGAAGTCGAAGCACTAAAGCAACGATTGATAGATGAAAATATCACTAATGTTGTATTTAAAGGACAGGTGAAAAAAAAGTGTATTCCATATGTTTTATCAAAATCTAATTTGAATATTCTTCATAGTGAAGAAGTATCAATAATTAAATATGGAATGAGCCAAAATAAAAGCTTTGAATATTTAGCTTCAGGAAAACCTATGATTAATACATTTTCCACTGGATATGATTACATCGCAAACAATAACGCTGGGATTTCAGTGAAAAATCAAACTTCTAAGGAAATTGCTGGTGCTATAATGGGAATCTACAATATGGATAAAATAGAATATAATCAAATGTGTGAAAACGCAAGAAAAACTGCAGAGCAATTTGACTTTAAAGTTCTTACGGACAAACTTATTGATGTTATTGAAGATATTTAGGAGAGTACAATGCAATTTATTGATTTAAAAGCGCAATACCAAAATTTAAAATCTGAAATAGATAACGCAATTCATTCGGTACTAGATCACGGTCAATACATAATGGGGCAAAATGTCACCGAATTTGAAAATGCACTATCAGAATATACCAATATGAAGCATGTGGTTTCATGTGGGAATGGTACTGACGCCTTACAAATGATTTTTATGGCATATAATATAGGTGTTGGGGATGCTGTTTTCTGTCCCGATGTCACGTTTATTGCGAGTGTTGAACCAGCTTGTATGCTTGGAGCGACACCCGTATTTTGTGATATAACAAAAGATACCTATAACCTTTCTCCCCTCTCTTTGGAAGAGCAAATCAAGAATGTTTTAGATAAAGGCGTGCATACACCTAAGGCTGTAGTAGCTGTGGACATGCTCGGAAATCCAGCAAATTATAACAAAATTTCGGATATATGCAAAAAATACAACTTAATTTTAATCGAAGATGCCGCACAATCTTTCGGTGCGACATATAATGGCGAAAAATGTTGTTCTTTCGGAGATATTGCGATTACTTCATTTTTCCCTGCAAAACCACTCGGTTGCTACGGAGATGGAGGAGCGATTTTTACGAATGATGACGAAATCGCAGAAGTGTTGCGTTCAATTAGAGTGCACGGTAAAGGTTCTTCGAAATACGATAATGTTCGCGTGGGAATGAATTCCCGCTTAGATACAATTCAAGCGGCGATATTAAACGTGAAATTTAAAGCTTTTAAGGAATACGAAATTGATGCAAGACAAAAAATTGCTAAGCGGTATAACGAGGCTTTTAAAGGCAAATTCATCACTCCGTTTGTCAGTGAAAACAGCATGTCTGTATACGCACAATATGTTTTGCTCGCTGAAAATACAAATCAAAGAGATAGTGTGATAAAACATTTATCTGAAAACAACATACCAAATATGGTGTACTACCCTAACCCACAGCACAAGCTTAAGGTATTTGAGGGGAATGAGTATTTGCGCGCAGATTTTAGTAATTCCGATAATTATTGTGCTACAACTTTTAGCTTGCCAATGCACCCATACTTGAGCGAAGAAGAGCAAGACATGGTAATAAAAGCAGTTTTGGAGGCGGTGTAATGGATTACTTTATTCATGAAAGCAGTTATGCCGACGAAGGGGCTGTAATTGGGAAAGGTACTAAGATATGGCATTTTAGTCACATAATGAAAGATAGTGTTATTGGCGAGAATTGTAACATCGGGCAGAATGTAGTTATCTCACCGAATGTGATTGTCGGAAATGGTGTGAAAATTCAAAATAATGTCTCGATTTATACAGGTGTTGTCGTTGAAGATGATGCATTTATCGGTCCTTCTTGTGTGTTTACGAATGTTGTTAATCCCCGCTCTTTTATTGAGAGAAAAGACGAATACCGAAAAACTGTGGTCAAAAAAGGAGCAGCAATTGGCGCGAATGCGACTATAGTTTGCGGACATAATATAGGAAAATACGCATTTATTGGCGCAGGGGCTGTAGTTACTAAAAATGTTCCCGACTATGCTCTTTTGGTTGGAAACCCTGCAAGAGTGTTAGGATATGTCTGTAAATGTGGCCGTAGGTTGCATTTTGAAAATAAAATTGCTACTTGCGAAGCGTGTAGCAATAAGTATAAATTTGAAAATGAAAAAGTAGCAGAGGAGTAATATCATGAAACAAAATTTACTTAAAAAAATTGAAGATAAAAGCCTTGTGATAGGCGTCATCGGATTAGGCTATGTCGGCTTGCCTCTTGCGGTTGAAAAGGCAAAGGCAGGGTTTAAAACCATTGGCTTTGACGTGCAAGAAAGCAAAGTAGATATGGTCAATAAGGGTGAAAACTATATTGGCGACGTAATAGTGGACGAGTTAAAAGAAGTGGTTGATAGTGGTTTGCTGTCTGCAACCACTGATTTTTCATTTGTGTCACAAGTTGACTTTATCGCAATCTGTGTCCCTACTCCTCTTGATAGTTTTAAACAACCCGATATCACATACGTACAAAATAGTACTGAAGCAGTTGCTAAATATCTAAAAAAACAAACAATTGTGGTACTTGAGAGCACAACTTATCCAGGAACAACTGAAGAATTACTCTTGCCGATTTTAGAGCAAAGCGGACTAAAATGTGGTGTGGACTTTTATTTAGGTTACTCACCCGAGCGTGTTGATCCAGGAAATTTAATATATAAAACCAAAAACACACCCAAAGTAGTAGGTGGTGTGGGTAAGGACGCAACTGATGTTATCGCCGAAGTGTATAAAGCGGTTCTTTCCTCGGATGTTCATAAAGTTTCCTCTCCCAAAATAGCCGAAATGGAAAAAATTTTAGAGAACACCTACAGAAATATAAATATAGGGCTCGCAAACGAAATGGCTCTTATCTGCAATAGAATGGGAATTAATGTTTGGGAAGTTATTGAAGCGGCGAAATCAAAGCCATATGGTTTTCAGGCTTTCTATCCTGGTCCGGGGCTTGGAGGGCACTGTATTCCCCTCGACCCTTTCTATTTATCATGGAAAGCGAGAGAATATAACTACCACATGCGCCTAATTGAAATTTCGGGCGAAATCAACGATTACATGCCAGAATATGTGGTGGAGCGTTGCTCAAAAATCCTTAACAAAAACAAAAAGCCACTCAATGGCGCGAAAGTACTGATTTGCGGCGTTGCATATAAGCAAGACATCGACGATTATCGAGAAAGTCCTGCGCTTGCGGTTATCGACAATTTCGAAAAAGAAATGGCGGTGGTGTCCTATTACGATCCGTTTATTCCAAGCTATAAGCACGATGGAGTTAAAAGAGAAAGTATTACTGGGCTTGATAATTTAGGCGAATATGATATAATAGTAATTGCAACGGCGCACACTGATGTGGATTACGAAAAAATCGCAAATGCGGGTGTGCCTGTGTTTGATGCAAAAAATGTCATGAAAGACGTAGAAAATAAAGAAAATATCGAGGTGCTTTAATGCTTAAGGTTTGTCATATTACCTCTGCTCATAATAGTCAAGATGTGAGAATACTAAAAAAGCAATGTACATCACTTGCTAAGGCGAGGTATGAAACTTATTTAGTTGCACAAGGCGATAGCTACATCGAACATGGCGTTAACGTTATTGGCATAGGCGATATTAAGGGTGGTAGACTTATGCGAATGACAAAAACTGCGAAAGCAGTTTATAAGAAAGCGTTAGAACTAGATTGTGATGTTTACCAACTACATGACCCTGAACTCTTAAGGTTTGCAATAAAGCTTAAGAAACAAGGCAAGAAAGTTATATTTGATAGCCATGAAAATTACTATCTTCAAATTCAACAAAAAAAGTATATCCCTGCATTTTTAAGGAAACTAGTAGCAAATAAATACAGGTGCATGCAAGAGCGGGTGTTAAATGATATAGATGCAGTACTTTTCCCATGTTTAAAAAACGGATACAATATTTTTAAAGACCAATGCAAAAGAGCGATTATCATTGGAAATCAACCACTTTTATCAGAATTATACGATCAATATGACCGCAATATGCGCAAACAAAAAAATACAGTTTGCCATGTAGGAGGATTAACATATTCACGCGGAATTAAACATTTGGCTATATCTTGCCATAAAGCAAACGCACAGCTGATTCTTGCAGGCAAAATCAATGATAATTTCAAGAAAGAATTGTTAAATATGCATGAAACAACATGTATTGACTTTAGAGGCGACTGTTCAAGAGAGCAAGTTCGGGAAATATATCAAAATGCAGTCATCGGCTGTTGTACCATACTTAATATAGGTCAGTACAACATATATGATAATTTTGCTACCAAAGTTTATGAGTATATGGCTATGGGATTACCTGTTATATTATCGAATTATCCATACGCCAAAAAAGTTAATGATAAATACAATTTTGCTATTCTAGTTGACCCTGAAAATACTGATGAAATCGCTAATGCCATAACCTATCTTCTAGATAATCCAGACATAGCAAAACAAATGGGTGAGAATGGCAGACGTGCAGTATTGGAAGAATTTAACTGGGATGTAGAAGAGAAAAAATTGTTAAAACTTTACGAGGAGTTAAGTCAATGAATTACGCGTTAATCGGTTGTGGGCGCATTTCCACCAACCACATAAAGGCAGCCACCGAAAATAAGCTAAACATTGTTGCTGTTTGTGACATTGTTCTTGAAAATATGGAAAGCGTATTATCTAAACATAATTTGCAAAATGATAATTCAATTACGAGATATACTGATTATAAAGATATGATTGCAAATGAGAACATAGACTTCGTTTCAATCGCAACGGAAAGCGGAAATCATGCTGAAATTGCGCTATACTGTATTGAAAATGGCATTCATGTTATAATCGAAAAGCCCATGGCAATGAGCATTGAAGATTGTGATAAGATTATTGCTTTGTCGGAAGAAAAAAATGTCAAAGTCTGCGCTTGCCACCAAAACAGATTTAATAAATCCGTACAAACCATGCGAAAGGCACTAGAAAACGGTGATTTTGGCAAGCTTTCTCATGGAACTATTCATGTTAGGTGGAACAGAAATAAAGGTTACTATACACAAGCTCCTTGGAGAGGTACGTGGGAGCAAGACGGCGGCGCTTTGATGAATCAATGCATTCATGGAATTGACCTTTTAAGATGGACTTTGGGTGACGAAATTGAAGAAGTTTATGGTGTGACTAAGCAAGTTTTCCACGATTATTTGGAGTGCGAAGACTTGGGGACTGCCATTGTTAAATTTAAAAATGGCGCTATGGGAATTATCGAGGGCACAACTAATGTTTATCCGAAAAATTTAGAGGAAACTCTGTATGTTTTCGGCGAAAAAGGGACTGTGAAACTCGGCGGAAAATCCGTTAACACTATAGATGTGTGGGATTTCGCGGACAGTAGCGAAAATTTAGCAGGTTTTGAAGAAGAGACTTCTAACGTCTACGGCAACGGACATGCCTCTGTCTGGGCAGATTTTATTGACGCAATTAACAATGATAGAGTGCCATATATCGATGCATATGCTGGCAAGCGTGCAGTCGAACTGATTTTAGCGATATATAAATCATCATTCGAGGGCAAGGCGGTTAAATTGCCACTAGTCGATGTGAAGAGTACCGATTTTAAAGGAAAGTTTTAGTTATGTGGTGTATATCATTACACCCAGCTTCGAATATAGCGAGCAAAATATAACTTTGTATCGATAAATCCACAAATGAAGGATGGTTATAATGTTTGTAACTAATTTAGAATATAATACAATTGAAAATAATAACTATACAATTTTTTTTAATGATTTCGTTATCTATCGAGAACTTGCTGCTGGACATGAAAGCGCTAAACAATTCCTAATAGATTATGAATCATGCACTCATAATTTTGATTTATTATTAGGAAGTTTCAGAATTATTTTACAAAAAAATAATAGCAATGAATATGTTTTTTTTGGCGATAATCAAAATAGTCAATTGTTTTTTTACAATAATCATAAAAATATATTTAGTGATAATCTACTAAACATAAATAATAAAAACCCTAACTTAAAGGCAATAACACAATTTTTGAGTTTTGGTTGTATTTATTCATATGAGACGATATGCCAAGATGTTTACTCTACAAACCCAAATTGCTACTACACATTAATAAATGGGACAATACACGAAAATAGTAAAAATTTAACGCCATTAGGAGAAGTTGTAAAATATAACTCTATTGAAGAGAT
>CAYJII010000056.1:0-559 GCA_964370225.1 uncultured Oscillospiraceae bacterium | reverse complement strand
CTAAAACCATACTTAATAGTACTAAGCTTCTAAAGAAAACTAATGTCATTACAGGTGGAGTTGATAGTCGTGCAATTCTCGCAAACATATTTAAATTAGGTGGATGTGATAATCTTGTTATTTCTGGAAATGAAAACCATATTGATGTGAAAATAGCAAAAGAAATTTCAGCAAAACTAAATAACTTACCTTTATTAATTACATCAGGAAAGATAATGGAAAACAAATTTATTGAAACTTCATTTCATGATACAGATGGTCAGGTAGGAGTTTATTCTATTTACAGGTTACTAAATAAAGCTAGGACTTTAAATGCGAAAGGATTTTGCCTAGAATTTGGTGGGGTCTCAGGTGAACTATATAAAAATAGTTTTATTAATCAACAATTCCCATTTTACTCAAAACCTATAGATCTAAACCTTTTATATGATATTAAAATATTTCCATATAAAGTTAACCATAATATTTTTACAGATATACTCTTAAAGCAATTCGCTACTACAAAAAAAGATGTTCTAACAACTATAAAAACATTACATCCAGGAGAAATAAGTTCAAA
>CAYJII010000055.1:0-11545 GCA_964370225.1 uncultured Oscillospiraceae bacterium | reverse complement strand
TATTAAATTAAGTTAGCAGGAGGGGAAGAAGATGGAAAATAATAATAACAATTCAACTGGCAAAAAAGTGAAAAAATCTTTTGCTCTTATGCTAAAACAGTTAATTAGAGGCTCAAAACCCGTAGAGAATGTCCTAGAAGAAGAAGCTATACAGACTCCACTTAAAACTGTCCTTAAAAATTTTGCAAGAAATAAACTTGGTGTAATCGGTGTAATCGGAATGGTTGCTATCCTATGTTTCTCTTTAATCGGATCGCTGATAGTGCCGATGGATGATAATTATATTGAGCTTACAAACCAAAACTTAAAACCAGGGCAAAACTACCTTAAATATCCAACTGAGCTGAATGATAAAACTGTTACTAAAATTGTATCAGGTGTTTCGTTTAGTGCTGCTATCACTGATGATGGCGAGTTTTATATGTGGGGTACTGAGCCTAATAAAGAACAAGAAAATGTTTCTGGATATATTTTCGATATACCAGAAGAAGTGAAAAACAACAAAATTGTTGATATCGTAGCAGGTGGTAATCACATGCTTGCAATTGACGAAAATGATATTGTATACGGTTGGGGATATTATGGTAACGACCAAACGATTATTCCTGATGATGTTGCAGAAATTTTCGCTGACCCAGATGTTACAATCAAGCAAATGGCTGCTACTTCACAGTGGACAGGCTTACTTGGTACAGACGGTAATTTCTACATTTGGGGTAGCTCACAAGCTGAATCAATACTTCTAATTCCGTCTTCGGTAAAAGGAAGAATTGTTCAAGTAGCTGAGGGTGATAATAACGTAGCGCTACTGCTAGACGATGGATCTATCTATATCATCGGTGATAGAGGGACAGAGTTTGTTACTCTTGCACCTCCAGAGCTTTTAGATGGCAGTGTGAAAATCGTTGATATCGCTGCTACCAACAGAAATGTTTTAGCAATAGACGAAAATGGTGAAGTTTACCTTTGGGGTAGCTCTGAAGATGGACTATCGACTATGCCAGAATTTAGTGGTAATGTAGTTGCAGTTGACTCAGGGTACAAAAACTTCGTAGCTATATTAGAGAGCGGAGAAACAGTAGTATGGGGAAGTGATGATCTAGGTCAGCTTGATGCTCCTAGCTCTGATGTAAACTTAACTAATGTGTACGCTGACTACTTCCAATTCTACGGAATTGATGAAGAAGGCGAGATCCACGCATGGGGTAATGATGGTTACCTAATGGGTACTGACCAATATGGTCGTGATGTATTTACAAGGATTATCCATGGTGGTAAAATTTCACTTACAGTTGGTGCGATAGCAGTTATAATTTCGACAACAATTGCATTGTTCGTGGGACTTACTGCTGGTTACTTCGGTAAATGGGTTGACCATTTATTAATGAGAATTACAGACGTTTTCTCTGCAATTCCTTTTTATCCGATAGCGATTACACTCTCTTATGCAATCGGCTTTGAGATGAGCGAGTCACAAAGAATAAACCTAATCATGGTAATTTTGGGTCTACTAGGCTGGATGCCGCTAGCAAGACTTATTCGTGCACAGCTATTGCTTGAGCGTGAAAAAGACTTCGTTTTAGCAGCAAAAGCGCTTGGTATCAGACAAAATGTAATTATGTGGCGTCATATTCTTCCAAATGTATTCAACTTAATTATAGTTAATATCACACTAGCATATGCAAGCTCACTGCTTTCAGAAGCGGCACTATCCTTCATCGGATTTGGTGTAACTGAGCCAACTCCTTCATGGGGTAATATGCTAACAACTGCGCAAGACACTACAGTAATCGAGTTTTACTGGTGGCGTTGGATAATCCCTGCAATATTTGTAATCAGTGCGGCTTTATCCGCAAACTTAATCGGGGACGCATTGCGTGAAGCAATGGATCCACGTTCTAATGAGAAATAGGAGGTGTAAGAATTATGAAATTATTAGAAATTAAAGACTTGCACACCTATTTTACAACACGCAGAGGGCTTATCAAAGCAGTTAATGGCGTGTCGCTAAGTATTGAGCAAGGACAAACGCTCGGGGTAGTAGGAGAATCAGGCTCGGGAAAAAGCCAAACGGCAATGAGCATACTCAGACTATTTGAGAAAAACCAAAGAATTCACGAAGGCGAAATCGTGTTTGATGGACAAGTTATATCAGAGCTTGGAATAAAAGATTTGTGCAAAATCAGAGGTAACTCTATCTCGATGATATTCCAAGAGCCAATGACAAGCTTAAATCCTGTTTTCACGATTAATAGACAAATCAGTGAAGTATTGATGCTTCACCAAAAATTGAGCAAAAAAGAAGCACGTGCACGCAGTATCGAAATGCTTGCTTCGGTAAAAATTCCAAATCCGGAAAAAATGATTGACCAATACCCACACCAACTTTCCGGTGGTATGAGACAACGTGTTATGATAGCAATGGCGCTTGCATGTAAGCCAAAACTGCTAATTGCAGATGAGCCTACAACTGCACTAGACGTTACTATCCAAGCGCAAATTCTAAGACTGATGAACGATCTTAAAAATGATACGAACACTTCAATCATGTTTATTACACATGACTTGGGTGTTATAAATCAAATGGCTGACGTAGTTGCAGTTATGTACTGCGGACAAGTTGTTGAAGTTGCGCCAGTTAGTTATATCTTCAAAAATATAACAGACAGCTCTCACCCATATACAGAAGCACTTTTGAGCAGTATTCCACTGCTTTCAGGCAATTCACAAAAGTTAGAAGCAATACCTGGTGCTGTACCGCATCCGCTTGATTTGCCGATAGGATGCAAGTTTGCACCACGTTGTAAATACGCTACAGACAAATGTAAAGAGCAAGAACCAGAACTTACTCCTGTAAACGAAGAGCAAAGTGTTCGCTGCTTTTATCCGAAGAAAGGAGTGAGGAGCAATGGATAATAACAAAACGCTGATTAAACTTGATGATGTTAAAATGCATTTCCCAATTAAAAATAGCTCCCTATTCCGTAAAGAATCTTTATTTGTTAAAGCGGTTGATGGTATTACTATCGATATTTTCGAAGGTGAAACTTTCGGGCTTGTTGGGGAGTCAGGTTGTGGAAAATCCACGCTTGGTCGTGTAATATTGCAGCTTTACAATCAAACTGCAGGGACTGTAACTTATGACGGCAAAGTATTAAACGAACTTTCTAAAGAAGAAATTAGAAAGCTTAGAAGTGAATTACAGGTTGTATTCCAAGACCCGTATTCATCACTAAACCCACGTTTGACTGTTGGGCAGCTAATTTCTGAAGCACTAGTTGCACATGGAATGTTTAAAAGAGGCTCTGCTGAGCTTGAAGAATACACAATTTCTGTAATGGAAAAATGTGGACTTCAAAAATACATGCTACATCGTTATCCTCATCAGTTTTCTGGTGGACAAAGACAACGTATAGGGATTGCACGTGCATTAGCACTAAATCCAAGATTTGTTGTATGTGATGAGGCAGTAAGTGCGCTGGACGTTTCCATCCAGTCACAAATCATCAATTTGTTGATGGATCTTAAAGAAACTAATAACTTAACATATTTATTCATTTCACATGACTTGAGTGCAGTTAAGTTTATATCTGATAGAATTGGGGTTATGTACCTTGGTAATATCATCGAGCTGGGTCATTCAGACACTATGTTTGATAATCCACTTCACCCATATACAAAAGCACTGCTTAACGCTATCCCAACTACAGAAGAGGATGCGAACAAGGAGCTACAATTGCTTGAGGGGGATATTCCAAGCCCGATAAACCCACCATCAGGTTGTAAATTCCGCACAAGATGCGAATATGCAACGGATAAATGTAAAGACGAAGTTCCAACGTGGAGAGAATGGCGCGAAGGGCAATTTGTTGCATGCCACTACCCACTAGGAGAAAATACAGTCACAAAAGGAGAATAAGCATGGGACTGCTAGACAAATATCGTTCACTTTTGCCGAAACAGAAAAATGAAAAAGAGCTCGGTAAGCATTACGACGAAATGGACCTTGAAAAAGGCGACTTAGCAGCTATGTTGATTGCGGCGCTTATTACCTTTGGACCAGTTATACTAATAGTTTCACTGGTTTTCATAGGCATTGCAATGCTTTTTGGGATGTAGATATAATTTTTCCATAAAACTAACGTAAAAATAGCCCGAAAAGTTTACTTTTCGGGCTATAATAAATTTGAAAGTGAGAAAATATATGAAATTTTCTGATATTCCATATAATAGACCTGATTTTAATGCACTACTAATTGATGTTGAAGCGGTAATTGTAGAATTCGCTGCAGGCAAAAATGCGCAAGAACAATATCAATCATTAGTAAAATTTGAGAAAACTATCGAGAACTACATGACACAAGCAGCACTTGCGCATGTAAGAAATACAATAAATACAAAAGATGAATTTTACAAAGCAGAGATGGAGTTTTATGTAGAAAACGGCGCTTTATTACAAGAAAAAGCAGTAAAACTAAATACTGCTTTAGTTAACAGCGAGTACAAAGCTGATTTGATTGAGATAATTGGCGAAGTACCTTTCTTAAATGCTGAGCTTGATATAAAGTCTTTTTCGCCAGAAATCATCGAATTAAAGCAAGAAGAAGAAAATTTAAAACAACAGTACCAAGAAATTTATGCAGGGCTTACAGTTGAGTTTGATGGCAAAACGCTACCAATTCCGATGCTAGGGCCATACAAGCAGAGCACTGACCGTGAAGTGAGAAAAAATGCATTTTACGCTGAGGGTAAAGCTTTTGATTCCGTGCAAAAAGAATTTGACGAAATTTTTGATAAGCTTGTAAAAAATAGAACTGCACAAGCAAAAAAATTGGGATATGACAACTTTGTTGAAGTTGGATATATGCGCAGACAAAGAAACTGCTACAAAAAAGACGATGTCGCTTTATTTAAAAAGCAAGTAATCGAAGAGATTGTACCAGTTGTAAACGAGATTAGAGAAACACAGAAAAAGAGAATAGAGCTTGACAAACTGTTTTCATATGACTTGCCATTAACTTTTAAAGATGGGGCAGCTACTCCACAAGTTAGCAGCGCTGAAATCATGGAAGCAGGCAAGCAAATGTATCTTGAAATGTCACCTGAAACCGCAGAGTTCATCACATTGATGTATGATTGCGATTTATTTGACGTACTGTCAAAAGAAGGCAAAGCACCGGGTGGATACTGCACAAAATTTGCTGAGTACAAATATCCGTTTATTTTCTCAAACTTCAACGGTACAGCTGGCGATGTTGATGTGTTAACTCACGAAGTTGGACATGCGTTTGCTGAGTATGTTAATGCAAGAAAGTATGAAGTTGAATTGATGAGAGATTACTCCATGGAAATCGCTGAAACACATTCTATGGCAATGGAGTTTTTGACTACACCATGGCATCATCTTTTCTTCAAAGATCAAACTGAAAAATATAAACTTTCACATGCAGAAGATGCACTAATTTTCATTCCATATGGCTGCCAAGTAGATGAGTTCCAAGAAGTGATTTATTCAAATCCAGACTTAACTCCTGATGAGCGCCATGAAAAATGGCTTGAAATTGAGAGCAAGTTTAGACCAGGCGTTGACCATGAAGATATTCCGTTTTATTCAAGAGGAGCAGCTTGGCAACGTCAACTACATGTTTACAAATATCCATTTTACTACATTGATTACTGCATGGCTCAAACTATGGCATTACAATTTTTTGCTGAGTTTATTAAAGACAGCCAAAACGCATTAAAAATGTACATTGACTTTGTAAACTTGGGTGGTACAAAAACTTTTGTTGACATCATCAAAACTACAGGTTTTAAATCTCCGATTGAAGATGGCTCAATAAAAGAAATCGTAAAAGTGCTAAAAACTTGGTTAAATGAAAATCAAATATAATTGATATAAAAAGGTTCGCAAATTATTGCGGACCTTTTTAGCAACATGATAGCAAAAACATGTTCATTTCATGCAAAGTATACAAATCTACAAATAATGTTTGCAGATGATACTTTATAATGTTATAATGAGGTATAAGCATCATTATGGGGAAAAGCATGAAAAAACTTTTTAATCAAATTATTAAAAATGAAAAAGAATATTTAAGTTTATCTTCAAATCAGTTTAATAATAAAAAGGGAATTACCAGGGCGAATATCGAAGAAAAACTAAAAAAACGTGGGGATAGAGTGCGTGAAATAATAGCTCAAACAAATGAGATATTATCAGAACATTTGATGCCCTTTTTAGTTGAGCCCAAAAACATAACCCCAAAATTAGCGGTACAACTCGAAGAGTTAGCAGAAGAGCTTTCTGGATATCGTGAGAGCATAGATACAGGTCTTTCGTATGACATTAGGACTGCGCTTGTGATATATGCTGAGGATGCAAAAGATTATGCAATGCATATTAGAAACCTTTTCTTTAAGGGGTTAACACTTTTTTATTTGGATAAAGAGTTGTTTATTGATGAAATGGATAATTGCTATAATGAGATTATAGCTTATTCAGATAGGTACAAAGAGTTTGATAGAGAGACACGGAATTTAATTGTAAGGGCATATGGCAATTCATATATCAGTGTAAAAGATAGGCAGATTGAAGAAATCGAAAGAAGATCGGATAGGGCGATAGAATTTTGGATGAACGTAGCAAAACCGATTGACCCAGATTTCCCATGGGAAGCATATCTAAACAACGCTAGAGAAAATTTGACCACAAATTTTATTTCACTCACTCGTTCGACGAATTTTGCTCACACAGTTACGCCAAAACATGTACTGAAGCTGAAGAAAAACGCAACTGAGCTATATAATCAGCTGATGCAGGGAAGAGAAGTAGCGGATAACGATATTACTTCTATGTCGGTTAAAATTACATACTATAAAACTGTTGCAGAATATTTAGCTGGTGAAAAAACTGCAAAAGAGCTAACAGATTTTTTATATAAATACTACATGACAGCGGACAAAAACAGCTATGATTACGATAATATTTATATGAGACTGCATATAGCTGCACTGTATATTTATTACCTAAGATTTGTAAGCGAAGAGGAGATGCCAGAAGAATTAAGGCGCGAGCAACTCAAAAAAATTGAAGGAGAAGTATTTGAGTATGTCCTTAATGTACCTGGTGATGTTTCGCAAAAATTCGTAACTGATATGGTTAAAAACTTTGCTGTCAGCTGTAACATTGTTTATGATGATTTGGCTTATCTAAAAATGCTATTGTCATTAACAGTATTTAGGCATAAACCTACGTATGTTCATTCAGTAATGGTTGCAAAAATATCGGTAATTATAACTGAATTTTTGATAGAAAATCAGCCTAAAATACTAATGGATTTACCAGGAATTTCCTCAGTTGAGGATGTGATTGCGCAAAAAAATGAAATATTAAAATTTGTTTGGTTTGCGGGACTAATCCACGATATCGGTAAAATTCCATACTCACATATAGTCTCTTTTTACGTTAGAAAGTTAAATGACAAAGAGTTTGAAATGATAAAACAACACACCACAAGCGTTAGCATTTTTGTTGCTGGCGGTACTACTATTGACATAAACTCTTTAAAGCAAAGGTTTGAGGTTATAGACGACGAGAACGACATCGGCTTTATAGATAATAAGCAAGCTTTTGGATACTTGGCGCATATCGCAATTGGTCACCACAAAAGCTATGATGGCAATTTTGGATACCCACGAGAGTTTGATAATCGTGAGTCTGAAGTTAAAACTATAATTGATATCATTACAATAGCGGATTCGATTGACGCTGCAACTGATAGCGTTGGTAGAAGCTATGCCAACAAAAAGAAACTGCATGAACTAATTAGCGAATTTGATGAAGGCGCAGGAACAAGATATTCGCCGATTATAGCAAAACTGCTTAGTGAAAACAAGAGCTTATGCGACGAAATTGAGAAAGCGCTAAATACTTTTAGGTACGATGTATATTATTCGTGCTTTTCGGGCGAAAGTTTTGCAAATACCATGGAACCACCTAAGAATGTATTTGAAAAAGAAGACTAAGGCAGTTTTATTGCAAATAAGTAAAGGGTTACGAAAATTCAACTTTTCGTAACCCTTATAATTTTGGCTGTAATAAATACTATTTTGAAAGAAAACGATTATAGGAAATATCAATCAAAAAAGCCCCGAGTGGCGCTGTGATTAATATAGAGAGCACCGCTGTAGATAGTATAACCTCTCCACAAGCTAACCCTACTGAGAGTGGGATGCCACCGATTGCTGCTTGGACAGTAGCTTTTGGGAGATACGCAAACACGCAAAATATGCGTTCTTTTATATTAAGATTAGTCTTGATAAGGCAGATTAGGACACCTAGCATGCGTACAAAAAGCACAATGAGAATAAGTAGCAATGCACTAAATCCGCTTGTGAGAGCAAAGTTAATGTTCACAGTTGCACCGACAAGCACAAATAGTAGAATTTGTGCAACTTCCCACATTTTTGAGAAGCGCTTAGTTAGGCGCGCTGAAACCTGTGGGCGTACCTTTTGCATGGAAATTCCAATGCACATCACCCCGATGAGCGAAGAAAATGGCACGAGCGCAGCAAAACTGTCTTCGAATGCAGCGAACAAAAATGCAGTGCAGAGGATGATAACGATTTTTATGGTATCGCGAATATGAATTTTATCGAAGAACTTGCCAAGCAAGACACCAAAAGCTAGTCCAACTGCTACGCCGATGACTATTGCTAGTGGAATTTGTATAAGGCTTGTAACGGCTATATTTTCGCTTTGCGTCATGCTAAGTAAAACCGAAAATAGCGCAATTACATACACATCATCAACTGAGGCTGCGGCTAAAATCATTTGAGGGATGCTTTTATTTTTACCATAACCGCTCTCGATGAGCGTTAGCATTTTTGGCACGATAACAGCGGGAGAAACCGCTGCAATAACTGTCCCCATTAGTATTGCTTCGATAAGAGTTATATTAAAGATAAGGGGCGCAATAAGAGATATTGCTATGATTTCTAAACTAGCAGGGATAAAGCTTAGTAGTATCGCTTGACGTCCGACTTTTTTTAAATCGGAAATATTGAGCGAAAGTCCCGCCCTAGTTAAAATGATGATTAGTGCAATTTTGCGGATATCAGCGGAAATCAGCAAAACTGAGCTATCGATTAAATTTAATGCGTATGGCCCTATTATGATACCTGTGAGTATCATGCCAAGTAAAGGTGGGATAGAGATTTTTTTGCATATTGCTCCAAAAGAAAGTCCCACTAGCAAAATTATAGCTAAACTAAGTAACATGGTATTCTCCTAATACAGCTCATTGTTTTATTTTGCATAATTCATGCATGTGGGGATAAACCCATGTGCTAAAATCTCGTTATATGCACGTGCGGCATAGCTTTGTGTTGGGTCAATAAGTCTTGTTGTGATTTCGCTTATTGCATCTTGCGAGCAAATATTTAGCTGTCTGTTTAAATCAATAAGCTCATCCGTGAGTTTATTTACCCACTCGCCAATACTAATTTTACTATCGCCTTGTTGCAAAGATTGCGAGTAATCAAGACCGTTTTCAGCAACAATAATATTGTTTTCATTTGAAATTCTCACCCAATTGTCAAAATTGTTTTCAGGTATTATGAGCATGTAAAGTAAAAACAGTATCAAAAAATCCATGTCATTTTTTGATAGTGCATATTTATCGAACATGTTTAGGTCAATATTGCGTATTTCCAGATATAACACACCGTCATTTTTAAAGGAGTCTACAAGATAAACATTATCTTTCGCCTTAACTTTTATCGGAGCAAAAAGCTCCCCTTGGTCGATGAGTTTTTTCTCGTTCACCGCTGCTATTAGGCTATCGCATAAAGTGTCAAGAGTGGAGTAATCCACCTCAACTGGTTTTGGGTTGTGATAGCCAATTTTACTAAAATGTAAAGATGGCGCTTTGTGTGAGATGAGGTAATCATCCTTTTTTACAAGTTCGCTTAAACTGCGATCAAAGGTGTTATGCACAGCAGGCGAACATCCAGTAAATAACAGGGTAAACCAGCTATGCTTATAGTAATTCTTGAGCATTTTCATATACATGGAGTTTTTAAATTCTTTTAAAGAATCGGTATTACCTTCAAGTTTTTGTAGAGCGCACCAAAACTCATCACTTAGCGAAAAGTTGAAATGGATACCGCATAAAGTCTGATGTTTTGCTGTGTATTTTTCGCGCACCATAGCTAAATAATCGCGCAGAGGCTTAGCAAAATCGCCTGGATGGATAGCGGTTTTAATCTCGCTTTCAGCAGGGAGAACACATGGCATTGACTGCCCCCAAAAAAATTCATCGTCTTTAGCTATTTCGTTTTTTAATGTGTCGGTTAGTTTAGCCAGTGCATCATAAGCGTCTTTAGTGCTGTGTAACACTGCAGTTACAAGCTCTGGTTGACTCTCGCAAAAATCTGTTTTAAAGTGAAAGTTTTGAAGCTTTTCACCAAAAGCTTCAGGATGATTTTTTTGCGAAAGAATCCCAGCTTTGTCAACACGAAGACCTTCCCGTTCAATACCAATGTTAAACGGAAAGGTCGATTTATTTATTGCACTGATTACATTTTGCTGTAGTTGCATTATTATTTTGCTCCATTCTGTAATTTGCAAATATTATTTAATATAGTTTAGTGATTTCTCTTGCTAAATCCACCATCAACTACGATGTTAGCGCCATTGATAAATGAACTCTTATCTTTACATAAGAATAAGCATACGTTAGAAATATCCTTAGGTTTTCCCATTCGCTTTGAAAAGTCCCCCTGTACATTTCCTTCGATTGTACCATGGTAATTTTCATTTTTTATCCAACCTGGAGTAATAGCATTAACAGTGATTGCAGTGTTATGTAAAGAAACACAAAGCGAATTTGTTAGAGATATTATTGCGCCTTGTGAAGTGTCATACGCTTGATAATTGGCTTCACTATGGTCAAAACCACTAGGTGAAATATTGATAATTCTGCCAAAAGTTGCCTCGCTATTTATCTTTGCAAATTCTGTAGCGCAAAGATAAGCCCCACGCAAGCTCATAGAAAGGATATCATCGAAATCCTCAACAGAAGTATCGTATAAAGCATCATGTTTTAGCGTGATACCAGGATTGTTTATTAATATATCAGCAGAGCCAAATAGAAGCTCCACTTGCTTAAACGCAATTTCCACTTGAGAACTATCACGCAAATCAATTTTTATAAAAGTGATATTTTCTTGTTCGAAACTACAATGGTATTTATCAAGCGCAATAACATTATAGCCGCTTTTAGCAAAGTCATTTGCAATTTGAAAACCAATTCCGCTAGCAGCTCCTGTGACTACAACGTTTTTCATAAATTATCCCCCTTAGAATATAGCGATATCCAATTAATTAATTCAATATAAGTATTATACCATTTTTTTTATTTATATACAATACCATTTTATTTGATATTGAAATATTTCAAATAAAATGATATAATTATTGGGAATATATAAATAATCCGAAGGATTATTTATTAGGCATGTGCCCGTTTCGTCGGGCACG
>CAYJII010000054.1:0-11567 GCA_964370225.1 uncultured Oscillospiraceae bacterium | reverse complement strand
CCAGAACCTATAGCTGAGCCACCAGTAAATGAGGCGACAGCTGAAATTGTGATAGAAACAAAAGTTGTGTCGACCGACAGCAAAGAAATGGATGGGGACGAAGACGTTACGGTATATGAGCCAGTTAAGGGCGAGGTAGTAACGAAAGACAAACAAAGTACGAAGTATACAGTACTGGGTGTTGTAGTTTTCCTATTCGCAGTTATCGGCATTGGTGCACTGATTTATACAGGAGTAACTTTTGCGATAGACTACTTTAACCCTCCTGCAAACGAGGATGAGTTCGACCATATAATTTACCCACTAACTTTAATCGACACGCCAGAATTTGAGTCCGTTGAAAATTTAAATTCTAACACGATAATTTCTGCGGGAGTTTGGAATTTTGCAATCTCGAGCGCGGATAAAACCAAATATAGCACGACTGCAGATGGCGATATGATTGTACCAGCGGTTGATATTGAGCCATACATAAAGCAAATTTTCGGCACAGATGTAGAAATCGAGCATGGAAGCGTATCTACTACTGATTTTGAAGTAGAGTACGATTCCGAAATTTCTTCATATGTAATCCCACAAACACCTCATATTGCGATGTACACCCCTGTAGTTAACCAAATCTTTAAAGAGGGCGATACATATACAGTTCAAGTTAATTATGTGCTACAAGGACCATTCTGGGATAATGAGCAATTAGATGGCAACGAAGTTAGGAAAGTTGTTGATTTTGTGCTTGCAACTCAGGAAAATGGTACATATATCATTCAGTCGGTGGAAATTGTAAAAGATAACGAGACTTCTGACCCAGCAACGGACGATGTTGTTGACGAGGATGGCGAAGACGAGCAAACCGATGAAAATGTGGATGATACAACTGATGAGGGAACACCAGATGACGGAACGACTGAAGAAGAAACACCAGAAACTGACCCAGAAGAAAATCCGGATGGGGAAGTAGTTCCAGAGCAATCACCCAAATTTGTGAGTACAATTAATGGATAATAATAAAGGCAGTATCAAAGAAATTTGATACTGCCTTTTTGTTTGGTTTTATTGTATTCCACGATTTTTTGGAAAAATCGAGTAAAACTTCAATAGGAATATTTAAATCTCATGTGAAGTCATAATTGCTTCTTTATATGCTTTTTCTGCGTTTTCAGCAAATGTTTTAGCAGAAAATTTATTAGCAGTGGAGATTACATTTTTTTTGACGCTCTCAGCATATGCCTTATCTCTTGCGAATAAATGCAGTTTTTCGATAAAGTCCTTTTCCCCTTCAAAAGTCCAACCGCTTACACCTTCTTGCACGACATCTTTTAGGCAGGGGTCTTTTTTACAAAGCAGTGGAAGACCAGCGGACATAGCCTCAATATAGGTTAAGCCCTGTGTCTCGCTTGTGGAGGCGGAAACGAATATGTCACCTAGTTTGTAGTATAGCGGGATTTGGTCGGGGGAAATCATACCAGTGAATACCACTCTACCGTCAAGGCCATATTCAGTGACGATTTCCTCAAGTTGCTCTTTATATGGACCTCCACCGACAATGACAAAAACAAAGTTTTGTGATTTTTCATTTTTCAGGTAACGCAAAATATGGTCAATACCCTTTTCTTTGCCTAGCCTGCCAACAAAAAGCAATACCTTATTATTTTCGGAAATATTAAGCTCCCTCTTTTTCTCGAGCACCCATTCCTCAGATTCGGGCACGGTCATAAATTTGTCCGTGTCAATGCCCGTGGGCATAATCACAATTTCATTTTTCACCCCGTACTCGACTAGTAAGTCACGCACTTTTTCGGTGGGCGCAATTACGATGCTAGTTTTCTTTAGCAGCAGTTTTGTAATGTTGGAGACAATCGTTTTGCCGATTTTTTTGCTTGGAATAAAGTAATGAGTATAGTCCTCATAAATTGTGTGATACGTATGCAGTAGTGGCGCGCCGACTTTGTGCGCGATTTTTCTTGCCATAAAATACGTCGAAAACTCAGTCTGTGAGTGAACGACATCGGGGCACCAGTCAACAAGCTTTTGTATGTATGAACTGCTGTATTTTAGAGCAATTCGAGCTTGTTCATACAGAGTATCAGCGGGCAGAGATGCGATATATGTAACGTCTCCATCTACGTATGATTTTGCAATGCTCGATAATGTCAAGATTTTAACTTCATTTCCTCTTTCTTCAAGGTAATTTTTTAAATTGTTAACGGACACAACTACTCCACTTACGACAGGAGTATAGGGATCCGTGGTTATTAAAATTTTCACATTATTTCACCTCTTGAATATTAGTTTGGAAGTAAAAAAGATATTTTCTTTTTTATATTATACCATTTTTTTTATGTAACATGCAATATTTTATTGTAAGTTTTTTTCAAAATGTATACATTTGTTGCACTTTTAGGAGAGTTTGTGAACATAACACGACTTTATTAAATTGGGCTAGTAATGTAATTTGTTGGCAGCAAATAATTTTTACTGCACGAGGCGATACTTGTTAAGTAAACTTGCACAAAGGTTTACTATTGTTTGGGCTGTTAGAAATTATAATTAGCTGTCAATGGTACTATCCTAGTGAAATTCGAGTTTTGGGGGAAGATTGTTAACAATTTGCAAGGTCATATGTTAACTAATGTGGATGAATGATAAAGAGAAAATATGTATTCAGACAAAATATATTGTTTGATTTGGTTTTTTTTAGCAATTTGTTGGTACAATGTACAAATATTTTAAAAAAGTATGTATTTTTTGAGATTTGTACAAATATTAATATTTTGTTCATATTTAAACGATATAATGGGTATATAAATATCTTTGCAGGTGATGTCATGGCGAAAAGAGCGAACGACGACAATAAGCTTAAAATTTTACAGTTAATTAATATTCATGGCGCAACATCTAGGGTAGATATAGCTAAGATGCTGGGTTTTACAAAATCGGCAATAACAATTGTAACAAATGAAATGATTAATGAAAAGCTTATTTATGAGAAGAATATTGAAGTTAACAAATCGCAAAAAAGCATTCGTGGCCGCAAAAAAATATTGCTTGATATAAACGAAAACTACAAGCTTGTGTTGGGAGTTGTACTTGAAAAAGACAGATTGACCGTGGGCATAACAAATTTATTCGGACAAACTGTTGCGGTGAGTTCTGCGCAAATCTCAAAAGGAGAAAATATCGACATAGCAGCAAAAACCCACCAGATTGCTAGCGAGATTATGGCGGTAAACTGGATTGAAAGCGACAGCATCCTAGGGGTCGGAGTAGCGATAACATTGGATGCATGCGAACATTTTGGCAAGGATATGAGTATGAGCAAATGTTGCGACACACTAAACAAAGCTTTGTGCAGATATTTTGAGTATCCAGTGTTCGTGATGCATTTTACTTATACAATGGCATTGGCGCAAAAGATGTATAAAATCTTATCGCCCGATAGCATACAATCGTATGTAATGATACGCAACTCGCATGAAATTGAAAGCAAAATTGTGTTGGATGGGAAAATTTCAGATAGAGATGGTGAAAACTTAGATTGGTTTAGCAAACTATCGGATATAAAAAAAATTGATAATGAAGAAAAGTTCTTTCAAACAATTTTGACTATTAAAACCATGCTAAACCCTAAAAAAATATTTATTTCCACCGATATAAACAGTGATAAGATAAAAAGAGTTCTTGATGATGAAACAGTGGAACTGTTTACAAAAAATTTCGAGGAGAAATTTTATGCAAACTTTTTAGTTCCAAAAGATAGCATAAAAACGTCACTACATGTGTTTGCAAGCTCACTTGTTGTATATGAGAGTTTTTATGAATACCGAAATTTTGAAAATTTTACTTAGTTTTTATATATGCCGAAATGACGGCAAACAAATATTTTTATTTGGGGGAAATATGCCGAAAAAGTGGTTTGAGACGACAAAAGGAGTAATAAATATTTCGCAACTGGCGCTAATGCTACTTACGCCGATAATTATGGGGATACTATTAGGGTATTTTCTGACAGAAAAATTAGGTATAGAAAATTGGGCGATGGCAGTCTGTGTAATAATTGGATTTTTTGCAGGGATTGCAGGATTTATATCATATTTATTTAAAATGGCAAACGACTTTGATAAAAAAGGGTAAACAGATGGATGTAATTTTTAAAGAAGGTAAAAAAATCCTATATGGAATTTTTGTAATCGACGTGCTCTTAATCGTATTCTCTTTGTTGCTTGATAGCTTTAACAGCGCTATGGCAATGGGGATAGTATGTGGGAGCTTGTTGACTTATATAAATTTCATAGTTATGGGTATACAAACTTATAAGGCGCTGCGAAAGCACGAAATTTTAGCTCAAAAGCATGTAGTTTTATCGTATATTATAAGATATTTTTGCTTATACGGGATATGTGCTCTGCTCATAATATTTAATGCGGTGAACCCGATAGGGCTACTTTTGCCGCTGTTTGCACCGAAGTTTGTATATTATTTTTATGCGATTTTTAACAAAAGCAAACAAAGCTTAGACGATAAGCTTCAGAAATAATAGATTTAATCTAAAATCAGTAGAATGGAGAATTGGTATGAACATGGAAGTCAATGGCCCAAAAATTATGTTTGAGATTGACATATTCGGCGGGCTGAGAGTTACTGAAACAACAGTCAACTTTTGGTTAATTATCATTGCGACTTTTATTTTATGCAAAATATTGACGCATAAAATGGAAAAAATCCCGAGGAAGAAGACGCAAATTATTGCAGAGAAGATTGTGCAGACAATCGATGGCATGGTGGCAGAAACCATGGGCGAAAGATGTTTAAGCTTTGCACCATACATCATGGCATTGTTTGCAAGTTCGATTTTCGGAACTCTTATTACCTTATTGGGCATGAGGAGCACCACTGCTGATATTAACACAACTGCAGGTTGGGCTGTCATGACGTTTTTGATGATACATTACAATGGCATCAAAAGCAAAGGTATAGGCTACTTTAAAAAATATGGTGAACCGATGAAATTCATGGTGCCACTTAATATAGTTAGTGATGTTACATTACCGTTTTCGCTTGCGCTTCGTCACTTTGGTAACGTAATAGGTGGTACAATCTTAATGAGCATCATCTACTCCGCGCTTGCAGGGCTAACTTTGTTGGTATTCAACATCACCATACCAATTTTGCAAGTAGGGATACCGGCATTTTTATCACTATATTTTGACCTGTTCTCAGGTGCAATTCAAGCATTTATTTTCTGCATGCTCACAATGGTATTTGTGTCTGATGCAGTAGAAGGATAAATATTATAATTAATGGAGGAAAACAGTATGGAAAATTTAACAAGTGAAGCTTTGGTATTAGCGGCATCCGCAATCGGTGCAGGTATCGCAGTTTGTTCAGGTATCGGTACAGGTGCAGGGCAAGGTTACGCAGCAGGTAAAGCTGCTGAGGCTGTTGGAAGACAACCTGAAGCACAAGGAACAATCCTAAGAACTATGATCGTTGGGGCAGCTGTTGCTGAAACAACAGGTATCTATGGTTTGTTTATCTCCCTAATGCTACTATTGTTCAACCCACTAATAGGACTGCTATAATAGATAAATTTATTATTATAGCTATTTTATAAAGGGGGGCGAACGATGAATTATGCAGAACTTTTTGGTCTTGACTGGCAAGTGCTAATGACTATTTTTAACACACTCATTATGTACGCTGTGCTAAAGCATTTTTTGTACAAGCCCGTAAAAGCAATGTTTGCTCAGAGAAAAGAAGAAGTAGAAAAAATATATTCTGATGCAAACGAAGCTAAAGACAGTGCAATGGAAATGAAGAGTGATTATGAACACAAAATGGCTTCTGCTAAAAAAGAAGCACATACTATTGTGCAGACTGCAACAAAAAAGGCGAACGAAAATTCGCAACAAATAGTTGCAACAGCGCAAACAAAGGCAAATACTATTCTCAAAAAAGCGCAAACTGAAATCGACAGGGAAAAAGCTCAAGTTAAAAATGAGCTTAAAAATGAGATTTCTTCAATCGCTATTTTGGCGGCTGAGCGCGTTATTAACAAAGAGTTAAAACAAGAAGACCACGAGGAACTTATAGAGAAGTTTATTCAGACTGTAGGTGATACTGAATGGAAAGCTTAGTTGGGAAAGTGTATGCAGAGGCTTTGTTTGAGCTATCCTGTGCACAACAAACCGAAAAAATCGTTCATGAAGAGTTGGAGCAAATCAAAATAATATTAAATAAAAACCCAGGATTTTTGCCTTTGCTTACAAATCCGTCGATATCAATTGACGAAAAAATTGCGATAATCGATAATGTTTTTGCAAAAGACTTAAGCGAAACTACACTTAATTTTATTAAATTGCTTTGTCAAAAACGCAGAATTTATTGGATTGTTGCGGTACAAACGGAATTTGAGAAGATGTATAACGAAAAATACGACATCGTTTCAGTTATCGTAAAAACCGCTATTCCGCTAAAAGAAACGCTACTAGAAAAGCTAAAACTAAAATTAGAGCAAGTGATGAGCAAAAGTGTGCATGTAGAAACAGCGGTTGACGCTAACATTTTGGGCGGGATTGTTTTGGAATATGCCAACTACACAGTAACTTCCACCGTGCGAGATAAGCTTGATGACATCAAGGCAAACTTATTAACTGCACGAGTGTAAATCACTCATATGCGATTATTTTCATTAATAAAAATTTGCCGACGAAATTAAGACGGCGGAATGGAGTACAAAAATGCAACTTCGTACCGATGAAATAACTAGTCTCATAAAAAAACAAATTGAGCAGTATTCAAATAAAATGAAGTTTGATGACACAGGAAGTGTTATCACTGTTGGCGATGGAATTGCCACAATCTACGGATTACAAAATTGCATGGCAGGCGAACTTTTGGAATTTTCCAATGGCGTCTATGCTATGGCGATGAACCTAGAAGAAGAAGCTGTAGGCGTTGTTATGCTGGGTTCAGACGATGACATTAAAGAGGGCGACGCAGTTAAAAGAACAGGAGCTGTTGTGTCAGTTCCAGTGGGCGAAGCTTTAATCGGGCGTGTAGTTAATTCGCTAGGTCAACCTATTGACGGAAAAGGCGAAATTTTAACTACAGAGATACGTCCAATCGAAAGCGAAGCATACGGAATTATCACAAGACAACCTGTTGAGGACCCACTTCAAACAGGGATTAAAGCTATTGACTCGATGATTCCAATCGGTCGTGGTCAACGTGAGCTTATAATCGGTGACAGACAAACGGGGAAAACTACAATTGCGATTGATACAATAATTAACCAAAAAGGCAAAGACATGGTTTGTATCTATGTTGCGGTAGGACAAAAACGTTCGACTGTTGCAAATGTTGTGGAAACACTTAATAAACATGGTGCTATGGACTACACAATCGTAGTTTCAGCTTCCGCTTCGGAAATGGCACCGCTACAATATATTGCCCCATATTCAGGCTGTACTATGGGTGAATACTTCATGGCACAAGGCAAAGATGTACTTTGTATTTACGACGACCTTTCAAAACAGGCAGTTGCTTACAGAGCGCTTTCATTGCTACTAAAAAGACCACCGGGCAGGGAAGCTTATCCAGGGGATGTATTCTACTTGCACTCAAGACTACTTGAGCGTGCTTGTAACCTCACTAAAGAGTACGGTGGTGGTTCACTGACAGCATTACCTATAATCGAAACACAGGAGGGTGACGTTTCTGCGTACATTCCAACTAATGTTATCTCGATTACAGATGGGCAAATATTCCTTGAAACCGAGCTTTTCAACTCCGGTATTAGACCTGCGGTTAACCCAGGTATCTCTGTATCAAGGGTTGGTGGTAACGCACAAATTAAAGCGATGAAAAAAGTATCGTCTTCACTAAAACTTTTGTATTCGCAATATAAAGAACTTCAAGCTTTCTCGCAATTCGGGTCAGACCTTGATAAAGACACCAAAGAAAGACTTGCTCAAGGTGAGCGCATAGTTGAGGTGTTAAAACAAGGGCTTAGCTCTGCTATGGAAGTTGAGGATCAAATTATAATAATTTATGCTGCTGTTAACAATTTCTTGAGAGACATCGAAACAAAAGATATCACCGAGTATGAAAATGAGGTGCTAAAATTTGTTGACGAAACATACCCTGAAATTAAAAAATCTATTAAAATCACAAAAGATTTGACGGACGAAAATAAAGAGCAAATCGAAAGCGCTTTAAAAGAGTTTAATGAAATCTTCCTAAAACAAAAGAATGGGTAGGTGACTCTTGATATGGCAAATATGAAAGAGGTTAAAAACCGTATAAAAAGTATTGAAAATACCAAGCAAATTACTAATGCAATGCAACTTGTGTCGTTTTCAAAGCTCAAAAAAGCCAAAGATAGAGCTCAAAAAACCAGACCATTTTTTGACGCGCTTTATAGCACTATGACAGAGATAGCACAAACAAATAATGACTTTACCTCTGTGTTCACTCAAAGCAGAAGCGAAAACAAATCCTTGTTTATCATCATCGGTGGTGACAGAGGGCTTGCGGGCGGATACAATAATAACGTATTCAAGCATGCGGACGCTTTGATGAGCGGCAAAACAGAAAGTAAAGTTATCGCTATCGGTAAAAAAGCGTGTGAATACTACAAAAGGAAAAAAGACGTTGAAATCATAAAAGAATATGTTAATATTGCTGAGCATATCACAATCAGACAAGCAAATGATATCGGGAAAATAGCGATTGATGCTTATGAAAAAGGCGAAGTGGAAAATGTTTATATCGTCTTTACACAGTTTGTGTCAATGTTAACACAAGAACCGATGTCGGTGAAAATGCTACCGGTAGATGTAAAAGGTGACGATGGAGTTAATACGAAAAAACAAATTGTGACCTACGACCCATCTCCGACAGCTGTGTTTAACTGCATTGTACCTGAGTATTTATGTGGAATTATTTATTCTGCAGCGGTTGAGTCTTTTGCATCAGAGCAAGGGGCAAGGAGAATGGCGATGGAAAATGCAACCGACAATGCGACGGACATGATTGCTGATTTAAGGCTTTTGTATAACAGGGCAAGACAGAGCGCTATCACTCAGGAAATCACAGAGATTATCTCGGGTGCAAATGCACTGTAGCTATGACTTTTTTGTGCAAATGCAAAATTAACGGATAAGGGGAAAGCTTGATGAAAGTTAATAATGAAGGCATTATAGTTCAAATTATCGGACCTGTTCTTGATATCAGATTTAATCCGAATAATTTGCCCAATCTATTAAATGCCATTGAAATTATCAATGATGAGAAAACCATAACAGTGGAAGTGGCACAGCACATCGGAAACGATGTAGTTAGATGCATCGCTATGAGCTCCACCGATGGTCTTGTCAGAGGTATGAAAGGTTTCGATACGGGCGGACCTATTGCCGTGCCCGTTGGCGAAGAAACTTTGGGAAGAATATTTAACCTTTTAGGGGAGACTATCGATAATAAAGGACAACTTGATGATGTTAAGCGCATGCCAATCCATCGTGAAGCACCTGCGTTTGACGAACTTGAAACTTCAAACGAAATCCTTGAAACAGGGATAAAAGTAGTTGACCTTATCGCGCCATACCTAAAAGGTGGTAAAATCGGATTATTTGGTGGTGCTGGTGTTGGTAAAACCGTACTTATCCAAGAGCTTATCAACAATATCGCAAAACAGCATGGTGGTTTATCCGTGTTTGCTGGTGTTGGAGAGCGTACTCGTGAGGGGAAAGACCTTTATATCGAGATGAACGAGTCTGGAGTTATCAATAAAACGGCACTAGTTTACGGGCAAATGAACGAGCCTCCTGGAGCAAGGATGAGAGTTGCTTTATCGGGGCTAACTATGGCAGAATATTTTAGAGATGTAGCGGGACAAGATGTACTGTTATTTATCGATAATATCTTTAGATTTACGCAAGCTGGTAGTGAGGTTTCTGCGTTGTTAGGACGTATGCCTTCAGCGGTTGGATACCAACCAACACTAGCGACCGAGATGGGACAATTGCAAGAGAGGATTACCTCTACAAAAAAAGGCTCGATTACCTCAGTTCAAGCGGTATATGTACCAGCGGATGACTTAACCGACCCTGCTCCTGCAACAACATTCTCCCACCTTGATGCAAAAACAGTTTTATCCAGGGGTATCGCTTCGCTAGGTATCTATCCAGCGGTTGACCCACTAGAGTCGACTTCTCGAGTGCTTGCACCTGATATCGTAGGGCAAGAGCATTATGAAGTAGCTAGAGCGGTACAAAGTATATTGCAGCGTTACAAAGAGCTACAAGATATCATCGCAATCCTAGGTATGGACGAGTTATCCGACGAGGACAAAGCTGTGGTTGCTAGGGCAAGAAGGATACAAAACTTCTTATCACAACCGTTTACAGTAGCAGAGCAGTTTATCGGTATCGAAGGAAAATATGTACCAGTTGACCAAACTGTTCGTGGCTTTAAAGAAATCATTGAAGGCAAACATGATGATGTACCTGAATCGGCGTTTTTATATGTTGGTGGCATTGAAGAGGTTTTGGAAAAAGCAAAAAATCTAAAATAGGGGGATGAAAGATGGCTAAATTTACGCTTACTGTCACAACCCCGGAACGAGAAGTTTTTAACTCAGAAGTTGACATGGTGATTGTGAGAACTATCACGGGTGACTTAGGGGTATTGGCAGGACATGAAGATTATGTTGCCCCTCTTGATATTGGTGTTATCAAGATAAAAGATAATGAAGATACAAAGCTCGGTGCAGTTTCTGGAGGCTTTATCAAAATTGATAAAGGCGGTGCTAGTGTTTTGTGTTCCACATTTGAGTGGGAACATGAAATTGATATGGACCGTGCGCAAAAAGCGGAGGAAAATGCCAGAAAACGCCTTGCTGAATCGAAGATGTCGGAAAAGGAACTTGACTTGTTATCCGCAAAACTAAAACGATCGCTGACAAGGCAATCTCTATCTTCTAAATAAGTATTTAATGTAAATATAAAAAGCAGATTTTATCTCATTTCTGCTTTTTATATTTATATCGTTTTATAAGAAAAAATATACGAGGTGAACAATATGCCAACGAGAAAAGATTTAGGACTGAATATATCCAATGCAATAGCAGTAGCAATAGCATATGGATTACTTGTTTTTATCAATATTTTCAGCCCGATGAAATTTTACACATTAGACTGGACAACAATGAATTTGCTTATATATATCGCACCTGTTTCAATATTACCTATACTTTTTGGGTTTAGAATTTTTGGAGCAATGACGGTATTGGGATATTACATAGGACTCACTGTCACTGAAATTTTGGTATACATGGACATGCTTGAGCGCAACAGCACCGAAGCTTTAGGCATTTGGGCGATTCATCTCGCGGCTTTCACTGTGGCATCTATTTTCATGGAAATATTTGCGTACAGGAAAAGAAAACGTATTCGCGAACAAAATGCGAGAAGACGTGCTGAACGCGAAGAACAAAATCAAATGGTGAAAACTGTGGCAGCGGCGTTGGCTGCAGGGGCGACTATTACTCCGCCACCGCAAGCTCCAGT
>CAYJII010000053.1:0-11801 GCA_964370225.1 uncultured Oscillospiraceae bacterium | reverse complement strand
CTTCAGCATAAGTTTTAGCCATTGGTTTTTCACACATAACGTGTTTGTCAGCTTTTAGAGCGTCGATAGTGATGAAGCTGTGTGATCTGTTTGGAGTTAAAACATATACTGCTTCGATTTCTTCAATTTTAAGTAGTTCTTTATAATCAGTGAAAACTTTTGCATCTTCAGTTCCATATTCTTCTTTAGCTTTTTGAGCTCTTTCTTCGATAATATCACAGAATGCAATGATTTCTACTCTTCTTGTGTCTTTGATTGCAGGTAAATGTTTACCGTTTGCAATACCGCCACAACCAACGATACCAACTTTGATTTTTTCCATAATTATTTACTCTCCATTTCTTAGTGTAAAATTTATTTATAAGCCTTGTCTTAGCAAAGTCTTATTTAACAGATTGTCTAAGGATAATCTCATGCTCAACAATTTTTTTATATTCAATCTTTTTGCCTTTGATTTTTTTGAGCAAAAGTTCCATTGATAATTTCCCCATTTGATACTGAGGTTGAGATACTGTTGTTAGCGAGGGGATAAACATCTCGCTAAAAGCGGTGTTATCAAACCCCATAATGCTTAAATCATCAGGGATTTTTACCCCTGCAGCTGAAAGCGTTTTCATTGCGCCAATAGCTGATGTGTCTGCTAAAGCAAAAATTGCACTAGGCAGTTTTTTTCTTAATAACAGTTTTTTTGCAGCATTTTTTCCAGCTGTATACGCGTATCCCTCGGGGATAATCATATCATCATTATACGGAATGTTATTTTCAGCTAAAGCTCTTTTAAAGCCTTGTTCTCTTAATATAGATGAATAACTAGTATTGCCAGCACTGATTAAAACGATGTCTCGTTTTCCGCTGTTTATTAGGAAGCTTGTCGCATCAAAGCTCGCTTTTTCATCATCTACAGTAACTGATGTTACCTTCTTGCTCCTAAGCGGTTCGCACGCACATACTATCGGATTAATTTCACTAAGCCTTAAAATCTCGTCGTTAACAAGTTCTGGTGATAAAAATATCGCACCGTCGGCAACTTTTGTGCTAAGCATACTCATGTAATTTAAGATATTATCCTTATCATCACGGGTAGCACATATCAAAATAGTGTAACCTTCTTGTTTGGCAGTGTCCTCAATTCCTTCTATTATTCGCGAAAAAAAGGGGTTAATAATGTTGTTTAAAACAACGATAATTCTCTTTGTGCGTTGTTGACGTAAATTCTTGCCCAAAAAGTTAGGAATATAGCTTAATTCAGCAATGGCTTTTTCAACATGTTCTCTATTGTCTTTGCTTACACATTCAGGAGAATTAAGCACTCTTGAAACAGTAGCAACAGAAACGCCAGCAAGTGAGGCAACTTCCTTTATTGTAGCCATTTTTCCCTCCTAAATGTAATCGTTTACGACAACTATACTACAGTTAAAATCAAATTACAAGAGTTTTTATTTAAAAAAATATGAATAATAATATATTTGTAGTTTTGGACAAAAGAAATCAAATTTAATGTATTTTTTGCACAAAGAGAAAATCGTGCTAAACTACACTCTTGTGTGTTTTTTACACAAGTTTCACAGTAATTCTTTGACTATAGCGATTTTAGCTAAAACATTTGAAAAACTACTAATAAATATTTAAGTTTTTTCTATTGAAAAAACTACGTAAAAAAGGTACAATAAAGGATAATAAAAACTATGATAATTGAGAGGAAGTGTTATTTTGTTGGAAACTAATTTTTCACAGAAATTTATAAAAGAAGGGTTGACCTTTGATGATGTGTTGCTTGTACCGGCAAAATCAGATGTGTTACCTGCGGATGTCAGCGTAAAAACAAGGTTAGCGGGAGATATTTACTTAAACACTCCTATTATTTCAGCTGCTATGGATACAGTAACTGAAGCGCAAATGGCAATCGCTATTGCAAGAGAAGGTGGAGTTGGCGTAATCCACAAAAATATGTCAATCGAGCAACAAGCTGACGAAGTTGACAAGGTTAAGCGTTCTGAAAATGGCGTTATCTTAAACCCGTTTTCTTTAGGCCCTGACCATTTCGTTTACGATGCGGACGAGCTTATGGGAAAATATAAAATTTCAGGAGTGCCAATCGTTGTAGATGGCAAACTTGTAGGGATTATTACAAACCGTGACCTTAAGTTTTTGACTAATTTTAACATTAAAATCAAAGATGTTATGACAAAAGAACATTTGATTACTGCGCCTGTGGGAACACAATTAAAAGAAGCTCAAGAAATCTTGAGAAAAAATAAAATTGAGAAGTTACCACTTGTAGACGATGATGGCTTCTTAAAAGGGCTTATCACAATAAAAGATATCGAGAAAGCAGTGCAATATCCAAACACTGCTCGTGATAGCAAAGACAGACTATTATGTGCTGCTGCTATCGGTGTTACTGAAGATGTGCTAAAACGTGCTGGTGCTTTATTGGAAGCGCAAGCTGATGTGCTAGTACTAGACAGTGCACATGGCCATAGCCAAGGTATCATGGAGTGCGTGAAAAAAGTTAAAGCTGCATACCCTAATTCAGTAATCATCGCAGGAAATGTTGCGACTGCTGAAGCTACAGAGGATTTAATAAAAGCAGGTGCTGACGCTATAAAAGTTGGTATCGGTCCTGGTTCTATCTGTACTACTAGGGTTGTATCCGGTATCGGTGTACCACAAATCACAGCGGTTTATGATGCTGCTTGCATTGCTGCAAAATATGACATTCCTGTTATCGCGGACGGTGGTATAAAATATTCAGGGGACATTGTAAAAGCTATTGCTGCGGGAGCTTCAACTGTAATGCTAGGCTCTCTACTAGCTGGTTGTGAAGAGTCACCTGGTGAAAACGAAATTTTCCAAGGTCGTCAATTTAAAGTATACCGTGGAATGGGTAGCTTAGCTGCTATGAGCAAAGGCAGTAGCGATAGATACTTCCAACAAAACAACAAAAAACTTGTTCCTGAGGGAGTTGAGGGACGTGTGCCTTATAAAGGTGCTGTTGCTGAGACACTATTCCAAATGATTGGCGGATTAAAATCAGGTATGGGATATTGCGGTTGCCACAATATTTCTCAGCTTCACTCAAAAGGTCAATTTGTGAGAATTACAGGCGCTGGCTTGAAAGAAAGTCATCCGCATGATATCTACATCACAAAAGAAGCGCCAAACTATTCCGTTCAAGTTTAAATTAAATATTAAAAAGCGATGTGAATATTTCACATCGCTTTTTTGCTGCGTCTATTCAGTTGGTAAAATTTCAGTTATATGCTTTTTGATTTCTGTGTTATCAAAATCAGGTTTTTCAATTGGCAATGAAATGTAATAACCTTGTAAAAAATCAACTCCGTGATTGATTAGATATTCCATTTGCTCTTTCGTTTCAATTCCTTCTGCGAGAATATGAATGCCTTGATGTTTACAGAAATCTGCAATTTTTGCAAACATAGCTTGACGGTTGATGTCAACATCAATTCCCTCAACGATAAAGCGGTCGATCTTAACAATATATGGGTTGACATTGAGCAGGTTCAAATCATTGCTATAGCCTGCACCATAGTCATCAAGTGCTATTTTTGCACCCCATGACAAAATTTTGTTAACTTTATGCTGTAGACTGTCATCATCAAGTCGTTCGGTTTCGATAATCTCCACAACAATATTGCTTAGATATTTTGAGTATAATCGCTCAAACTCCTCGTATTCAGTTTCTTTCAACCACTGATTTGGTACTGAGTTGATAAACAGTTTGGCATCTTTTATTTGCTCGAGATACTTCACATACAGCGAGAGTGTTTTAAAGAATGTTATCTTCTCAATTTTCCATAATTGCGATTGCGCCCCCGCGATTTGCAGCAGTTTAACAGGAGAATTGAGCAGCTCGCTTTGCGGTCTCATCAGTGCTTCATACGCGTAGATATCGCCCGTTTTAGCGCAGACTATAGGTTGGAATGCGTACTCGATAAACTCGTTATCAAGCACTCTATTGAGCTCTTCTTTGCCACTTAGCATGAACGAGTCAGACAGATACGCCTCTTTATCGAATTGGCGCAATTCACCTTTTAGCGTGTGCTTGCCTTCGTACATGGCAAAGTCTGCGTAGCGTATTAGTTCGTCAAGCTCGCTTGAGTTTTCTTTATACCATGAAATGCCACCCGACATTCTTACTTTGAATTTAGTGCCATCAGAAAGTGTGATTTGCTTAATATCAAGTGTTTGATATAATTTGTCGGTATATTCCAATATTTCGCTTTTCTCATCAAAACCATAGATGAACACGAAAAACTCATCTCCAGACATCCTGCCGACAACGGCATTTTTGTTGAAGGTGTCCGCTATACATCTTGCAGAGGTTTTGATATATGTGTCGCCCATATCGTGGCCGAAAGTATCGTTAACATATTTTAAATTGTCGAGGTCAAGCATAATAACAGCGGCTTTTTTAAGATTTTCTTTTGTGAAAACAGACATGGAATAACGTCTAAATGCCGAGCGGTTATATAGTCCTGTGAGCATATCGTAATCGCGCTCGTAATTGAGTGCGCGTTTTTCGAGCACGTCCTTTGTTACGTTGAGTACTACGCCAAAAGTGGAGGTTTCCCCACTAAGCTCGGTGATTTTATGCCAAACTTCGGGTGTTTCAGAAGTTTTGTAGGTATCCTCAAAATCATGCTCTTTGTTCTGTTTGAGTTGCTCTAGTTCATTAAAAAATACATCTTTTTGCAGATTGACAGAGTAATCGCTGGAAGCGCCAGTATGCATAATGCTATTGAGATAGGAAGAAACTAAGACTTTGTCCGCACCCAACTTATACTCAAACGAACCAACTCCAACATTCATCAAACGCATGATTTGCTCTTGCTTAAATGCGGCGTCGAGTATGTTTAAGTTGAGTTGCTCGATTGCTCTAGAAAGTTCATCTATTTCACTGATGCCAGTTGATTTTAAGACAACGCGCTCACCATGTGGCGCTATTGCTACTTTTTTGCTGAGCCTGACAATAGGTCGCGCGAAAAATCTTCCCACTACATATGCGATGATAACGCCAACTATCACTGAGAGAGCGACCATCAATACAAGTGAATCTTCAAGTTCGCTTGCTTGTTGCGATAATGAAACGGGATCCGTTAATCCAATGAGGTACAAATCGTCTGAATAAACAGGACTGTTAGAGTCGTAGACTTCCAGCTTTTCATACGCCACAGAAATGAGTGAGCCACTATTTGAAAACATAGCTGCGAGCTGTGCAATATCCGTATCATAAGTTTCGATTTCGTAGCTTTTATTTACTGTGAACAGTGAATTTTGAATCTGTCCATTTGCGGTAAATGGCACGATTTGATTTGTCATATTATCCATTTTGGATATAAAGTAGCCATATTGATTGCTCGAAATTTCTGTATCAGGTAGCAAAGTATAAAGCAAGGTTTGGCTGACTTCCACGCCGATTACACCGATGAGATTACCGTCGATATCTCGCAAAGGTGTGCTATATGTCAGCATATATTCTTTAGAATTCGATAGTGAAGTGCTTACTTGCCAATGTCCCCAATATTCACTGATATCGGTTATGGTTGTTGCGTAAAATGGGTCGGCTAATATTTTGCTATACTCCGTGCCTAAAACCCAACTTTCTTCTGTGCATGCAAGAATATTGAGTGGGTTGAATTTAGCGATTTCTCTATCTCCAATGATTAAATTTGTTCTGCTATTCTCAGTTATATCAGTACCGCTTTCGGTTGAGATGTAAATAGCGGAGTTCGCATCCCCGCTCTCCATGGCGTCATCGAGTATTATGAAAGCTCCAGTAGTTTCTGTAAACTGAATCATTTCGGTTAAAATATCTACTGTATCGATGAAATAATCAAGCTTATCCTGCTGGGTTAGCTCCTTGCCGCGAATAAAAAATTCATTGTACTGTGCTTGTGCATCAACCACGTAGTTTTCGATATCGGACCATCTGTCACTCATGGTGTTGCTCAGATAATGTTCGCGGTTTTGCACGGTGTTATAAAATAAGCGATATGAATAATCTTCTAAGCTATTTGGGATACGCATAAAAAGGATGATTGCAACGCTAAGTAGTGCTTGTAGAGTAACTACAAACACTAAGACAATACCAAGTTTTACTTTTATTGATTTTTTATCTATTTTATTTTTTATAAGCCACATACACGAGCGTTTTCCTCTATAAAAAATTAGTCGAAATCATAATAATTAATTACTGTTTGTGTAGACGATAATATCGCTACTACACTACTATATTTTACCATATTGCAAAAAATAATACAAGAAATCATTGTCAAAAAAAGGGGGTAATACTAACCAATGTTTTTGGCAAAATGCGACTATATGCAAAAAATAAGACGCTTGCTTTATAAAAAGCAAGCGCCAATCATCATTGTTTAATTATTCTGCAAAACCGGATTCGACTAACTTAACTAATCCCTCTACAGCTTCTTGTTCATCCGCACCGTCAGCGATAATTTTTATCCCTGTACCGCCTACGATTCCCAATGATAGTACACCCAAAAGACTCTTTGCATTAACTCTGCGCTCTTCCTTTTCAACCCAAATTGAAGATTTGAACTCGTTTGCCTTTTGAATGAAGAAAGTTGCGGGTCTAGCATGTAATCCCACTTGGTTTTGTACATCTACATCTTTTACGTGCATATTTCTTCTCCTCACCAAATTAGAATTTAGTGTTACAATGTGCAACACTGTCATCTATCTTTATTATATAATGAAATTTTTTTTACGTCAATGTGTAAAAGCATTTTTCAGTTGATTATCTAATTTTTCTGAGCTTTTCACATATTTCAATTGTGTAATTTTAATATAAAATTTTAACTTAATTGAACATGTTCTATATTTGTTTTCAACATCATTTATCATCATGGCTTTTTATTAAATAATTACCATACATATCGGGGCGTTTTTCTTTTGTACGCTCCAATGATTTTTCATGTCTCCATGCGTTTATATTAGCATGATGTCCTGACAAAAGAACCTTTGGAACTTCGCTCTCTTCCCATGTTTCAGGTCGGGTATATTGTGGGTATTCAAGCAGTCCGCTATAATGGCTTTCATCCTCAAAACAAACATTGTCTGAGAGCACTCCATCACACAGTCTTGCCACACTATCTACTAGCACCATTGCAGCGAGTTCGCCACCAGTTAAAACATAATCGCCAATCGAAATTTCTTCATCGACAATTTTCTCGATAATTCTCTCGTCTACACCCTCGTAATGCCCACACAAAATAAATACATTCTCGTGCAAAAGCAACGACTTGCATTTCTCTTGTCTTAGCACTTCGCCCTGCGGTGACATATAAATTACATGAGGTTTCTTTCCACCAAGCATTTGCACGACATCAAGATAGCATTTATAAATCGGGTCGGCTTTCATCACCATGCCCATTCCTCCGCCATATGGAGTGTCGTCCACGCGTCTGTGCTTGTCTTCAGAGTAATCCCTAATGTTATGCGTATGAATTTCTATTAAACCGTTTTTCCTAGCTCTACCGATAATACTTTCGCTCAGCGCGTTATCGCACATATCGGGGAACAAGGTCGCAATATCAATCCTCATCGAAAAGACCCTCTAGCGGAATAATCTTGATAATTTCGCTGTCAATGTCTGTATGCTTCACCACTTGCTCAATAGCGGGTGCAAGCAATAGTTTGCCCTTGCTATTTTTGATGTGATAAACATCATGTGCGCCAGTTTGAGTGACGTCGACAATCTTTCCATAAACAATGCTCTCATCGTCAAAATTAACGACAGTACAGCCTATAATATCTTCGATATAATAAGTGTCTGAATCAAGGCTTAAGTCATCCCTGTGAATATACAGTGTCGTGTTACGGATAGCTTGAGCCATTTCAATTGACTCGATACCAGCAAACTTTGCGACAACAATATTTTTTTGCACACGTGCTTTTTCCACTTCAATGGTGTTGCGTCCCTTGTCGTCTGTGTAAAAACTATCGAACTCGCAAAAAAGTTCGGGAGAGTCACACAAAACCATGACACGAACATCGCCTTTTATCCCATGAGTGGTAGTTATTTTTCCTGCCTGTAAATACATTTTTTTCATAATATCTCTCGCTTATACAATAAAATAAAAATAATTATTTGCCCCACAAAAATTAGGGAAGCATAAGCTCCCCTAAGTCTTAGTCGATTTCCACAGCTATCTTTTGCTCGGTTTTGCTGGCACATGCTCGCATTACCGCTCTGATAGCTTTCGCTATACGTCCTTGTTTACCAATAATTCGTCCCATATCATCTGACGCTACTTTAAGGTGGTACACAACGATACCATCCTCGTTTATGTCATCAACTGTTACTTCTACAGAGTCTTTGTCTTCAACAAGTCCTTTAGCGATAGTTTCCAGCAATTCTTTCATCAGCATTTACCTCTATTCTTGTGGTGAAGCGGTATTTTTCATTAGTTTCTTTACTGTATCTGTTGGTTGAGCTCCGTTAGCAATCCATTTTTGAGCTTTTTCTGCATCAATTTTGAATATGGAAGGATTTTTTGTAGGGTCATAGTAACCTATTTCTTCGATAAATCTTCCGTCCCTTGGAAATCTTGAATCTGCAACTACAATGCGGTAAAAAGGAGCTTTTTTAGCACCCATTCTACGTAATCTGATTTTAACAGCCATAACTGTCACCTCCTAATAAAACGTTATTTTTATTTACAGTTCGCCGTAAAAAACAACTTTAATAAGCTAAAATTTTTACCAAATAGGCGATACGTAAAAGCACTACTGAAGTGGTGGCATATTATTCATAAGAGGGAAACCACGACGTTTTTTCTTGCCGTTTTTGCCCATTCCACCTAATTGTTTCATCATTTTTTGCATTTGCTCAAATTGCTTTAGCAAACGGTTGACGTCCTCAACTTTCATGCCACTACCTGCGGCAATCCTACGCTTTCTGGACGGATTGATGATTTTGGGGTTTTCGCGTTCTTTTTTAGTCATCGAAGTTATCAGCGCTTCAACTCGTACAAGTTGCTTGTCGTCGATATCCTCGTCTTTTATTTTATTGGCACCCGGTATCATGCCGATGATTTGTCTAAGTGAGCCCATTTTTTTAACTTGCTGCATCTGCTCTAGCAAATCGTTCATGTTAAACTTGTTCTCTTGAAGCTTTGCCACCATATCTTTAGTGGACTGCTCGTCTATATTGTCTTGCGCTCTCTCAATTAAAGTGAGCACATCGCCCATTCCTAGAATTCTTGATGCCATTCTCTCTGGATAAAACATCTCAAGATCATCAAGCTTTTCACCAGTTCCCGCAAATTTAACAGGTTTTCCAGTAACAGCTAGTACGCTAAGTGCCGCACCGCCTCTGGTATCACCATCAAGCTTTGTGAGGATAACACCGTCAATTCCGAGTGTTTCATTAAAGCTTTCTGCCACGTTTACAGCATCTTGTCCAGTCATGGAGTCGACTACGAGTAAAATTTCGTTTGGAGAAACATTTCCTTTTATGTTTAAAAGCTCGCCCATAAGCTCCTCGTCAATATGCAAACGACCCGCGGTATCTATAATAACAATGTCGTTACCATGGTCTTTTGCGTGAGAAACTGCATTTTGTGCGATAGTAACAGGGTCGATTTGTCCCATTTCAAATACAGGAACATCAACTTGCCCACCAACAACTTTAAGCTGGTCGATAGCCGCTGGACGATAAATGTCACAAGCTACCAAAAGTGGTCTGTGCCCTTTAGATTTAAAGTATTTACCAAGTTTAGCGGAATGAGTTGTCTTACCGCTACCTTGCAAACCACACATCATGATTATACATGGTGGTTTTGATGGCATATTAATTTTTGCATTTTCGCTACCCATCAAGGAGCAGAGTTCTTCGTTAACGATTTTGATAACTTGTTGTGCTGGAGTCAAGCTTTGTAGCACCTCAACACCGACACTTCTCTCACTAACGCTTTTAACAAAATCTTTAACAACTTTATAGTTAACATCGGCTTCAAGCAAAGCCAAGCGAACTTCTCGCATCGCGACTTTTATGTCATCTTCGGTCAGTTTTCCCTTTGAGCGCAATTTCTTAAACGCCGCGGAAAGCTTTTCGGATAATCCTTCAAAAGCCATCTTATTCCTCCGTATACTAAAGTTTTAGTAATTTATTCTTCTTCGCTCAATTGCTCTTTTGCAATTTCGACTAATTTCTTAGAATTATTAATAATCACAGTCGAATAATTGTATTTATGACTGGTCATGTGAATTTGTTCGGATAAAGCTAAAATGCTATTAAATATTTCGCGGCTCTCGCGGTATTTTTTTAGCATACAGAGCTTTTCTTCAAACTCGTTTAACAAAATCTCTGCACGCTGTATGCTATCAAGCACACCTTGCCTTGAAATCTGTTGATGTTGGGCAATTTCGCCTAAAGACAAATCTTCATTGTAGTAAAGGTCAATCACATCGAATTGCTTCGAGGTCAACAGCTCGCCATAAAAGTCAAGCAAAATCGCAATTTCCATGTTTTTTGCCATTAAATAAAGCCCCTTTTTACATCATAATATTTTTCTGCGTATATTCACAAGTTATATTATACATATAACCAGGTTGTCTGTCAAGTGTTTTTTCTTGACATTTTACTTTTTAGTCAAAAAATGCACCTATATTTTGTTGACATTAATTTTGGATTATATTATACTAAAAGGTATGTATATACTTATTTATATATGTAGGCAAATAAGAAAAATTTTTCTTGCGCTATTTATAGCGGTAAAAAGGAGAGGGGCTAGGCATGAAATATAATTCGAGGATGACTAAAATCAACAGCTCAAATCTTATCACAAAAAAACCAGAAATTTTAGTATTGGATGCGGAAAATAATTTTGATTCAAAGCTTACTACTTTGTGTAAAATGATTATCCAAAACGAGAAAAATATAATCCTTTTAACAGGTCCATCTTCATCAGGTAAAACCACCACTGCAAAAAAGCTTGTTAATTTGCTAGAGGGGCTTGGGAAAAACGCAAATCGAGTGTCGCTTGATAATTTTTATAAAGCACAGGACGACATGCCTTTGTGGGAAGATGGCCAAAAAAATTATGAGATTATCGATAGCCTTGATTTAGAGCATTTTGATATGGTGATGGGCAGCTTGTCCAAAGATAAAACTGCTCATTTCCCCGTGTATGACTTCCATCATAAGGTGAGAGCGGATAAGACGATTGAAGTTTCCATGCACGACCACAATAGCTATCTAGTGCTCGAGGGGATACATGCGCTAAACCCAGAGCTATCAAAAAATATAGACGAAGATAAAATTTTTAGAGTGTATGTCAGCGTGCATAGCGACTTTGTCGCACCAAATGGCGATATTATTCTCGCTGCAAAAGATTTGCGCTTAATCCGTCGCGCACTGAGAGATTCCGTGCACAGAAAAACTGCGATAGAAGATACGCTTAATATGTGGGAATACGTTCGTAAAGGCGAGGCATTATATATACACCCGTTCAGGGATAATGCCGATTATCATATTAATACAACTCATTATTTTGAACCAGGACTATACAATCAGTTGTTTACGCAAACTTTGGAGCAAGCAAAAGAGAATAGCGAATATGCTGATACTATAGAAAGGCTGATTAATGGGATAAGCCACTTCCCGACAATGGGCAGGGAAATGATTCCGCCGACTTCGCTTATACAAGAGTTTATTAAGCTAAAATAACAATAAATTACTAATGAAAGAGGTTCTAGATGAATAACGAATTCACTCCGCAAGACAATAACATTCAACCGACGCAACCGCAAGC
>CAYJII010000052.1:0-12238 GCA_964370225.1 uncultured Oscillospiraceae bacterium | reverse complement strand
TGTACAATAATGTTAATTATATTTTAACGCAACAATCTATCAAAACAAAGGAAGTCAACAGCCGAAACGCTGAAACTGAGCCCGAAACTGACGTCCCTGCAACAGGTGATAACTACAATGCCCCACGGCAATAAAACCATATGGCGTGCCCGACGAAACGGGCACATGCCTAATAAATAATCCGATGGATTATTTATATAATAAGAGGAATATAGTATGCAAAAAGCAGTAAAAGATTTAATTGAAAATTATAATTTGAAGTGTAATCATCAGATAAGATATATTGACTTGGTTAGTGAAGTCGGTGAATTAGGAAAAGAACTGATAAAAGGTTGTGAGTATGGAGTAGCGCCATATAAAAATACTTCTGAAATCGAACTGGAAATTGGAGATTGTCTTTTTTCTCTAATTGCATTAAGTAATGAACTAGATATTGACGTAGAAGCAGCATTAAATAAAGTATTGCTAAAATATATAAAAAGATTTGAACATAAGGGCAACATTAGTTCAGATGATGCGTAAAATGAGTGTACTCTGTATATAAAAACAAGCTGACACTTCGTGATGTGTCAGCTTGTTTCTTTTCATATATCCAAATTTCTGCTTCTCATTTTATCGTCATGGCACGCTATTAAAGTAGAGTATTATCCACAATATATTACTACATCGACCGTGATATTTTTCTGGCGATTTTTTTAAGGTCAATAATTATTTCATCTATATTGTGTTGTTGCATTCTATTTGTTGATCCAGCAATACTAATTGCTGCAACTGAAACTATACGTTCATACTTTAATATTTATACGCGAAAGCAACCCACTATACGATATGATGAATGAGTGGAGCAAACATTTAGTTTTGATAGCAAAACATGCAAAATCCTAAACAAGAAAGGTAAATGATTTTACAAATATCAAGAAAGTAAGGAAAAATTAATAACATGACACATGAAATGAAATTACAAGCAAAATATTACGATTACATTTTAAAAGGAACGAAAAGAATTGAACTAAGATTGTACGATGAAAAAAGACAAGAAATTAAAGTTGGAGATAAAATCAAATTCTTTAAAATACCAGATTTAACAGAAAACTTTGAAGCAGTAGTAATTGGTATGCTAAATTATAATAATTTCGATAATCTGTTTTCGGATTTTCCTATAGAAATGTTAGCAGATAAAGAAATGACAAAAGAAGAACTTAAATCTGTTTTAGAGGAATTTTATACGCCAGAACAACAAATCACATATGGTGTATTAGGTATTAAAATAGAATTGATTTAATAATTTTACGCTTTTAACAAGGTTAATTATAGCGTACAGATTAATAATAATATAGCTATAAACATTGTAGTAAGGAGAATTAGCATGGATAGTATATTTTTAAGCTTACTGGGCATGAGTTTCACAGCGAGCATTGTAATTAATTGTGGCTGTTTTAGCTATAAGATTGCTACTTAAAAAAGCATCTAAAATATTTTCGTATACTATTTGGTCAGCAGTGCTTTTTAGGCTACTTTGTCCTTTTTCTGTGATATAGTGTTTGACTTAGGAGTAGACGGAGGCGTCAATATTAGCGGCAAATCGGTATACCGAATAACCTTTGAGTTCGCACTATTATTTAAGCCATGCACTACAAAAGCCTTGCCGAAACGGCAAGGCTTTTGATATTGTGGATATACTTTTTAATTTTTGCAATAAGCTAAAATATTTCTCCAAATCTCCCATACATTATCTTCATAATTACTCATTAAAATCACTAACAGCTTTTAGTTTTTGTGTGCATAAAGAAGAAAGATGTTTTTAGGGGAAATATTAACCACCGAAATTATAATGTTATTAGTTTAATACATTCTTTGCAGCCTGCGGTGTAACAAATGGTCCTGGAACTGCTGATAGTCCACGATAATCTCCAAAATAATCTTCATTAAAAATTATTGATGTCTCATCTGGATTTTCAAATCGTTGCTCAGGCTCAAACGCAAGTCCGAGCGTTTCAGTTGATATTATTTTTGTGGAAAACTCTCCTAAAACATCGTATAGGTTTGTATCTAAAGTGTACTTTCCTTCCTTTTCAATAAGGTTTACATATATTTTAGTGTTTTCATCAACAAACTTTTTCTCCTCGTTTTTGCATGCAACTGCGCCATTGAAATAAGCATTCCCATCTACCCATACTGGTAAATGTCTGAAGTGCAGTGCAGTTTGGGTAAACATATTCGCAGGAGTATCTAAGTCAAACTCACCTATCCATTTATCATATGTTGGATACTCATCAAACACCGAAGTCCCTACTATCTGATTTGGTGGCAGCATCCCAAATCCCATATTTCCTTTCGCTTTAGTTTCGACTATCGGATAGTTTTGAATAAAGATATTGTTATAAATACGGTCATCTCCATGTAATATGGTCATAAAACCAGCTACTTCTGTCTGATGGCGAATATGATAAGGAGTATATCTTGGTTGATTTTTTTCATCAACAATAAAATCAGTTCCGCTTCCTACATTTGTAAAAGCTCCTAGCATAAGATTATTTATTACCGCTACGCCTTCGGTTGCAAGGTTTATTGATACTTTTGATAACATGATGTTATTATCAATAATTGTAGGCCCATGGCTTACTTCAATAAATACATCTTGGTTCATCATAGAACCTACGTTTACGGTAGAACCCTCTGGCATATGATTATCATGGAAAAGATTCTGTGAGATACGTGTGCCTTGTGCTTGCCAGTCACACCAAATTCCCATAGTACAATGATGAATATGATTTCTACGGAATGTTACATCGATTGCTGCGTGGAATTTAATTCCAGCAATCTCTGCCCCACCAAGCTGTTGCATGTTGTTAATATGATGTATGTGATTATCTTCAATTAAACTGAATACACAACCCATACGACCTACTATCCCCGTCTGCTCACAATGGTGAATATTGCATCGTCTAACAATATGACTTCCTATTGTTTCCTTGCTCCAACCGTGATATTGCCCACGACAAGTAGCATCACGCTCCATTTGTGTTGCACTCTTTACTTGTTTTCTCGTATAATATTGCTCATTTTCTTCATCATAATACTTACCAAGTGAAATGCCACTGCATTTACTATTACTAATATCGCAATCTTCTATAATCCAACCTTTTGACCAGTGTGGACCTATCATGCCATCTTGGAATGCAGCAGGAGGCGCCCAAGTAGTCGCAGCTTTAGTGACATTAAATCCCGAGAATGTGATATATGAAACCCCTGTCTTTGAAGGCATAAAGCAGTTTCTGCGAACATTTATCTCAACATTTTCCTCGTTGGGGTTTTTGCCTTTGAAATTTGCATATATTACCGTTTTACCGTTTTCTTGCACTGTAAACCATTTGTATATTGACCATTCCTGCTCCCAAGACGGTATGTATTTTTCACCTTTTAAGCACTCTTCAAGCGACAAAGTTTCATACATCATACGGTCATTAAGATAAACCGCCCCAGTATGACGTACATCTGGTGAAAAATACCAGTCGCCACTAACAGTTGTGGTATATGGATTATAAGCCCCAAACACCCCATTGTCTACATATAATACCCAAGTATCTTCTTCATACTTTTCCCAACCTTTTGCTTCTTCTGCACCTGTTATAATGGCACCTAGTGGCACTTCACTTCGATAAATAATTCTATTATCTTCGCACCCAGCGTTTACAGGATCTACATATTCGCGATATAGACCGGGAGATACAATAACTTCATCTCCAGGTTTTGCAATTTTTGCTGCTTCATTTATCCATTTGAAAGGTCTTTCTTTGCTTCCGTCACCGCTTCGTGTCACTTTTTGATTAACATAATAATTCATTCTCGATACATCCTTCTCTTTTTATAGTTTGTTTTATTACGACACCATGTTAACTACAGCTAAAACTCAAGATTAAAAAGCTGAAATTTTATATATTATGACTATTATATACCTGTTTTTACTATTCTGTCAATATTTTATGTCGCAAAAAAGTATTTGCTTTTGTTTGGTCTTCTCTATCAGAATTTTTTTAATGTAAAAAAGTATTGATGCCACTATGCCTGTAAAAGCCCAAAGCTATATATTACGTTCCAAATTGCCATATTAGCTACTGCAGTTTACTGCTAAACCTCACAAATTTTATCGCACCGTGGGAGCAAATGCATTAGCAAAAGCAAAATGATAGACATTGCAGTTTTTGTATGATATAATTTTGTTAATATCAAGTTATTATAAGGCAGTTAAAATAAAATTTTAGACTTAAAAAAATTATTGTAAATGGATGGTTCAGATTATGAAATCAATATTTGTTTCAAGTACTTTTAAAGACATGCAATTTGAACGAGATTTTATGCAAGTGGACATTATTCCTCAACTCAACAAATTTGCGATGGAATACGGCGAACAGTTGCGCTTTGTGGATTTAAGGTGGGGAGTTAACACTTCTGACCTTGAGTCGGACGAGGGCGCAAACAAGGTGCTTTCTGTGTGCCTTGATGAAATTGACAACTGCAACCCATATATGATTGTAATTTTGGGAGAGCGTTATGGTTGGGTGCCTGATAAAAAGCATCTCCACTATTGCACACAAAGCAAAAATTATGAAATTGATGATTATATGAAAAGCGTAACTGCGCTTGAAATTGAATATGGAGCACTTTCTGAAAAAAGCAAGCCGGAAAACTGCTTATTTTTCATCAGGGACAGCAGCTTTATTGATGATATGCCCCAAGATGAACGCGCCATTTACGAAAGTGAAAATGCGGAGCATCTAGCTAAGCTAAATTCACTAAAAAAGAGATTGACTGATAATTTCAGCGACAGAGTTTTTTACTATTCGCCAAAATGGGATAGTGAAAAAAAGCGTCTTGAAATGCCTGAAAATTTCAAAGAGGAAATGATAAATGGCGTAAAAAAACTAATGCAAGAGGATTTTGATAGAATAGCAAATTTGCATGTAATTGAGCGCGACGAAATCTTAGCAAATTTGTATTTGGAGGAAAAGCAAAAGCAATATGCAACAAGATTTGAACTAGCTGAAAATATTGCGAATAAAATTATTTATGACGATGAGTTTATATTTATAGTAAAAGGAATAACGGGGAGTGGAAAAAGCTGCCTTTTAGCACAAGTGCTAAAAAATCTTACCGATGAAAATATACAGGTTAATAAATTTGTTGCACAAACAGGCACACAGACCGGCGATGTTTTTTCTCTTGTGAAGCATTTCATATACAATATAGAAAAAATATTTGGCATAGACTTTACAGAACATACCGATTATGAGATGGCAAAAGACTATTTTTGGTATTTAATGGAGTTATATGCCAAGCACGACATGCCCTTGCAGGTTTTTGTAATAGATAATATTAATAAATTTGATGATGCAAGCGAAATAAGGCGCTTTATGTTATTCCCACCGAATCATCCCTCAGAGTATAAAGCTAATATTAAATTTATTTTCACGCAACATAGTCAGGTCGAATATTCTGTCCCTGTGAACAAGAGAGAATTTACACATGAAACAGAAGTACAAATGCTAACTGATACAGAAAAAGTCGAAGTGATAAACGGGATTTTAGCCGCAGCGGGAAAAGAACTTGATGATGATGTAATAGAGCGTATAGTTAAAAAATCAAGCTCTGAGCTACCCTTATACATTTACTTGATTGTGCAGAGGCTACTTATTTTTGATATTGACGATTTTAATGAAATATCGAAAATGGGGAATGACATGGAAGCCATTTCGAAGTATATGTGCAAGATTGTTGATACTTCAAGTGGCGTGATAGACCCTCTTTTTACTCAATTTCTTTTTGATGTTAGTGATAAAATAGAGGAGGACTCTTCGTTAAATATACTTACACTAATGACTTGCTCTATAAGAGGTTTAAGGCAAAGCGACATTGAAGCGATTTTTCAAAGAAACGAAATGCCCTATAGCGCTATTGACTTGTCGCGATTTTTACTGTACTTAGGCAGATTTATAACTACAGGAAAAGATGGACAAATTGATTTTACATACAAAGAGTTTGCAACAGATTTGCAAGCACGTTTTGAAGAAAAAGGTATATTAGAAATTGGAGTAAACGCTATTTTTGAGCATTTCAAAGAATTGGATTTATATGATCCTTTGCGGATGAAAAATATACTTTCATACGCTAATGTTATGGATGATTACAAGTTTATCGTCGAGTATATAGCGACAGTGATAGATAGTAAAGATGAAGAGCTTTTAGATATAACTATGAAGGACTTTGAAGAGAACCATTTTTGGGGCGAATCGGAAAATGAATATCCTAAAAAACTAATGGAAGCGGCAATCGAAAATAGTTATGTATTACATTTAATTGAGATATATAGACAGTTATTAAACAAGATGCAGGCATCAACGAATACGAGAGAAAATAATTTTATCTTTAATACGGTGCTATATTTATTTGATACCATCGAGGAGCTGGGATATTTAGATTTAGAAGAAGATGACCCTATATATACAACGACCGAGCAGCAAACGGTTGACCTATATCGCATATTGCTTTATGCCGCAAGTGAAGTAGATGATATCTCACAAGAGCAAATTGAAAAGATTAATAATAAAGAAATCATAGATAAGTATACTTCGCAGTTAAATTCTGATAAAGACAGCGAAAGTTATTGGGCTGTACATTTCCTTAAATCTCTCACCAATTTTTATGTTAGGATAAATAATTTTGATGACGCGATAAAATATCTAGATATATTAGTAAAGCATTTAGCGAGCGAGTATACCAAAAATAAAGAGGTGGAGTATGCATGTATGGCACTGGAGAGAACATGCATGGTATTCAAGATTTATAATGATAATTTGATGAATACGGATTACGAAGCAGCAGAAAAACACTTGCTCAGTGCACTTGAATTTTCTGAAAGTTTAAAGGTAGACGGCGAAATGCCTGCTGAATATCAAGAAACGATGTTAGTGCTATATCAGGCATTCGTCACGCTATATGAAAAATATGGGAAAATAGAAGAGTTGCATAAATATTGCGATATGTGCATAGAGCTTGCGTTAAAAATAAATGCGGAGTTAAATAACGCAGCAAGCATCAATGCATTAGCCATGGTCTATCTCTGTAAAGGTACCGGCTTTTATTTAAAAGAAGAGTATGAAGATGCCATCGAGTGCTTCATATCGGCACGAAGCTACCAAGAAGAAATACTAAAAATGAATTTATCCGCTTTTGATCTTATATATGTAGCAGAATGTGATGATGAGTTAGTAAATTCATATAAGCACCTAGACAACGATGAAAAGCTTATTTTTTATAGTGAAGACTCAATAAAAAATAATTTGGAGTATTATGAAAATATAGAAAATAGCTTTTATGTTCACCATAATGTTTTAAATGCAGCGTATAAAGCGATAGAGTTTTTTTATGACAAGAAAAATTATGAACAGTCATTTGTTTGGGTGAAAAAATATGTAGAGTATTTCGATAGATTTATAAAAGAATACGATTGCACGATACATGAAGACTTCACATATGTACCATATGGCGTAATCAGCGATATGCTAGAGACAATAAAAAAAGAGAGAAAAAATATAAAAGCGCATGGTGTGCAAAAACTATTGGACAAAGAAAAGAAACTAAAACAAGTGCGTGGTGTGCAAAAATTATTGGACAAATGCAAGAAATTATCTGATGAAAAATATAAATCCTACCAAAAATTCATAGCAAAAAGCAAAGCGTAGGAGTGATTATTTTGTAGCCTTTCGATTGGCTCACAATATAAACCCACACACACGTAAAACAGTGTATTTAATTAGCGTTGACTTTTCCCTCCTTTTTTGTTACAATGCCATTGAGTAGCTACTAATGAACCTTGATAGATACTATGCTATAAGTAGTTAATCAAAAACAAGTTAATGAAAGTGATTGTGATGATATGAAAAAGAAGCCACTAATAACAGCTCATTCTGGTTGTGATAACACTCCTGATAACAGCCTAGAATTTGTAGAGTATGCATTAAAACTAGGTGTAGATGCTATCGAAATAGATGTGCGTAAGTTTATGGATTGTCTTATTATACGACATGATCCACCAAAACAATCCGATATTGGCAATGAATTATTTGTAAAGCTTGAAGATGTATTTGTGCATGCTAATGCTAACCCTAAAATTGCTATTAACTGTGATTTAAAAGACGAGGGCATTGAAGAGGAAGTGTTGCGTCTTGCTGTTAAATGCAAACTGCAAAATCCAATTATTTTTTCTGGTTCAGTTTCATTGGATACGATTAAATCTTTTGAAGAAGAAAAAAGCACCAATTTGCATTTAGGCAATGAAAACTTTTTGTGTAAATACCAAGAAACTTATTTGAATATCGAAAATATGCTTAACAACTTTTACATAGAAAGATATAAAAATAAAGATGCAAATCAATTCGTAATTACCAATGAGGAAATAAAGCAAATTGTAAGCACTATGAAAAACTGCGGTGCAACAGTATTAAACTTAAGCTATAAATTTGCTTGTAAAGAGCTCATAGACAGCCTTAAAAAAGAAGGTATCTCGCTTTCGATATGGACCTTAAATGAAGAGGTCGAATTAATGCAGTATATGGATTTTGATGTTACAAATATTACTACAAGAAACCCTATATGCGCACTAAATATACGAGATAAACATATATAATAAAAAAAGAGTTTTGATTTTATCAAAACTCTTTTTTTATTATATGGGATAATATTACATCGCCATTTTACATAAATCAATTTATCCCACTACATTTTACATTAGTGATAATGATAATACAATTAATTTACAGACAATTGACCAAACTTTGCTTTTACATGTAGTTGTAAAATGCTAGAATTGGCTTATTGAATTTAAACAAAAAGGTAGAAAATATTATGAAAATATTAAGCCCCCGCGCATTTTATCACACAGTAGGATTAAGAGGTGTACTTGAATACATACTTCTAGCAGTATTTATGCTGTTTTTTTATTTGCCCTTAATGAATTTATCCATGCTCGCTTTTGCTAATACATACGAATATCCCGATGTAATCCCTAGTGAGGTAGGCGTGAAATGGTGGGATTTTGTATTCAGCCAACAAAGTCTAGTCAGTTCGATTTTCACTTCATTTTTTGTTGCAATTGTAGCTACACTGGTATCTATGATAATCTGTATCCCCGCTGCATATGCACTAGCAAGGTTTGATTTTAAAGGAAAGAAAATCTTTTTACTATCATTTTTGTTAAGTAATGCTTTTCCTAAAATGGGACTTTACATTTCAATCGGTATAATTTTTTACAGATTTAATTTAATGGGAACTTTCTTAGGTGTAATACTAATCCATGTGTTAAACTCCCTGATGTTTATGACATGGGTACCCGCAAATTCATTTAGGAGTGTACATAAACAACAAGAAGAATCAGCGCGAGATGTTGGTGCAAGCTCACTAAGAACCTTTTTTAGCATTACCTTACCTATGGCAATTCCTGGAATAAGTGTTGCGTCGGTTTTCACTTTCCTAGGCTCACTTGAAGAATCACAAGGTACTTTATTAGTTGGTTTCCCACAGATAAAAACAATGCCTGTAGAATTATATGGTGTTATCATGCAATACCCACTGACAGCAGGACCAGTTTTGTCAATAATATTAATTATACCTTCCCTCGTAATACTTATTGCACTCAGAAAATATGTTGGTCCCGATGCTATATCAAAAGGATATAATGTAAAATAATTAACTCTCTTTGAGAAAGGAATAACTTTAAAAATGGTTAATACACAAAAAATAAAACTGCAAATAAAAGATATGACAAAAAAATATGACAATGGTGATGGAGTTGAGAATATAAATCTTGATGTGTACGAAGGCGAATTTGTTACTATGCTTGGCCCTTCCGGCTGCGGGAAATCAACAATTTTGCGTGCACTAGGAGGTTTTTTAGATATTAATGCTGGCGAAATATTAATTGATGGCGAGCGTATAGATAAGATGCCACCTGAAAAGCGCCCGACTGCAATGGTTTTTCAAAGCTACAATCTATGGCCGCATATGACAATTTATGAAAATTTAACTTTTGGACTTAAAATAAGAAAAGTAGAGAAAAAAGAAATGCTCAAAAGAGCTGACGAAATGCTAGCTTTAGTTGGTATGACAGGACACGGTAAGAAATATCCAGCACAGCTATCAGGCGGTCAACAACAACGTATCGCAATCGCAAGGGCACTTTTACTAAAACCATCTGTGCTACTATTAGACGAGCCTTTTTCGGCACTTGATGCAAAAATAAGACAGCAAATGCGTGAGGAACTTAAAAAAATCCAGTCCGAACTTAATATTACCGTAGTTTTCGTAACACATGACCAAGAAGAAGCGATGGCTATGTCGCATAGAATTGTAGTTATGAACAAAGGTGTGTTTGAACAAGTAGGCACTGCAAATGAAATTTATGATAACCCTGCTTCTAAATATGTTGCCTCTTTTATTGGTGAAATGAATTTCATCGATAAAGATGATGAAAAAATCATTAGCGTAAGACCAGAAGATATCAAAGTTGAAAAAACAACTGACATAAGCGGAAAATATAGCGGTCATATAGTTACAATTATGATGCTTGGGCATTATGCAGAAATTTTAGTTCAACTCGAAAAACAATTAGTTCGTAGTTATGTAAGTCGTGAAGTAGCGTTTAACTTTGCAGAAAATGAAAAAGTAAATATTTCATTTAATAAGTACGAAGAATATTACAAAGATTGATACAGTTTAACTGTTCAATATATAAAACAAGCTTAATTATGGAGGAATAATATGAAATTCAAAAGATTATTAGCAGTTGTTATGGCAGCTTCTTTAGCAATGACAACATTCGCAGGCTGTACTGCACAAGCGACAGGCGAAGACAAAACTTTTACATTATGGGCAAGCGGTTCTGACAATGTAAAGCTACAATTTGAGCAACAAATCGCAAACTTTAACGAAACAAATGAAGATGGGTATATAGCCGAACTTCAATTTATCACATCTGGAACTGGAGCACAAAGTCTTGCGGATAGACTAATTGCAGCATATCAAGCAGACCAAACAAATACTGATTATGATTTAGTTGAAGTTGGTAATACAGAAATCGTTGGTTATATGACTCAAGGCGGAGAGGATATGTTCCTTCCTATCACAGAGGAAGAAGTACCAAACAAAGCAAATCTTACTATAACTCCATCTGAAAAAGAAAGACCTGACCTTTTCATTCCATATAGAGGAACTACTGTGCTTTTAGCATACAACTCAGAAACAGTTGAAAACCCACCACAAACTGCTGAGGAGCTATACCAATGGATACAAGATAATCCAGGTAGATTTGCTTACAACACACCTGATTCAGGCGGAGCTGGAAGCTCATTCGTTACAACAAGCGTATATAATTTCTTAGATGAAAGCAAATTAACTGAAACAGACGAAGCTGTTATGAGCGAGTGGACAGAGGGCTTTGACTTAATGACTGAGTTACACCCATATATGTACGAGTCTTCTGGTAAAGTTGTTTATCCAAACAAAAACCAAGGAACACTTGATTTATTGGCTAGCAAAGAGATTGATATGACTCCAGCATGGGCTGACATGGTTATTTCTCAACAAGCACAAGGAACAATGCCTGAGGAAATCAAATTAACTCAAATTGACCCTGCCTTCACTGGTGGTACTGTGTCTTTAGGCATCCCTTCAATGGGTTCTAACTCAGAAGCTGCACAAGCATTTATTGATTATATGCTGACCCCAGAAGCACAAAACATCGCGCTTGAATCAATGGCAGCACTTCCAGTAATCGACTTTACCACACTTGATCCAGAACTTGTTACATCAATTGAAAACTTAAATATTGATGCATTTAGATCTTCTTCAATCGGAGAATTGTCAACACTGCTAAATGAAAAATGGGCAACTGAAATTGGAACTTTAGATTAAGAATTATACATAACTTTAATTAATATGAAACTGTCAATTTGGCAGTTTCATATTAATAATATTAGCGTGATTAAATTTATCACACCGTATTTACGGAGAATTGAGCGAAAAAATGAAAAAAAACTTTAGTAAAATCCTACCATATCTTTTGATAACTCCAGCTATGATTATAATAATTGGTATTGTTCTTATCCCAATTATTTTAAGCGTAATCAATAGCTTCTCTTTGGAAGATGGTGGGTATGGACTTGATAACTATGCTTACTTTTTAACT
>CAYJII010000051.1:0-12294 GCA_964370225.1 uncultured Oscillospiraceae bacterium | reverse complement strand
TCTGAGTTTATGGAGCTGATAACTAAAATGGATTTGAGACATTCAGCTAGAAGAACACTACATTTGCTATACACCAATGAAAATATGAATCAGCGAGCTTTAGCTAATTGTATGGATATTTCAGCACAAGCTGTTTCTGATATAATTAATAAGCTACATGGATATGAGCTAGTAGAAAAAGTTGCAGGCACACAAAATAATGAGAATATTATCTTACTTACCGAGAAAGGGCTGCATTTTTCTGAAAAGCTAGTAGAAGTGATAGTAAGGGATTCTAATAAAATATTCGAATTATTCAGCGAAGAAGAAGTGAATACATTCTATGAGTTACTACACAAACTGAATATTTAAGTTAATAGCGCATTAAACTTGATTTATTGAGAAAAATGAGTTATAATTTTATAGTCAAAGGCGATTATCTATAAAAGATACTCGCCTTTTTACATATATTTTTCAAGGTAAGGTAGATTGATATGAAGACAAAACATATTATGATATACACAGTTCTGGCTTGTGTTTTAGCTTTTTGGGTTTTATTATTAATTGTGGAGTCAGAATATAAAGATTATGTTGCTAATTTAACTGTCGTTCATTCGGATAATGGTGTTTGGGATTTAAGTGAATATGACTTTTCTAACACAGTGGTCATGCTTGACGGTAATGTAGAATATATTGAAGATAGAGTTTTAACACCACAAGAGTTCCCGCAATATGAGGATGAAATTGAGATAGGAAACCCAATTGACTTTAACCAAGCAAGAACAGTTCGATTGACAATCGCAGTACCTAAAGAAGATGATTACTTAATTTATACAAAAGGGGATTATGCTAGAACGCTTTTTGTAAACGGGGAATTCTGCTCTAGTGCAGGTGTGGTAGCAGAAACTGCGGAAGAATTTGTGCCAGGGCATAAGCATTTATATGGGCAAACATCAGCAGATGATTCCATGATAGAAATTATTGTACAGGGTGGTAATTTTGTACATAGACAGGGTAGTACTTATAGCTATGTATATATAGGGAATCCTGATTTGTTAAACTGGTATATCAATTTTGATAATGTGATAGATATCATCGCAGCAGGCGTTTTATTAGCGCTATTTATTGTGTTTTTGATGCTTGCGATAACTACAAGAAACTATGCGATAAACTTGATGTTTTCACTCTTATGTTTAATTTGGGCGATTAGAATTTCTGTTACTGGTACTAAGTTTATTAATGAGATATTTTATTATTTCCCCTGGGAATGGGCTCTTAAGATTGAGTATATTTCCATCGCTACGAGCATAGTGCTGTTGACACATATAATAGCACTGCATTTCAAAGAAATTTCGAAACCAATGATAATTAAGATACTCGATATTATATTCTTGTCAGCAGCGGTAATTTTTATTTTTATAGACACGCTTACATTATCATATACAGTTCCTTTATTAACAACTACATATACAGTCATCATAATATACATGTGTGTAACAGTGTGGCTACACAAAATGAAGCATAAAACCAAAACTAATCCAGACTTTGCTCAAATGATAGTTACATCAGGGATTTTCATCTTATTTTCGAGCACCATAATCGACATTTTTTATTACATGGGGATACATATAGTAGATATTGCAGTAAGTGAATCTGGGATTATAATATTTGCCATTTTTGAAGCTATAGCAATATTTTATATTAATATGAAACGAATGGAAAATATGAAAAAAGCTGAAATTGAAAGTAGAAACAAAAGCATAGAATTAGAGCGATTTTTACAAATGAAATCGCATTTTCTAGGAGTAGTAGCACATGAGATAAAAACTCCATTATCGATCATCATGGGTAGCGCTAGTGATACGCTTGATATAATGCATAATGAGGATATAAATAACAAAGATAATTTATACGATATAAAAAGCAACCAATTGCTAATAGAAGATACGGTTAAAAAACTGAATGAAACAGTTTTTGATTTGTTAGACACTACTGCGTTGGAAACTGGTAGACTTAGTTTAAATGTGCAAAAGATTATGTTATCAGCACTTATCCGTTCTGTATCAGAGCAGTATTATATACAGATAAATAAAAGTGCAAATATATTTAAGCTTGAGATTGATGATACTTGTCCTGAGATTATGGCGGATGAAAAAAGGCTGCGTCAAGTATTACTTAATCTATTGTCTAACGCATGTAGGCATACAAAAAACTCGATGATAGAAATATCACTAAAACAGGATGAATATCATCAATATATCACAGTCTTGGATGAGGGTGAAGGAATTTCGCAAAATATATTAGGGAAGATAAAAAGTGAATATATTGACGGAGGTCCACATGGCTTTAGAGGTGGTATAGGACTATATGTCTGCAACCAAATTGTGGACTCGCACGGAGGCAATCTAATAATAAAATCAGTAGAAGGAGTGGGTACTACTGTCACAATAAAACTCCCAAAACTGCATAATAATGGGAGGATGGATTAATGTCTAATTCAATGTATAATATTTTGTTAGTAGAAGATGAAGAAAATATTTTGCGTTTTAATTCAAGAAAACTTATAAGATTAGGGTATACAGTTTTTACTGCTACAACATTATCACAAGCTAGAAAAGTGATAGATAAAGCTCAGATAGATTTGGCTATACTCGATGTAATGCTTCCGGATGGGAGCGGGTTTGATTTATGTAAAGAAATTAAATCCAAAAGTGACACTTTAGTTTTATTCTTAAGCGGGAAGGCGCAAATTGTGGACAAGATAGAGGGGTTAAATGATGGGGGAGACTATTATTTAACCAAGCCATATGATTATGATGAATTCGTTGCCGTGGTAGAAAGTCTATTGCGCAGAGTTAAGAATAGTGACACAATAAAAGTTGGCGCACTGAGCATCGACACTGTAAAAATGATTGCTATGGTAAAAGACAAAGATTTACTGCTAACACCCAAAGAGTTCGCAATACTACATGTACTTATCATTAACAGAGGGGATGCAATTACAGCAGAAGAGTTGTACAATAAATGCTGGATATCAAAAGATGCACAATATAGCAATGGTGTGTTGTGGGCACAGCTTTCTAGGCTTCGAAAAAAGCTGGAAAATGCAGGAGTTTTCTACATATCGCATCAACGAAATAAAGGTTATGTGCTTGAGGTTAGATAGAATATTTTTAAGGACTATGTGTTTATTATCACATAGTCCTTTATGTTTATATTAATTTAATCCGAACAACCTCATAAATGTCACTAATGAATAATGCCAAACTCAAAGATGTTTTAGTTGAAATTATCTAATTTTAGTTATACAATATAATTACAGAAGAAAAGCCAAACTATTAAAAGGAGTGCTGAATATGTTTTTTTCAAAAAAAAGTAAAGAAGAGAAAAAAGAACTCTTACAAAAAGAGAATATAAAAATTAACTGTACGCTTACAAGCAAAGAAGAGATTATTAAGACTGTAGGTCAAATGCTCGTAGATACAGGTTATGTGAAAGCTGCTTATGTAGATGGGATGTTAGAACGCGAAAAAAGCTTCTCTACTTTCATGGGTGCAGGTCTTGCAATTCCACATGGCGTTGAGCAAGCAAAAAAAGAAGTAATAACTTCTGGCATTGCAGTAATGACTTTCCCAAATGGAGTAGTGTGGGATGATGAGAAGGCATATATCATAGTTGGGATAGCTAGTGCTGGGGACGAACATCTTGAAATATTAGGCGCTCTATCCGAAAAAGTAGTTGATGAAGAACTATCAGCAAAACTGATTAACGGGGATGTTGATACCGTTTACAATATACTTACAAATAAAGCTTAAGGAGAGCAATTTTTATGATAGTTACTGTAACTATGAACCCCGCAATCGATAAGACTGTTGAGATAGATAATTTTGTAGTAGGTGGATTAAATAGAATTACAAAGTCAGTTTATGATGCAGGTGGAAAAGGCGTGAATGTTTCAAAAACAATTAACGCTTTAGGTGGCGAGAGTATCGCAACTGGATTTGTGGGTGGCAGTTCAGGTCAAATGATAGTAAATACGCTTAACACTATAGGCGTTAAAACAGATTTTGTTTGTCTTGCTGGTGAGACTAGAACTAATACTAAAGTATTCGCAAAAAATGTAGCAGTAACCGAACTAAACGAGCAAGGTGCTGCAGTCACAGAAGATGAACTTAAGGAGCTACTAGCTAAAATAGATACTTATGCTAAGAGCGATACTATCTTTGTTTTAGCTGGAAGTATACCAAATGGTGTACCAAAAGATATTTACAAAACTATAACTGAGCGAGTGAAAAATAAGGGAAGCAAAGTGCTGCTTGATGCGGATGGGGAGCTATTTAAAAACTCACTACCAGCAGTACCAAGCTTAATAAAACCAAACAAAGAAGAACTGACAGCTTATGCTAATATATGTGGTGACATAACAAAAGAGAAGCTCTGTGTTGTTGGGGGAACATTTATCAGCAGCGGAATTGAAACAGTAGTAATTTCAATGGGCGGAGAAGGTTCTATCTTCTTAAGAGGAGAAGAAAAATACTTTTGCGAAGCGCTAAATGTAAAAGTTCACTCCACAGTAGGTGCAGGTGATGCGATGGTTGCAGGGCTTGCCTATTCTATGGAAAACGGTTTAAGTTTTGAGGACACATTAAAATTATGTGTAGCAACCTCAGCAGGGGCAGTTACAACCATAGGCACAAAACCACCGAGCAGGGAGCTTGTTGATGAGCTGGTAAAACAAGTAAGTATATACAAGTTAGGAGAATAAAAATGAAAACAAAAGCAGTTAGAATGTACGGTGAAAACGATTTAAGGTTAGAGGAATTCGAACTACCACAAATTAAAGACGATGAAATATTAGTAAAAGTTATTAGCGATAGTATTTGTATGTCGACATATAAATTAGTAGAGCAAGGTGCTAATCATAAAAGAGCACCAAAAAATATTGCAACTAACCCAATTATCATTGGACATGAATTTTCAGGCATTATTGTAGAAGTTGGCGAAAAGTGGAAAGACCAATTTAAAGCTGGTCAAAAATTTACACAACAACCTGCACTTAATTACAAAGGAAGCCTTGCTTCACCTGGATATTCATACGAGTTTTTTGGCGGAGCTTGCACATACTGCATCATCCCTCAAGAAGTAATGGAACTTGGCTGTCTAATGGTATACGAGGGTGATAGCTATTTTGAAGCTTCACTAGGCGAGCCTATGAGCTGTATCATCGGCGGATATCACGGTAACTACCATACAAACAAACGTAATCATGATCTAAAAACCGGAACTAAAGAAGATGGTGATATCATAATATTAGGCGGTTGTGGACCTATGGGATTAGGTGCAATTAGCTATGGTTTACAGCTTGAGAATAAACCTAAAAGAATAGTTGTAACAGACATTGATGATGCAAAAATAGAAAGAGCAAAAGAAGTTATCTCGGAAGCAAAAGCTAAAGAAATGGGCGTTGAGCTTATTTATGTAAACACAGCTAAGCTAAACGACGAAGTTGAAGATTTGAGAGCTATTACTGGTGGCAAAGGTTATGACGATGTATTTGTATATATCCCAAATAGAAGGGTAGCAGAACTGGGCGACAAGCTTTTAGGTTTTGATGGTTGTCTAAACTTCTTTGCTGGTCCTTCTGATAGTAATTTTATGGCAGAGATTAATCTGTACAATGTTCATTACATCAGTGCGCATATAATTGGTACTACTGGCGGAAATAACGACGACTTAATCGAAGCGAATGAGCTTGCTGCAGCAGGTAAAATTGAGCCAGCGGTTATGGTTACACATATCGGTGGTATCGATAGCATTGCTCAGGCGACTTTGGATTTGCCAAAAATACCAGGCGGTAAAAAACTAACGTATACTCAGTTTGACATGCCATTAACAGCGATTGAAGATTTTGGCAAACTAGGTGAAACTAGTGAACTTTATGCTAAGTTAGATGAAATATGTAAAAACAATAGAGGTTTGTGGAGTGCAGAAGCAGAGAAAGTATTATTTGCACACTATGGCGTTTAATAAATGAAGGGTTGGAATAAACAATGGTATCAAAAAAATTAATCATTAAAAATGAATCTGGTTTGCACGCAAGACCTGCAAGTATCCTTGCAAAAGAAGCAAGCCTATGCAAATGCAATGTTATAATCAAAACAGATAGCAAAGAAATTGTAGTAAAATCTGTACTAAATATCATGTCTGCTGTAATAAAAAAAGGCATGGAAATTGAACTGATTTGCGATGGTGAAGATGAAGTAAAAAGCTTAGAAACATTAACTGAGCTTATCGAAGAAGGTTTTGGTGAATTATAATTTAGCTGGTTTTAATTTTAAATAATTCTCTTAGGAAATGGCCGTGCGCTTTATGACCTTGTCATTAATAGCACGGCTATTTCTATGTCAAAATGCACAAATTGCAAAAGATTTCATTAGTTAATAATAGTAATATAACAAAAATGTCACTATTTATTAATGCCAAATTCAAATGTCTTATTCTTGTATTTTATAAGCATATCGCTTATATTTATAAGTAAGATAAAGAGTAAATTTACTGCACAGCAAAAAAAATGGAGGAGTAATATGAAAAAAATATTAGTAGAGAAAACAGCTTCACGCGGGGTGGTAGTAGCTCCAGTATTTAAATATGTTGAGCCAGATTTAACACCAGATCCAAGACAAATTTTGGATAACGAAATTAATCATGAGATAGAAAAATTTGAAGAAGCAAAAGAAAAAGTTATTGCAGAGCTAGAAAAACTAGCTGAAACTAATGCAGTATTCTTTGCACACACAGAAATTGCAAATGACTATACTTTAATTGAAGGAATAGTTTCAAAGATAAAATCTCAACTGAAAAATGCTGAGCTTGCTGTTGATGAAACAATAAACGAGATTGCTACAATGTTTTCTTTGGTTGATGATCCTTATATGAAAGAGCGAAGTGCTGATATAAAAGATGTCGGTAAACGCTACATGAGCAATTTAAAAAATGTTGTTTTGCCCGATTTAGGAGTTTTGAGCGAAGAGGTAGTAGTCATTGCAAAAGACATGTACCCTTCCGACACAGTAAAAATAAATACTAAATACGTAAAAGGCATCATTACAGAAGAGGGTGGAGTTACAAGCCATGTGTTCATAATCGCTAAGAGCATGGACATTCCAATTCTTGTTGGTGTAGGCGATATTCTTGATGTTGCAAACGATAAAGAGCTTGTATGTATGGATGCTAAAACTGGAGAAATCATACTTGATCCTAACAAAGAGAATAAGGATAGCTTCATTTCGAGGAAAAATGAGTTTGATGAAAACAAAGCTAGAATTGAAGCTCTTCGAACGAAAAAAATCTACACTAAAGAAGGTAAACATGTTAGCCTATGTGCAAATGTTGGTTCGCTAGCGGATATAAGAAACGCTCTACCATTTAATATTGATGGTGTCGGACTCTTTAGAAGTGAATTTTTATATATGGAAAATATTCACTTTCCGAGCGAAGAAGAGCAATTTAAAGTATATAAAGAAGCAGCAAAACTTTGTCCATCAGAGCTCACAATTAGAACACTCGATATAGGTGGAGACAAAGAGCTATCGTATTTTGAGTTTGATAAGGAAGAAAATCCATTTTTAGGATATCGCGCTGTCAGAATTTGTCTTGATATGAAAGATATGTTTAAAGAGCAGTTAAGGGCAATTTTACGAGCTAGCAATTTTGGTAATGTTAGGATAATGATTCCGATGATTATTTCTTTAGAAGAGATAATAAAAGTTAAGGGAATAATTGAAGAGTGTAAATCAGAACTAAAAGAAAAAGGTCTTGAGTACAACGAAGATATTGAAGTAGGCATGATGATGGAAACACCAGCAAGCGTGCTAATGGCAAGCGAGTTTGCAAAAGAAGTAGACTTTTTCAGTATCGGCACAAACGATTTGACACAGTATATGCTTGTGGTGGATAGGGGCAACAAAAAAATTGCAGAGTTATATGATTATTTCCATCCAGCAGTAGTATCTGCAATAAAACAAATAATTACCGCAGGGCATGAAGCTGGGATTAAAGTTGGAATGTGTGGCGAAATGGCTGGCGATATTAAAGCGGTATCAATGCTTATGGAAATGGGACTTGACGAGTTTAGCATGTCAGCATCCAGCATTGATTATGTTAGGGAAAAACTCTTAAGTGAGACAGAATAAATTTGGTGAGGAGTAAGTAAAATGAAACAAAAAGTGCAAGTATTCGGTAGATTTTTAAGCGGCATGGTAATGCCAAATATCGGCGCATTTATAGCATGGGGGATAATCACAGCGTTATTCATTGAATCTGGTTGGTTTCCAAATGAGACATTTGCTGAACTAGTAGATCCAATGGCAAGAATGTTGCTTCCTTTGCTTATCGCATATACAGGTGGTACAAAAGTGCATGAGCAACGTGGTGGTGTAATCGGCGCAATTGCAACAATGGGTGTAATCATGGGTTCACCTGATACTCCGATGTTCATAGGCGCTATGATAGCAGGACCATTGGCAGCATACATATTAAAACTGTTTGATAAAGCTGTGCATAACAAAATTAAAGCTGGTTTTGAAATGCTCGTAAACAATTTCTCTCTAGGAATTTTAGGCTTTGGGTTGGCTTTACTAGCGATGGTAGGAATAACTCCTGTAGTGCTTGCTTTCACAGCAATATTAGAAGCAGGTGTAGCATTCTTCGTAGAATATGGATTACTACCTCTAGCAAGCTTATTTATAGAACCAGCAAAAATCCTCTTCCTAAACAATGCAATTAACCATGGGGTACTATCTCCTATAGGTATTAAAGATGTAGAAAACTTCGGACAATCTATTTTCTTCTTGCTAGAATCAAATCCTGGTCCTGGACTTGGAATTCTAATCGCTTACATGATTGCTGGTAAAGGTAGCGCAAAAAGCACTTCACCAGGAGCAGCAATTATCCATTTCTTCGGTGGTATTCACGAAATTTACTTCCCGTATGTATTAATGAATCCTCTACTACTAATTGCTGCAATAGCAGGTGGAGCAAGTGGAATTTTCATATTCAGCTTATTGGATGTAGGTTTAGTAGCAGCAGCTTCACCAGGAAGTATTATCGCTATTCTTCTAATGGCAAACTCAGGTTCACATGTTGGTATAATCATTGGTGTGCTAGTTTCTACAGCAGTATCGCTTGCAGTATCACTCCCACTACTTAAGTTCATGGATAAAGGTGTAAGCCTTGAAGACGCTCAAGCACAAAAAGATAAAATGAAAAGCAGTTCCAAAGGAATTGAAACTACTCCTATAACTGTAGATGGTGAAATTAAGAAAATTGCTTTTGCTTGTGACGCTGGCATGGGATCTAGTGCGATGGGCGCAACAGTATTAAGGAAAAAGTTAACTGCAGCTGGTAGGGGAGATATTGAAGTAATTCATACCTCGGTTTCATCTATCCCAGCAGATGTGCAAATAGTTGTAACACACCAAACGCTAAAAGAAAGAGCTGCTACTAGTAATCCGAATGCAAAACTTGTGTTAATTACAAACTTTATGGCAGCACCTCAATATGACGAATTGGTTGAAACATTAAAAAAATAATATGTAAATACAATAGTTTATGGTATAATACAAGGTGTAGAGTATCTTGTATTATACCCATTTGTATGAGGATTTCTTTTAATGATATTTTACCTGCTAGAAAGGATGAAATTAAATGAACTTAAGTGCAAGAGCAAAAAAAATACTGATTATTTTGCTTGAAGAAGATGCGCCGATGTCAGTCATTAAGCTCGCTGAAAAAATAGGAGTGAGTAAAAGGACTGTTCAGCGTGAGCTTGAGTATTTACCTAAAGATTTACTTGTGTATAATTTAAAGTTTGCGTCTAAAACAGGTGTTGGAGTCTGGGTAGTAGGTGATAATGATGATAAGTCTAATTTATTAAGCTTGATAAAAAGCGAGAATTATATTGATGACACGGACAAAGAATATCGACGCAAAAAATTAGTGCTCGAAATTTTAAAGGATAAGGATATAAAAAAACTATTTTGGTATAGCACAAAATTTAAAGTAAGTGAGGCTACTATCAGCTCAGATTTAGAGGCATTGGAGGATTGGTTTGCAAAATACGATCTTAAAATTATAAAAAAGCCTGGTAGTGGTATATCTGTAAATGGTACAGAATCAAGTTATCGTAGAGCAATAAAGGCGTTTATCTCAGATAATATTGATGAGAGATTTTTACTTGAATCGTATGAGGAAGGCGAAAAAAGCACCGATGTATTAGATGAGTTTCGAAAATTAGGTTTTTTGCGAATATTGGGCGATGATACCGTGAGCCGTGTAATGGACTGTATTAATAGAATCGATAATGATCATATTAATTCATTAACTGAGCAATCATATATCGGTTTGATTATGCATATAAGTATCGCAGTAAAGAGAATACTGGATAATGAAACAATAGAAGAAGCTGGGAAATCAATACAAATGCCAGAATGTGACATTGATTATGATTTGGCGAATAAAATTACAATAGAACTTGAGGATGAATTTGAAATTGATATTCCCACGATTGAAATTTCATATATATATCTACATATCAAAGCATCAAAATACGAAAAAATCAATAATGGCATCGTTCAAAACTTTGATGGCCTCAAAGTTATTGCAGATGAGATGATTTATTCTTTTGATGAAAAAATAGCATATTTGTTAAAACAGGATGAAGAGTTTATCCATAGTTTTCTTACACATTTAGCACCTACCATTGTAAGACTTACAAACGGTATGAAAATTTATAACCCTATGCTAGAAGAAGTAAAAGCACAGTACAGCGATGTTTATAGCAAATGTGAAAAAACTGCTCTAGTGCTACAAAAGCATGTTGGCTATACAATACCTGCAGCTGAAATTGGCTTTTTAACAGTACATTTTGCAGCTGCATTAGTTAGGCTAGAGGCTACAAAAGAAAAAACTAGTATAGTGAAAATCGGAATAGTATGTTCTAGTGGAATTGGAATCTCTAGGTTGATGCTTTCAAAACTAAAAAAGACATTCCCTAAAAAAGTACGGTTGACTGCTTACGGTAAAAATGATATAACTGATGCAGTTATAAAAAAGGAAGATTTCCTAATCTCAAGTTTGTCGATTAATGTTAAAGGCATCGAAGTTGTGGAAGTTAACCCATTAATCAGCGAGAATGACATCGAAAAAATTAGGCGACTTATTGATAAGTACGAAAGCAGGGCAGAGGATAATAGCAAAGTTAATTTAACTCTTGAGCTTGAAGCGATTTCATTTTTAGCTACACAAATGCGAACTATAGCAAACGAAATGGACATTTATACTCTCGAAAAAAACATAGATTTTTTAAATGCAGTTGAACAGATTTCGCAAATCGTTTGTGAAAAGGAAAGTGATAGTAATATTGTGGCAAATGATATTATCAGTAGAGAAAATATATCCAGCCAAATTTTTCCAGAGTATGAATTTGCATTGTTTCACGCTAGAAGTGAAGGTGTTAGTACTCCTTCATTTAATATTTTTACAAACGATGAACGTACAAATTTTACTTCTAACGATTTAAAAGGAATAAAAATTATATTTGTAATGCTTATTCCAAAAGATGAAAACGAAAAAGTAAATAGTGAAATTTTAGGATGTATAAGTAGTAGCTTAATTGAAGATACAAGTCTCATTGATACTGTGTTAGCAGGCGAAAATGAAAGTGCAATTAAGCATGTTTCTAAAACTTTAAAAGCATTTTTTGCTGAGTATATCGTAAATCTATCATCATAAAATCTAATAAAATGCATATTTAAAGCGATGTGAAAATTCACATCGCTTTTGTTATAACCATATATTAAGCTTAAGAGAAATACTCTTCCATTTTTAAGAATTTACCGTCCTTACAAAAGCGGACAGTCCCTCTGCCTTCTTTTTTTACACAGTACATCGCTGTGTCAGCTAAATGGAAAATCTCCTTAGCAGTACTTGCATCATCAGGATAATTCGCGACGCCAATGCTACATCCGCATCCCATTTCTTTGCCATCGTAATTATACTTTTTGCTAAACACCTTAAACATCTCATTAATTGAGTTTTTTATAAATTCATCAGAATTATTATCCTTAATAATGACAACGAATTCATCTCCGCCCTGTCTATATGCTTTCATATTCTCGTTACATAAATTTTTCAGGTCACTGGCAATACCTTTTAAAAGCACATCACCTGCGTCATGCCCCATAGTGTCGTTAATCTTTTTAAATCCATCTAAATCACAAAATAACACGTACCATTTTTCCGAAAACTTGGTTTTAT
>CAYJII010000050.1:0-12371 GCA_964370225.1 uncultured Oscillospiraceae bacterium | reverse complement strand
TTGATTATTATAGCATATCTTTTTCCCTTTGTCAACAACTTTTTTTCACTTTTTTAAAAAAGTTTTTTGTGCATATTAAACGAAATTGTTAATAACTACTATCGAAAGCGTACAAGTTTTGCTTTTTTTAGCAAAATACTTGACAAAAATCACAAGAGGACTTATACTTTATTCAAACAAAAAAATTGTTAAACCGTTGATGCGGGAGTAAAGATGTTTGTGCACTTACAGAGAGTGGGGATTGCTGGAAACCCATAGAACGCAGTTCATCAAATGGGCCGCTGAGGGCATAGTGAAAGATTTTTCGAGTATTCTATGACGTTTAAGCTACGTAAATGCTTGAGGATATGTTTGTATCCTATAAAGGTGAGGGTAATCTCTCATAAAACAAGGTGGCACCACGTGTGAATTATCATTCGTCCTTGACTATATATTAGTCAAGGACGTTTTTGCGTTCTGACAAACCATTTGATTAAATACTATATTAAGAAAGGTGTGAATTGTTATGGCTAAAATACCATACAAAATTTATTTAGAAGAAAGTGAGATGCCAAGAGTTTGGCACAATGTTCGCGCTAAAATGAAAAATCAACCGTCTCCTTTTATACATCCAGGAACAGGAGAGCCTTGTCCGGCAGAAATGCTTAATGAAGTTTTCTGCGAGGACTTAGTAGCGCAGGAGCTTAATACTACAGATGAGTACATTGATATTCCTCAAGAAATTTTGGATTTCTATAAAATGTATAGACCTTCACCACTCGTTCGTGCATACAATTTAGAAAAGGCTTTGGATACACCAGCAAAAATCTACTACAAATTTGAAGGCAACAACACTTCTGGCTCGCACAAGCTTAATTCGGCTGCAGCTCAAGTATACTATGCAAAAAAACAAGGACTTAGCTCTTTAACTACCGAAACAGGAGCTGGACAATGGGGTACCGCATTATCTATGGCATGTGCATTTTATAATGTAGACTTGTCTGTATATATGGTAAAAATCTCATCCGAGCAAAAACCATATCGCAAAGCAGTTATGGAAACATACGGTGCAAAAGTTATACCTTCACCTTCTACTACAACAGAAGTTGGTAGAAAAATATTGGCTGAAAATCCAAATACTGGCGGATCACTTGGTTGTGCTATTTCAGAAGCACTTGAAGTTTCAGCAAAAACTGATAACTGCAGATATGTATTAGGAAGCGTATTAAACCATGTAGTGCTCCACCAATCAATCATTGGTATGGAAACTAAAGCTGCATTAGATAAGTACAATGTTACTCCTGACATTATCATTGGTTGTGCTGGTGGTGGTTCAAACTTAGGTGGTTTAATCTCTCCATTTATGGCTGATAAAATCGAAGGCAAAAACGATATCGAATTCATCGCAGTAGAACCTGCATCTTGCCCATCTATGACACGTGGTAAATTTGCTCTTGACTTTGGAGATACTGGACAGACTACTCCACTAATGAAAATGTATACATTAGGAAGCGGTTTTATTCCTTCCGCTAACCACGCAGGTGGATTAAGATATCATGGGATGAGCCCTATTGTTTCCCAACTATATCACGATGGATATATTAAAGCTAAATCTTACATGCAAACAGAAGTATTCGATGCTGCTACTTTATTTGCAAGAGTTGAGGGAACTTTACCTGCTCCTGAATCCTCACATGCTATCAAAGGTGCAATCGACGAAGCGCTAAAATGCAAAGAGACTGGCGAAGAAAAAACTATAGTATTCGGTTTGACCGGTACTGGATATTTCGATTTAGCTGCTTATATGAATTATAACAGTGGCGAAATGAGCGACCAAATTCCAACTGACGAAGATTTACAAAGAGGATTTGACTCATTACCTAATATTGGTTAATAGTAAGCAGGAATTTATACTACTATATATAGAAGTGATGCAAAATAATTTGCATCACTTCTTTTTTGTTATCTATTTATTGGTGTGAGATAATAATTCGTTTCCCAAGCAGGTATGTATGGGTGGTGTCTTAGGTATATATTGTAGTTTGGGTTTATCTCATATATTTTTAGCGGGAGTGCGAACAAGTCGCTATTTTTGTGATATGCAGACACCATAAGCTTAGGTGTATGTGTTAGAATGATTTTTTTACAGCCATCTATAGCATTCGCCTCTTCCCCCTCAACGTCAAATTTAATCAACGTGACTGGAGTGTCACATAACAGGTTATCCACACTGTTTGCAGAAATTTTTATCCCATCATCGTCTGATATCGTGGAATTGCGGCTCGACTGGAAGCTGAAATTAACTTCTTTTTCGCAATCGCTCGCAGCTATATTATGTATATGTATATTATCACTTTCTATAGTACCCACGTATTTCTTGAGTTTTTTGAAGTTTTTCTTATCAGGTTCTACTGCAGTAATCGATGCAAAGCTATCATTTGCATAATGCAAAAATTCTTTCACAGTATCTCCATTATATGCACCTAAATCTACATAATGTTCACTTTCATCTAGGTTTAAGATATTTTCATATACTTCACTTATCGGAGTTTGAATTTCCTTAAGATACTTAATCTTGCCACTTATCTTAAAATTTATCACATTAATAAATACTTCGCGCGACAAATCATCCGCAAGCATAGAATAAACTTTGTCAAAAGCCGCCTCATTTTCCTGTACGTACTTTGTTGTAAATAATGTGTTATCACTCGCACAAACTGGAACATCTGGCGCATACATTTCATACTCTTCGCTCATCGTATATAATGTAGACAGAAGTGGGTCACGAAACGAAGCAAAAGCAAGTAAAATAATAAACTTTGGGAATGTATCTTTCACATCAGAAAAACTCTGCACCTTATAACCCTCAAACGAATGCCCTCGTACAAAACCATCACTAGCAAATACAGCATCTGCTTTTAATCCATATTCACTCAATCTGCGCATTATTTTCAAAGCACCATCACCCATGCCATAAATCGCAATTGGGAGTTTTGCTTTCTTTATATAGTCCCACAAATTTTGCTTTTCAGTTATTCTTTCAAGCATTATATTTTCAATTCCTCCTGTAGCTCTAACCACTCGACTACATATTCATCATTTAGATGCTTTAGCTCCTCGAGTCTGGTACACGCAGTTGAGAGTTTTTCATAATCGCTTGCAAATTCAGGCGTAGCAATATCAGTTTCAAGCACAGAAATTTCCACTTCGCACGCACTTATAGATTTCTCCAGTTGGGAGATTCTACTGCGCAGTTTGGCATTCAAACTACGCTGAGCCTTGCTTTTGGCGTAGGAATTATCACTTTTCACGCTAATATTAGCTTGAACGACTGGTTTATCTGCATTTTGATTTTCTCTACCGCTTCTCTCTAAGTAATAATCATAGTTGCCATCATATATCTTAATCCCATCTTCGGACATATCAATAATCTTTGTAGGGATTGCATTTAAAAAATATCTGTCATGCGATACAAATATCAAAGTCCCATCAAACTCAGTCAGTGCTTTTTCAAGCTCCTCTTTACTCGCTAAATCTAAATGGTTTGTTGGTTCATCGAAAATGAGTGTATTGCATTTGTCTGTTACCATAATTGCAAAAGCTAGCCTAGCACGCTCTCCACCGCTTATTACTTCAACCTTTTTGTAAACATTATCCTCGGTAATTAGCATTCTCCCTAAAATTGTACGCACATTTGCCTCAGTCAAGTTAGGATAGCGTCCCCACAATTCTTCTATTACAGTATTGGAAAAATCCAAATTTGAGTTTTCTTGTTCATAATGAGAAAGCGAAACATTACGTCCCCAGAAAAACTCGCCTTTAAACTGTTCGTGTTTACCAAGCAAAGTTTTTAGAAATGTAGATTTCCCAATTCCATTAGCTCCAATTAAAGCAATTTTCTCTCCACGCTTTACCTCTAAATTAATGTTTTCACACAAGATTTTATTCGCTTCACCGATGTATAGCGATAAATTTTCTACCGTCAACACATCTTTCACAGGAGCTAAATTGTACGAAAAGCTAAATCTAGGTGTTTTCTTATATAGTTCAGGTCGCTCAATTCTTTCCATATTCTCAAGTTGGTGTAGTCTACTTTTCGCCATATTAGAGGTTGATGCACGAGCAATATTTTTTTGTGCAAAATCAAGCATTGATGCAATTTTTTCTTGTTGCTTTTCATATTCCTTGTTTTGGCGTTCAACCGCTTCTTCTTTTAAGAGTTTATATTTTGAGTAATTGCCTACAAATGTCTGCACTTTTCTCAAATCAGCCTCCCAAATTTTATTTACCATTCTATCTAAGAAGTATCGGTCATGCGACACCACTAAAATAGCACCTTTATATGACAAAAGGTACTCTTCAAGCCACATTAGCGTTTTAAAGTCTAGATGGTTTGTAGGCTCATCCAAAATAAGCATGCTAGGCTCTTCTAGCAAAAGTTTAGCTAGCGCTAGTCTGGTTTTTTCTCCACCACTTAGCTTCAGTATGTTTTTTTCGTAGCTATCTGCATAAAAGCCCATACCATTTAGTACAGTTTTTATCTTAACATCGATGATATAACCCTCGTGCGTTTCAAAATAAGTAGAAAGCCTTGAGTACTCATCGCTTATGCGCTTATATTTTTCGCTTCCATGATCGGATATCTCCGCCATTTCGTGCTCAAGGTTAGTTAGTTTGCCTTTTATCTCATTTAGCTCACTAAACACTTCGCACATTTCTTCATATATATTATTATCTTTTTCTAGCACAGAGTTTTGCTTTAAATAACCAATTTTCGTCGCTTTGTCAATAAAGCAGTCTCCACTATCTATATTATCATCACTTGCAATCATGTTTAGCAAAGTAGTTTTACCCGCTCCATTAACGCCGATTAAGCCTATCCTATCATTCTCATGAATAGTTAGGCTAATATTATCAAATATAACTTTGTCCCCAAAAGATTTGGAAACATTGTTCAAACTTAAAACCATTTTATCAATTCCATTTCTAAATCACTGTTGTAAATTATACTACATCAACGGAAAATTTACAATAAAAATTAAATATTTTTTATTGCCTCCATTAGTTTTGCTATCGTATCATCATCGCATTTAACTATCGCTTTAACTTCATGAGCACTTGCTTCCTTTAAAGCTTTCTTCGTCTTAAATTGCTTTAGTAGCGCTTGTGCTTTCTTCGGGCCAATTTTTGGAACGTCAGTCAGCCCCATAGCAAAAGTATGTTTTTTATGCTTTTGCTTTTGGAATGCTATCGAATATCTATGCACTTCATCCTGTATCTGCGTGATTAATCTAAAAGCGGACTTAAAAGTAGAAATTTGGATTTCCTTCCCATCATACGCGATTGCTCGAGTGCGATGTCGTGAATCTTTTACCATGCCAAAGATTGGAATATTTAGCTTTAACTCGCGTAAAATTGGTTTTACCACGCTCACGTGATTACTCCCACCATCGAGAAGTATCAAATCTGGGAGAGTTTTAAACCCCTCATTTTTTTCATCTTCATCTAAATAGCGCGTAAATCTACGTGAAATCATTTCGCGCATACATGCATAATCATCCTGTGTTAAATTCTCCTTCATCGAGAATTTTTTATACGCATTCTTATATGGTAGCCCATTTTTGAACACTACCATTCCCCCTACTATGTGGCTGTCCTTTAAATTTGAGATATCATAACTTTCTATATACTCAGGTGGGGATGCTAACCCTAATAGCTGTTGCAGTTCACTGAGCGCCACAACTTCTCGTGATTTTTTATTGATAATGCGTGATAATTCCTCAAGAGCGTTGTTTTGCGCCATTAACAAAGTTTTTTTGCTGTCTCCTTTTTGTGGTAACAGCATCGAAACTTTCTTGCCTTTTATCTCAGTAAAATATTGACATAATAATTCTACATCTTCGATTTCGCTATCAATATAAATCTGTGTTGGAATTATGTTGCTATCCTGATAATACTGTAGCAAAAATTCATTGAGTAGCTCGTTTTTATCATATACATCATAAAAAGTATGCGTAAGCTTATCATACAAATTCCCATTTTTATATTTTAGCACTACGATTACTGCCGTGGAATTGAGTAGCTGTACTCCTATAAAATCATTCTCTTTGCGGTTAGTGTACAAGACTTTTTGACTTTCACCTAATTTAGTTATCGCCGATATTCTATCACGAATTCGAGCAGCTTTCTCAAAATCAAGATTTTCCGCTGCTTTTTCCATCTCACTAATCAATTTCGTTTGTGTAAGCTCGCTACCATCATCAAGGTAGGATATCGCCTGAATGATAATATTTTCATACTCAGCCTGACTAACTCCACCTTTGCAGACTCCCATACAATTTTTTATATAAAAATTTAAACATGGGCGCGCCTTATTAAACTCCGCCGGAAATTTCCTATTACAAGTAGGGAGCAAGAAAATTTTGTTAACCTCGTCCACTGACTGCGATACTGTGAAAGCGCTCACAAATGGACCGATATATCTGCTGTCGTCATCTATTTTTTGCTTAGCAGTTCGTATTCTGGGATAATTATCTTTTGTAACTTTTATATAGCGATATCCCTTGTCGTCTTTAAGCAAAATATTATACTTAGGTGCATACTGCTTAATTAAGCTACACTCAAGTACTAAAGCTTCAAACTCACTGTCCGTTATGATATAATCAAAATCTTCAACGAGCGACACCATCTTTAAAACTTTGTCGTTATGGCTTTTACTACTACGAAAATAGCTAACTACTCGATTTTTTAGCGACTTAGCCTTTCCTATATATATAATCTTATTTTGCTTATCTTTCATGAGATAGACACCGGGCTTTTCCACCAAGTTTAATGCTTTCTCACGTAGCTTTAGAATGTTTGCGCTCACTGTGTATACTCCTTATAGCATTATTTTTCGTTCTATGCAATTACCACACAAATCTATTTTTTTATAATTATATAAAATTGTCGTAGCAGTTTTATTGTTCACATCATCCACATCAAATGGATAAGTTTGTATATGCGCTTGCCTATAAATTTGCTTTGTGTGGAGTCCCACATATTCAGGCAAGTATTTTTCTATATTTTCGGGCTGGCTAAAAAAATCAAACATATTGCTTTTTTGTTCTTCGTCGTTTCCCTCTCCCAAAAACTCAGGTATAACTTTCACTTTTTCGTGAGAATACATGTCCGCTTTCAGAATGTGTGCATAAATTTCTCTTTGACTAACATCTTTTGAAACACTTTCAAAGTAGTCATGCAAAATTTTATATAGCTTCATATTGTTATGCGAAATTTCGTTGAGCCTGTTTTCTGCAAAATACACAGCAAAGCTCTCAAAAAAATCAAATGCAGTTTTATGCTGTTCCACTAAAAACTTAAGCGAGCGCTTAAATCTATTTGAATTATAGTACATATCCACAAGATGCTCTATTGCTTTTAATCTTAATATCTGTGTGTAACTTATATCAGCTGTGTATAACACCTCAAAAGGTGCATGTTCGTTACATACGATTTCGTATTTATCCTTTTGGCTAAAAAGCGCAGAGCCATGCAGTAATTTTAGAAAGCCAAGCTGTAACATCTGCCCTGATAGTGCATAAATATCATTAAACGATTTTTTGAAACTTTCGTAGTTTTCTAAAGGTAGCCCAGCAATTAAATCTAAATGCAAATGCATATTTCCATACGAAATCAATGTGTTCACCACTTTGTAAACACGGGATAAATCCATTTTGCGGCATATTGCATATAGTGTATTCTCGTTTGTCGATTGCACGCCAATTTCTAATTGGAATAAACCAAGACGCGCTTTTTTTAATAGTTCCAGCATATCATCATCAAGTAAGTCTGCTGCAATCTCAAAATGAAAATTCGTGTACCCATTGTCATTTTCAATGATGTACTCCCATATACTCAGCGCATGTGCTTTGTTGCAATTAAAAGTTCTGTCCACAAATTTAATTTGCAGCGCTTTTTCTTTTAAAAATAAATCTAGCTGACTTTTCACTATATCCATGCTCATAAAGCGCACTCCACTATGTGCGGAAGATAAGCAATATGCGCACGAAAACGGACAACCTCTGCTGGTCTCGTAATATATTATTTTATTATCAAACTCGCTGATATCTTCATAAATTCCACCGAGACTATCCATTTCGATAAACTCACGAAATCCGCTGGTGAGTATTTCCTCCCCTGCTTTATAGCTTATCCCAATAACTTGTGATAAATCATCGCCATTTTCAATAGCCTTAATAAGCATAGGTATTGTTACCTCACCCTCGCCCAAGCACACGATATCACAGCAATTATTATTTAGCACTTCACTGTAATCATAGCTTGCCTGTGGACCTCCAAAAACAATTACAGTTTCAGGCAATATTTTATTCAGTGAGTTCGCTAACTTTGTGACTAACTCAATATTCCAGATATAGCAAGAAAACGCAAGTATCTTTGGTGCGCTTCTATATATCTCCCCTAAAATGTAGTCAAAGCTTTGATTTATAGTAAACTCGATTGTATCAATTGATATGTCAAAATGATCTCTCGCATATTTTTTTATACATCGAATAGCCAAATTCGAATGAATAAATTTTGAATTTATCCCAACAAGTAGAGTTTTGATAATATCCCTCCATAACGTTATTTCTTCTAAATTAATATTAACATAATTTTAACGCAATTTCTATATATTTTTCTAAAAAACCTATTGACAAAAGTATACTCATGCGGTATAATATTAGACATTGAAGGAAATATACTAAAAAATACTTCTAAAAATATTTATAACTAATGGAGGAAATAATTATGAAAAAATTTGTCTGTCAGATCTGTGGATATATCCACGAAGGGGAAACTGCTCCTGAAAAATGTAAAATGTGTAATGCACCTACAGAAAAATTCAACGAACTAAGCGACGATGAGCTATCATATGCTGATGAGCATAGACTAGGTGTAGCTAAAGGCGCTGATCCAAGGATTATTGAAGGTTTAAACCAAAACTTTATGGGCGAATGTACTGAAGTTGGTATGTACCTAGCTATGAGCAGAGTTGCTGATAGAGAAGGCTACCCAGAAATTGCTGAAGCTTATAAAAGATATGCTTTTGAAGAAGCAGAACATGCTGCTAAATTTGCTGAATTACTAGGTGATGTATTAACTGATTCTACTAAGAAAAACCTTGAGCTAAGAGCTGCTGCTGAGCACGGTGCTTGTGCTGGTAAAAAAGAACTTGCTACTCTTGCAAAAGAGCTAGGTTTAGATGCAATTCATGATACAGTTCATGAAATGAGTAAAGACGAAGCAAGACATGGCCGTGGCTTTGTTGGTTTACTTAACAGATACTTCGGTAAATAATTAATAAAACCTCCTCAGATAACTCTGAGGGGTTTTTTTTGTCTTTTTTTGCTAGAAAAAAACAATAATATACTTGTAAATATAAATAAATATGATATAATCAGTTTCATGGAGACGCTATATTATTAAATTTTAGGAGAATTATTATGGAAAAAGCTATACTAACAGCAGAACAACTTAAATCGGTCAAAGGTTTCGGATTTTTACACAACAGGGGTACTAGAAAATTTAGCGCACGTGTAATCACAGAAAATGGAAGTATTACCACCAAACAAATGCAAGCTATTTCTTTAGCTGCTGAAAAATTTGCAGAAGGTCGCATGGTTTTCACTGTTCGTCTCACAATCGAAGTTCCAGGAATTGAATATGAAAACATTGAGCCATTCAGAGAATTTTTAGCTGAAAATGGATTGAAAACCGGCGGTACAGGAACAAGAGTACGTCCAGTTGTAGGGTGTAAGGGCACAACTTGCGTATTCGGTTTATGTGATACCATGCAAATATCTAAAGATATTCATGATAGATTTTACGAGGGGTACTACAATGTTGTTCTTCCACACAAAATGAAAATTGCGGTAGGCGGATGTCCAAACAACTGTGCTAAACCTGACTTAAATGATATTGGATTAGTCGGACAAAGAGTAATAAACTATCAAAGCGACAAATGTCGAAACTGCAAAGTCTGTACTGTTATCGAGGTCTGTCCAATGAAAGCGGTGACTTTAGAGAATGGCGCGTTTGCTGTTGACACCACTTTATGCAATAACTGCGGAAGATGTCTTAACAAATGTCATTTTGGTGTTACCGAAGAAGCTCGTGACATGATGAAAATTTATATTGGTGGAAAATGGGGCAAGAAAATCAGATTGGGCTCACAAATTTCAAAACTTTTCACAGTAGAAGAAGCTATGGACACAATCGAAAAAGCTATTCTATTATTCAAAAGGGAAGGTAGTGCAGGGGAACGCTTTGGCGAAACTATCGATAGAGTGGGACTGGAAAAATTTGAGGAAATGCTACTTTGTGACACTGCTTTAAAAGAAAAAGCTGAAATTTTACAAAAATAATAGTGCTATAATATGGAAGGTGGTAAGTATGAAGAAATTCTTAGGCAAAAATTTTTTACTATCAACAAAAACTGCAAAAAAATTATACCATTCTTACTCAGCAAAACTCCCGATAATCGACTATCATTGTCACATTATCCCCGAACAAATCGCCAATGATGTAAAATTTGATAATATCACACAAGTTTGGCTTTATGCGGATCACTATAAATGGAGACTTATGCGTGCGAATGGAGTCGAGGAAAAGTATATCACAGGAGAAGCAAGCGATTGGGAAAAATTCCAAAAATGGGCAGAAACTTTGCCTAAGGCAATCGGCAATCCACTCTATCATTGGAGTCATCTTGAGCTAAAAAATTATTTTGGATACGAGGGTGTTTTAAACAAAGACAGTGCAAAAGAGGTTTGGGACTTGACGCAAAAAGCTTTATCCAAGGACTCAATGAGTGTGAAAAATATTATTCGCAAATCTAATGTAGAAATTATTTGCACCACCGATGATCCTATTGATGACCTAAAATGGCATAAAAAAATTGCACTTGATAAAGATTTTGCAACTAAAGTTCTACCTGCATGGCGCCCTGATAGAGTTATGCAGATTGAAAAAACTGACTATCTTCAATACATTGACAAGCTTTCTGATGTAAGCGGTATTAAAATCACCGACTTAGACTCGCTTAAATCAGCTTTGTTAAATAGGCTTGATTATTTTTCAGATAATGGTTGCACAATCTCTGACCACGGACCTGAATATATAATGTACTGCGATACCACCGAGAAAGAAGCATCTAAAATTTATGCTAAAATTTTAGATGGGCAAGCAGTAACCGCTAGTGAAAAGCGTGCTTTTAAAGTTTTCTTTCTTCTTTTTTTAGGAAGAGAATACCACAGGCGAAATTGGGTCATGCAGCTGCATTATAGTTGTAAGCGCGCTACTAACACCCGCTTGTTTAATACAATCGGTAACGATATTGGTATAGATGTAGTATCGAACAACTCCTCTTCAGATGAGCTAGCCGACTTCCTAGACGCTTTAGATATTAGTAATTCGCTCCCTAAAACTATCGTTTATAGCCTTAACTCAAATGATGACGATGCGATTAATTCGATAATCGGTGCTTTCCAAGGAAGCGACGCTATCGGAAAAATGCAACATGGGAGTGCATGGTGGTTCAATGACCATCTTGAGGGAATGAAAAAGCAGATGAAATCTCTCGCAAGTATGGGGCTACTCGGCAATTTTATCGGGATGCTCACTGATTCAAGAAGTTTTTTATCCTATACTCGCCACGAATATTTTAGACGCATACTCTGCCAAATGATTGGCGCATGGGTGGAAAATGGCGAATATCCTTGTGACGAAACTGCACTTAAAGAGATAATCGAAGGAATTAGCTACTATAATAGCAAAAGATATTTTAACTACTAATATTAACTCAAACGACAAAACAGGCAATATCAGTTAAACTGATATTGCCTGTTTTTTATCTCTTATTAAGTTTAAAGTTATAGCTTATGCTACTTCTTCCTCTTCTTCATCTCTTTTTCTTTTTGCTACTAGGAAGAAGATTAGTGATGAAGCTGCTAGAACACCAATTCCAACCCATAGCCAAGTTAGGTTAGTTGCACCTTCACCTGAAGCTTGTGGAACTTCACTATCTTCGATGTCAGTTGAATCTTCGTCAGTTGCATCAGTTGCATCAGTTGCATCAGTGCCGTCGCCAAGTGGTACTTGACTATCTTCGATGGTAGCGTTTCCTTCAACCGCTAAGTCATCTCCGATATTCTCATCCGCATCACCAGCTCCTGCATCAGCATCATTTCCGCCTGCAGTGTTGTTGTCATCACCAGCGTTGTTGTTGCCGCCATTGTTGTCGTCGCCATTGTTATTGTCGTCGCCATTGTTGTTGTCATCGCCATTGTTGTTGTCGTCGCCATTGTTGTTGTCGTCGCCATTGTTATTGTCGTCGCCATTATTATTGTCGT
>CAYJII010000049.1:10413-12470 GCA_964370225.1 uncultured Oscillospiraceae bacterium | reverse complement strand
ACACTGGCGATGATAACAACACTGGCGATGATAACAACACTGGCGATGATAACAACACTGGCGACGATAACAACACTGGCGATGACGATTTGTTAGTTGATACAACTCCGCAATTCATAAATTTAGATGATGCACAAGTTCCGCTAGCTGATGCTCCTCAAGCGACTGAAACTGCAGAAGCAGAAGATGCAGTTGTTGCTGATACAACTATCCAAGATGAAGAAGTTCCACTAGCAAGTCAAAGTGAAGAAAGCAATTCAGCAGGAGTACTTGCAGCAATCGCAGCTACAACTATTGCTGGAGCAGCGACAATATTTGCAGTGTTAAAAAGAAGAAGAAAAGATAACAACGCATAATTTTAGCCCCTATTTATTATTTTATTATACAAAGAGCAGGTTTGCAGCAATAGTTGTAGACTTGCTTTTTGGCATATATCTGAATATTATTACGCAAAAAGCTCTCTGATACAATCGTATCAGAGAGCTTTTGTTTGTACTATATACTTTTATTTTGTATAATTCCTATAGATATATTCAGCAAAAAAGATTTCACAATCACAAAAGAGTTACCGATAAAGTGATAAAATCAAATGGTATGCCCCATGAAATTAATTACATAAGAGTTCTAGTACCACTTTCATTAAATTGAAAAAATGAAAAATTCCATAAAGGTTGTGCTGAATATTCAAATTCTTCACCGCTTGAAGTGATGATTTTTACAAGATATTTATAATCTTCACCAACTGGAAGATTTATAAAAAGATCAATTTCATATGAATAATTTACTTCACTAGCAGCGACTTCGTTTGGATCATATTTTGGTATCGGTTGACTGAGAAGATTTGCCCCATAATCATCTGAATTTTGATCTTTAACATAAAGCTCAACAATGTCATTAGGCATACGATTTAAAAAGTTAAGTGAAAATCCTTCACCCTCATTTTGTGGTATTAACGCATCATCAGTTTCAGCAGAACTATCGTCGGTTTCGACAGAGCTATCATCGTTTTCGACAGAGGCATCGCCAGAATCAGCAATTTGGCTAAGCTGATATGTTAGTGTAAAGCTTTCCCCGTTATATGAATATTCATAAGTCGCGGATAAAACGCCAGAAGTTAGGGTAGGCGTGTACCAAGTGGCGTCTTCTTCTCTTAATGGAGCGCCACCATATAAAAATGCATGCTCATCTACTATTGGGAAGAAAGTGTAGTCGTGTAGCTCGATATTGAACGAAATAATTCCATCACCGTCTCCGTAAGCAGAATCGTTTATGTACACCTCAAAATAGTTGCCTGACTCATCAGTATCAATGTATCCCCATGCTTCGTATTCGCCAGAAATATCGTCATTTCCGCTATAGTTTTCGATTGTAACTATGCCATACCATTGGGTATGATTAGATAAGGTTTCTACTAGGATAGTTTCCTCAGAGCCGTATCCAGGTGCAACAAAATCCGCCGATGGAACGGAAATGTCTTCATCATTATCGTTGCCACCCTCCAGGGCGCTATCGTCACTTGAGGTGCCTTCTTTTACAAAGGTGATGTCAAGCCCCATGTTTAAAGTGTTTACTAGCATTAGTTTTCCGTTTGTAATCTTTGCACTATATTCGTCAAAGCCTTGGTTTATAGTAAGGTTTGAACCATCTACCGACCATGTACCTGCAAAAGGTTGCCCATCTAGAGTTAATACACAGTCATTTCCAGCTTTCAGCTCTAGTGTGATACCGTTAGAGTAAATATCTTCCGGTGCCATTGTCATGCCCATCATTGTAATTTCAGTAGCTTGCCAAACGCCTATATTAGGATCATCTGAATTAGTTCCTGAAAATATTTTTGGTATCATTATAATGCCAACAATGATTAGTGTAATGGCAACAACACCTATTCCTATAAATAGAATTATCGGAGGCTTTTTGGTCGCAACAGCAGTTTTTGTTGAAGGAGGTTGACCTTGTGGAGGAGCGGCAAAAGGTTGTTGCTGTGGTGGATTAAATGGTTGCTGTTGACCTTGTGGCGCGCTGAAAGGATGAGGCTTAGGTTGCGATGGAGTTGGTTG
>CAYJII010000049.1:0-10313 GCA_964370225.1 uncultured Oscillospiraceae bacterium | reverse complement strand
GTTGACCTTGTGGCGCGCTGAAAGGATGAGGCTTAGGTTGCGATGGAGTTGGTTGTGGAGGAGTTGGCGGAGTGAAAGCCTCAGGTTGACGTGGTTGCGGAGGAGTTGGCGGGATGAAAGCCTCGGGTTGGGGCGGTTGTGGAGGAGTTGGTGGGATGAAAGCCTCAGGTTGAGGTGGTTGCGGAGGAGTTGGTGGAGTGAAAGCCTCGGGTTGGGGCGGTTGTGGAGGAGTTGGTGGGATGAAAGTCTCAGGTTGAGGTGGTTGTGGAGGAGTTGGTGGGATGAAAGCCTCAGGTTGGGGCGGTTGTGCTGAAGCTCCGCAGTTGCCACAGAATTTAGAAGTTTCAGTCATTGGAGATCCACATTGGGTACAGTTAATCATATAATTGCTCCTTTCGTGATAAGACGTTTCAATCATATAAAATGGCGATCGAAATTTTCTCTGACATTATTAGAAATGATTGTTAATATGTGGTGCAATAGAGGTTTGGGGGTGGTTTAGGCAAAAGCTTATTATTAAGATAAAACAAATATCAATAATATGCAAATATACCTATATATATTAATATAATAGCTCATTTTAGTAAAAAATACCCCGTACAATTGTATAGTTTTTTGTTAGGGGATACGATTATTAGCGCATAATAACATGATTTTGTGCATACTTACCTTCTTTATTATATTAATTAATATATAGATTTATTATAATAAAAAAAGCTATGTGAATTATTTCACATAGCTTTTTTATTTTTCGGGAAATACTTAGTTTATATTACAGTAGCAGCAATAACATTTTTCATATGCTCTAATGCAAACGCGCCAGCATCTTGGTTAAAAGTAGCGACCCCATCTTTGTGCACTACTATTTTATATCCAAGGTTATATGCCTCTACCGCAGTGTGCAGCACACATATGTCGGTGCATACTCCCACTAGATGCACTTCGTTTACGCCTCTTTCGCGAAGCTTCAAGTCTAAATCTGTCGCACAAAATGCAGAGTATCTGCTTTTGCTTACTTTTAGATACTGTGGTTTTGACACAGACATTACTTCATCATAAACTTTACCATAAAGGCGCTGTCCTTGTTCATCATAACAATGCGCAGGGAAGAGTGGCTTTTCCACATTATATTCATCATTAATATCATGGTTATCAGATGCTTCAATAATGAAGTCTCCACTTTCCTTAAACTTTTTGATAAGAGATACAATGTGATTCTCGATTTTTTGACCTGGCTTACCACATGTTAAATTTCCTTTTGGTGCAACAAAATCATAAACATAGTCAATAATAATTAAAGCTTTTTTCATATAAATACTCCATTCTATATTAATTTATAAGTTTTAATGACATCCATTTTCTACTCTCAAACCTAAACAGGAATAGTGAACCACGCACTATTAGTTCTATTGTCATGGCAATCCATATACCTGTTAATCCAAAATGTGGTGCGAGTATAATTGATAGAATCACGCGTACTCCCCACATAGTGATTAATGCGATGAAAAAAGGAGCTTTTGTATCCCCAGCACCTCTAAATGAGCCTGTCATTGAAATTGCCAGTCCAAAAAATGGTTGTGCAAATGCAACAATTCGTAGCATTTTTGCACCTAGCTCAATAACCTCAGGGTCGGAGGTGAAAAATGTGAGCATTGGTACAGCAAATATGTAAATCAGCAGTCCGCCCAGCGACATGATAATGACACCTAGTATGTAAACCACTCTGCCAAATCTGAGCGCCATGTCTTCGCGCTTTGCTCCCATAGATTGCCCGACTAGTGCGGTTGCAGCAGTAGCGACACCAAATGCGGGCAGATAACTTATCGCTTCTGCGACGACTGCAAGATGGTTTGCGGCGATAGCGACAGTCCCCATTGTAGCAATTAAGAATGTCATAACAATCTGTGCAATACTTATCATTGAGCGCTCAAGCGCAACGGGAATGCCAAGCTTTAGCATAATAGCTACGCAGTCTCTTTTGAGTTTGAAATCTTCACCAATTTTTATGCGCAAAGCTTGGTATTTGAAGAAAATTAAGTATAGGTAAAGCAGACTGACTATGGCGAGTGAAATCGCTGAACCTAAAGCAGCACCCATCACGCCAAATCCTGCACCCCAAATTGTGATATTAAACCCGAATATAGTATAAGTATTAGTTTCGTAAATAAATAAAAAGTTTAAAGTAACATTGATAAGATTTATCAGCAAATTCAGCAGCATAGGTGTTTTTGAGTCCCCGGCACAACGAATAATTGCACTAAGCATCAGTATACAAAAGTTAAATGGTACTGCCATAGACATGACTGCTAAATATTGTGTAGCTTCACCTTTAACTGCATCATCAGCACCGAGCCATGTCGGCAAAAAGAAGGATAGAATGACGCCGACAGCTGCCATAAACAAGCCAAATATCAGTATAAAAGACAAACTTTGCCTAACCACAGACTTAGCTTCGTTGGGGTTTCCAGCACCGATTTGTTGTGCTACCTGTACGGAAAAGCCAACAGCAGCTGCACTCAAAATGCCGTTTATGAGCCATAGGGTAGATGAAGTAACTCCAACAGCAGCTGTAGCATTTGGCCCAAGACTACCAACCATGGCAGTGTCAATATATTGCACTAGGGTTACCATGATTTGTTCAAACATTGTAGGGAGCGCTAATGCTAAAACTGCATACAATGTTATACCGAGCTTTGGAGGTGCATCAAGCTTTAATATCTCGGTTAGATTAAGTTTGTTTTCTTTCATAAAAAACCTTCCAAAATGATAATAGTATTTGAATTATAGCATATAAAACAATGATTTGTCAACAAGTTTTTACGCACGAAATAAAAGTTAAATTCCTTGACTTAGCATACACAATGAAGTAGAATAGTACTAAGTAAAAAACGAAAGAAAAGAGGGAGTTTATGAGAAAATTTATTATTGATACAGATACAGGAAGCGATGATGCTGTAGCGTTAATGATGGGGCTGTTAAGCGATGAAGTAGAAGTTCTTGGCATTACGACTGTGTGCGGAAATATCGGGGTAGAGCAAGCTACAAAAAATGCTTTGATGACAAAGGAAATTTGCTCGTCAAACGTTGAGGTATATAAAGGAGCTGCTAAACCTCTGTTTAAAGAGCGCGAAGAGACCGTGAGCGTACATGGGAAAGATGGAATGGGTGATATGGATTTAATCCATCCAAAAACTACTGCAAATAATACCCATGCTGTGGACTACATACTTGATACAATAAAAAACAGCGATGATAAAATTGAAATTGTAATGTTAGGCCCTGCTAGCAATATAGCACTGGCGATATTAAAAGATGCGCAAACAATGCGAAAAGTAAAAAGAATTTGGTCAATGGGAACAGGTGGCTTTGGTGCAGGAAATGCGACTCCTGTAGCTGAATTTAATGTTTTTATCGACGCTGAAAGCTATAAAATTTTGCTAGAAAGCCAAATACCAATTACTATTATTGGGTTTGATCTATGCCTAGGGGAGAGTGCTTTAAATAAAGAAGACATGCAAAAGCTTTCGAGTGCAAACGCAATCGGGAAATTTGCAGTAGACTGCACATCAGTATTATTGCGTTATAATTTGGAAAGAGGCTCTGGCCGACATATTGTTGATTTACCTGATGCAGTTGCTATGGGTGTAGCTTTGTGGGATGATATTGTTGTGGAAGCAATAGAATGCAACTGTTATTGCTGCACATTGGAAAAAGCAGCCTATGGACAAGTAATTGTAGCGCCTTCTAATAGACATTACGAAGCACTGGATATGAACTATGACGATCATAATGCAACTGTTGTAAAAGCGATAAATCCACATCTATTTAAAGAAAAATTAATTGCACTGATTAGCAGCAAATAATTGATGTTAAAAGCTCGGACTAATGCGATAGTCCGAGCTTTTGTGCGCAATAGTGCTTGCTTGGTAAAATAATTGCACTATTTCTGAGATTAATAATAAAATACCGCCACATTGATGTAATGTAAAGCAAACTAATTGAGTTAGCGTTATGATAGACAAGGCGTTAGTTGTATTGTATAATTAAAAGCAGAATAATAATACACAATATATAAACTGAATGGTGATAAAATAATGAGTGAACTGTATAAACTGATATATGATACTGTAAAATCTATACCGAAAGGTAAAGTTTCTACTTATGGGCAAATAGCATTATTAACGGGAAACCCTAGACGTAGCAGAGTGGTTGGATATGCTATGGCTGCTTGTGAAGATTCATCAGTGCCGTGCCACAGGGTAATACGCTCTACTGGTGAACTAGCAAGAACCTTTGGCATAATTGGTGCAAAACTACAAAAGGATTTGCTTATAAATGAAGGTGTTGAAGTTTTAAGTAATGACACTGTAAATTTAAGTGAATATTTGTGGGATATAAGTTCTATATAATCTGTGAAATAATATAAATTATTTAAATGCACCATATGTATCTTGATAAGAGAAGGGCTACAAATATGCAAACATTGGGAGATTTATTGTTTTATGCTGAAAATAATGTATGGATATGGTTAATTACTTGTGTTTTGTTGAAAAATATGGTAAAATAGACATTAGCTTTGTCAATTGATATTAACATTAAAACTGCAATATATTATTATGGCAGTAGGAGGAAGTTATATGAACGCAAAGAAGTTTATTTCAAAACATGCAATAACAATGGTTGTTTTCATAGCCATTGTTATTATCGGACTCCTCGTTAATTATGTGCGTGGAGTTTCAGATCAAGCAGTTATTGAATCAACTTTCGATGAGATGGATCAAATAGGTTTGCAATATCAAATATTATTATCAAATACACTAGAAGGAGCAGCGGATGACCTCACAATTTTTGCTGAATTTATTGCAAAAAATGATGTTGATAAAGAAAATATCGTAGAATTTATGAATACGCAATCACAAGCAGATGAATTTGAGCAGTTATATTATATTGAGCTTGATGGAAGTGGCGTTTCCAAAGACAATAAATATTTAGATTTTTCTGATAATCCCTCTTTTAAACATGCGCTTGAAAATAAAGTTTATGTGGAAGACCCACATATTTCTTTAGATAATTCAGAAATTGTTTTTGATTTAGCAATTCCAGTAATGAATGGGGACGAGCCAACCGCAGTCCTATTTAGCGAAGTTTCTGTAAATGATTTTTTTCAAACAATAACGCAAAACAAAGATTATGAAGGCGATATTTTTTTTGTGGATAATAGCTTAAATATGCTTTTTTCTACAAGTGCCAATCATATAGATGCGGTTTCCATTCCAGAAGAAGATGTACTAGAAATGGGAATGGACAATGTGATAAAAGCGCAGAGTGATATACATAATAAGCAAAATGGTGGATTTTACTATGATTATTTCGGAGTAGCTAAGGTCATGGTTTATTATCCAATAGAGCTGACGAATGTTGCGCTCGCCATGAATGTGCATGTCGAATCAATTAGTAGTGAGATATTAAGAGCAGCAGATTACTTTTGGACAGTAGGTTCAATAATTTATTGGACAATTATTGTGCTAGTAATCTATATATCTATTATGCAAGCGCGATCAAACAAGAAAATAATTACTGCAGCATATTATGATAAGTTAACAGGTTTACCTAATATGCCAAAATTTAAAATGGATATAGAATCAGTGTTAAAGAGCAATACTAATAAGGAATATACCATAATTGTATTTGATATTGAGAATTTTAAAGCAATTAATGAGATTTTTGGTTATGAGACTGGAGATAAAGTTTTACAAACAATAAAACAATACGAAGATTTGATAAATGAGCCGTCATTGATAGTTTCACGTATTGGCGATGATAAATTTGCAATGTTTGCTGAAAGCGTATTTTTAGAAGATTTAAATAAACTTGAAGTAAGTGTGACAGAAGTTTACGACACTGTTTTACCAGAAATGATAGATTATGCTGCCACATATAAGATGGGAAGATATAAGATTGAAAAAGGTGAAACTGATGTTGAAGAAGTCATAAGTAAAGTCAACCTTGCACATAATAAGGCAAAGGCAGCAAAAGGGGAGCCAGTTTACGATTATGATGATAAACTAAAAAAAGTTTTGCAAGTGGAAGCAGATATCACAAATAAAATGACTACTGCTCTTGATAGCAATGAATTTAAAGCTTTTTTACAGCCAAAATTTAGCATAGATGGAGATAAGCTTGTTGGGGCAGAAGCGCTTGTTCGGTGGATAGAGGCAGATGGGAAAATGGTTTTTCCGAATGATTTTATTCCGTTATTTGAGAGAAACGGATTTATTATCAAGATTGATAACTACATACTAGAGCAGGTTTGCATGACGCTAAGACAGTGGATAGATGATGGATTATGCGTTGTTCCAATTTCAGTCAACTGTTCAAGACTCAATTTGCAAAACAATAATTTTGTGCGTGAGGTCGTAGAGACTGTAGATAGATATAAGGTACCACACAAATATATTGAAATCGAGCTAACTGAGTCCGCTACAATTGAAAGTAAAAAAATAATTGAACAAGTATTTGAAGATTTGCAGAAAGAGGGCTTCAGAATTTCAATCGATGATTTCGGAGCAGGACACTCGTCGCTTGGCATGTTGACAAATCTTAGAGTAGATACTTTGAAAATGGATAGAAGTTTCTTTGTAAGTAGTAAAAATGCTAGACGAGATGATATGCTTATTGACAGTATTGTGAAAATGGCACACAATCTAAATATGTATGTTGTTGCAGAGGGAATAGAAACAATAGAACAAGTAGAGCTTCTCAGAGGCATGAATTGTGATGCTATTCAAGGATATTTTTACGATAAACCAATGTCGATAGGTGAGTTTGAAGAAAAGTATCGCACATCAATGGAAGATACGAACGATGATGGATCATATATCCCTCTAGTAAATCGCATTAACGATATCAAATATGCAAGTTCTATTGTACCTAGTGGTATTCTTGTAACGAAGCTTGATAAGAATTTTACGCTGGTTGAAGCAAACGATTATTATTTCGAGATGATTGGATATACACGAGAAGAAGTAAGAGATGTTTACAATAATCAAGGCTTATGCATTATGGACCCTGAAAAGCGTGAGGATATAGTGGCATATTTTACAAAGCAAATGCAGCAAAATTCTAACGGGCTCATGAATTTTACAACACAGTTTACTATAAAATCTGGGGAAGTGCACACATACAATCTAAATGGCAAAGTAGCGGAAGATGAAAATGGAGAACCAAGGCTTTATACTTCTGTTACAGATATTACCGACTTTATCAATATGAATAAACAGTAAGTGTATATAAAATATTAAAGAAGTATCAAGCAATAAGTGCTTGATACTTCTTTTTAATATTGGTTAGATGCATTGGAAATGATGAGCTGATTACGATATCACGCGCTTTCTTCAGTATAATACTGCGCCTGTGCGTACCAAAGCTCATTATACTTTCCTCCCTCAATCTCAATCAGCTCATCGTGGCTTCCTCTTTGTACAATCTTACCCTCGTCAAAGACTATAATATCATCGCAAAAACGACAGCTTGAAAGCCTATGACTGATATAAACCGTAGTTTTTTCTCCAACAATCTCGTTGAATTTCGAGTAAATTTCAGATTCAGCGAGTGGGTCGAGCGCTGCAGTTGGCTCGTCTAAAATAATGAATGGTGCTCTCTTATAAAGTGCCCTTGCGAGTGCTATTTTTTGCGCTTCACCGCCTGAGATTTCCACGCCATCTTCTTCAAAATCTTTGTATAGGCAAGTATCAAGCGCTTTTGGCATTTCTTTAAGTCTGTCACCAAATCCAGCCTCTTCTAAGCATTTTGCCGCAAGCTCTTTGTCGTAATTAACAGCACCAGCTACATTTTGCCCTAAGCCGAATGAAAACAGCTTAAAGTCTTGGAAGACCACCGAAAAAATGCTCATATACTCGTCGTAATCGTACTTTTGAATATTCACGCCATTTAGGGTAATCTCGCCCTCGGTTGGGTCGTAAAGTCTACATAAAAGTTTTATCATTGTTGTTTTTCCGCTACCGTTCATACCAACTACTGCAAGCTTTTTGCCTATGTGCAGTTTTAAGTTTAGGTTTTTCAGCACGAAAATATCAGTACCGGGGTATTTAAAGCTAACATTTTTAAACTCAACGTCGTAGTCGTAATCCGGATTATCGCAAAAAACTCTTTTTTCTACCGGTAAAGTACCGTGGTATTTTGCATTTGGTTTGTCTAAGAATTTGTACTGCACTTTGAGTGGTTCAGCATTACCTAAAAGTAATGTAATTTGTGAGACTAGTATGGATAAACCCTCGTTAAGCTGAGTCAAACACCCCACATATTGGACAATATTACCCACGCCAAAAGCACCGAATAATGCCTTAATTCCCACAAAAGCATACATTAAAGCAGAGGTAAGAGCGTTTGAAGTATTTACTTTTAAACCTCTTTTGCCAAAGATTAAAAACATATTAGTAGAGAGTTTTACTATCATGCCAATCATTGATTTAAATTCGCTGACTATAGGCTTATTAAACTCATTTAGCTTTACATCTTTTCCACCTTTATAGTTAAAAAGATTGTTGTGGTAGTACATATATTTTCTGTTAAGTACAGCCCAATTGCTATTTTGTTTCATCATTGTTTTCATTGCACTCATCTCTGCGAACATAATAAAAACAATATTCGCCAAAATTATTACCACCATAATAACAGCGGCTATGGGAGAGAATAAAAACTCAAACGCACCTGCATCTTTTGTATGATAACTTGTGAATACACTGGCGAGCAGTGAGATAGAAAACACAACTTTAAAAAATCCGGATAACGCCCAGTGCCCTGCAAAAAATAGTCTTGGAAGTCCACCGCCCATAGAATTTGCCAAGTTTTTGATATATTCCACCTCAAAGTGAACATCTGTGTTCTCAACAAGCTCATAATCAAGAGATTGTATTTTGTCATTAACGGGTTTCATAAATACAGTCCAAAACTTTGACTCATTATAGCTACTCCATTTACTTGTAGCAGAGTTAATTAAGCTTATAGCCACATTTAAAACAGCAGTTAATATAGCAAGAAATAAAATATAATTAAAATCCTCGCTTACTGAAATAGCTGTGATAATCTGTGCTGACATAAAAATGTTTACAAACGGTAACAGTGAACCCACGGCAGAAGAAACAAGCACAGAGGGCATTAACTGCGGAGTTAATTTGTGTAATAATTTATAACCTCTTTTAAGCAGGGCTATTCTCTCTTTAAAACGCATAGTCAGCCACCTCCAAAACTTCTATATCAGAGTTTTCATCAATATTATCTTTATAATAATGGCTTTGCACCTCAAACATCTCGGCGTATTTTCCACCTTTTTTCATAAGGTTGTGGTGCGTTCCCTCTTCGATGATTTGCCCTTTTTCAAACATAAAAATTCTGTCGCAAAACCTTGTGCTTGCAAGCCTGTGAGAGATAAACACAGAGGTGTGACCCTTTGTCATTTCGCTGTATCTCTCATAAATTTTGCTCTCGGCTATAGGATCAAGCGCCGCCGTAGGCTCGTCTAAAAGTAAGACTTTTCCGTCTTTATAAAGCGCCCTTGCAAGTGCAAGCCTTTGCATTTCTCCACCAGAGAACTCTACTGCCTCTTCGTGAACTGTTTTAACAAGGTTTGTTTCTATTCCATTTGGTAAGTTATCAAGTTTAGTTTTAAGCCCAGCAAGCTCTATAACTTTATTTAGCTTATCTTTGTTAAACTCGTTAAATTCACCACCGACAATATTATTTTTAACAGACTGAGGCATTAAGAATATATCTTGAAAAACTACAGAGAAAAGCCTGTAATAGTCATAAATATTGTATTCTTTAATCGGCTTTCCGTCTATTAAAATCTCACCACTATTCGGCTCATACAAACCACAAATAAGCTTAACAAGCGTGGTTTTTCCAGCACCGTTAACTCCAACAAGCGCAATTTTCTCGCCTTTTTCAATTTTAAAGCTAAGGTTATTAATAGTGTCTTCTTCGCTGCCCTCATACCTAAAACTTACATTTTTGAATTCAATAGAAAAGCTGTTTTTAGGCACGGCTATGCCATTACCTCTGTTAGTTTTATTTGGGTAATCCAAAAACTCCCTAATTTCGCAAAAGCCTAAGTTATATCTTATAAGTGTCGAAAAATCATTTACCATACCGCTAAGCCATGCAGAAAAACCACCTACTAAGCCAAAGTAAAACACAAAATCTGCACCTGTTGCTCCTTTTTCTATTAGAACATAAACCAGTAGAGAGTAAGACACTACATCTCTTATTAATGATAATAGAGCAGTGAAAAAGTC
>CAYJII010000048.1:11096-12669 GCA_964370225.1 uncultured Oscillospiraceae bacterium | reverse complement strand
AAACACCGAAAAGTCCGAACTGACCGGTAATCATCAAGGTTAAAGGTGGTATTTTGGAGGTTGGGAAGATGGTGGAATATAGATCTTTAAATCCACCTCCTGCTCCTTGTATCCAGAATATTCCAAAGCCTTCTACGTTTATACCTGGCACAAAGCCTCCTATAAAGAAGTAAACTTCATCGGGAACCGGTATTCCGTTATAGCTTTTCAGCCTTAAACTGCCTTCCATTGTAAGAATAGCAAGATCGGCACTTCCTTGTACGCCAAACTCCCATTCGTTATTTATAACTTTTAAGTTAAGTTGCCCTTGAAGCGAAGGCATACCGTCCACATAAGCTGGGATACCTACTTCAACGCTTACATTAAATCCTATAAATCCGCCACTGAAAAGTATATCGTGAACATAAAGACCTAGTTCAGCATTTGACCAGCTTTCGTGATTTTTCTGTGCGCTTGCATATTTGTCCTGTATATCCCTTAATTTATTGGCTTCGTAATATGGATTTGCCGAATTGTTGACAATCTCCATTTGCTGCTGTTCCATTGCAGATAGTCTATCCGCTTCCGCTCCGCTCGACCAGTAACTTGACGGGACTAGCAAATCGGGGGATAATTGTGCACCAAAAGCAATAATAGGTATTTTTGGGGTATCAGCATCGACCGTTCCTCTTTCAGTTGCCATTTGCCCGAATTGCCCGTATCTCAGCTCCATAAGCACACCGCCTATGGTTTGAGCAGTACTTGCAGCACCCGGCCAAAGTAAAGTGATTGCATTTGTGTTGGCAACGCTGTTTTCAACTTCTCCGACATTGCCACCAACGATTTCGCCATCGTAGTTGTATTGAAGAAGCTCCATGTCTTGCCCATCTTCAAAACTTGTGATTGCGCAAACACCGTCCCACACTGGCGTTCTGGCACCGGTGGTATAAACCTTTGCATCTATATCCACGTTGATAATACCGCTGTTTTCGGTGATTTTAATCATACCGTCTTCAACGTCCAAACTATTGCTTATGACCATAGTATTTTGCACTACGTCACCGGGTAAAACATTTGAAGTCCCGACTAGTTCGACTGGGGCTTCCTTTGTTCCTTCTTTAACCGTAAACAAACCTTTAAATTCAAGCAAAGTCAAATTATTCGGATCGGTATTCAGTTTTTCATATTCTTCTTGGTCTTTATATACTTTTAAAGAATAATTTGTTCTGTCAGCATCTGCTGTTCCGTCCCTTTCAATGGTGATTAAACCATATGTATTCGGCATAAATTTAGGATCATCGGTAACTCTGAATGTCAAGTTCCCACTGCTCACATCTTTTGCAGATTCATCGTGGAAGTCAAAAAGTATTTCCCATTCGCCGACTGACATCTTTTCGTCCAAATGAATTTGCACGGAATTATCTCCTGTGAATACTGTGATGTTGTCAGGTGCAACTATAAACTCATCGCCATTACTTTTATTTATAAGCTTTAAGTCGTAATCACCTTTGTTTTTCACGGCACCTGTTCCAGCCATCGAAAGGAAAACATCTCTTTCCATTTCGTGGTACACAATTTCAGGAGTTAGTGCATT
>CAYJII010000048.1:8716-10996 GCA_964370225.1 uncultured Oscillospiraceae bacterium | reverse complement strand
GGAGTGCTTGAGAAGTTGATTATAACATCATTATTTCCAATTTCATTACTGTTTGAAAATATCCCGTAATTTGTTGCGATTTCAGAAGATTGTCCTGCTGAAAGCTCACCCATATCAAAATATAAAGCATATGCACTGTCAGCAGTCATATTTTCTAAATTATACGGATTTGTAAAATACAAATCTGCTTGTGGGGTAAAATCAAATATTTGAGTAGAAAAGTTTTGCCAATGGCCAAAAGCCACTTTAGTAGGGATAATGGTAGTATCGCCTACGTTGGCATTTACAGTATAGGCTCTTACTTTTGGATTTACTAAATCATCATAAACGAAAAACATGTTTTTATAGGCTTCTTCGTTTGTATTATCAAAAACCATTTCGCTTTCAACAGTGGTATATTTTTCACCGCTTCCCATTTTTCCTGTAGGAAGCTCATAATATCCGTAATCTTGGTATCCCAAAGCAGTATCCAAAAGAATACGTGTTTCAATGCTTGAGTAATTGGTGCTTCCAGTATTTTCGACATCATAAGAAATCTCAACCATACCATGTGATACATCAGCCTCATTTAAAACAGTAAGCTCTTGTGTGAAAATCAAATCGTCTAGTCTCCACTTAGACACTACGGTATTTCCGTTTTCAATTTCTGTGGAAATCATTTCGCTCGACAATCCAAAAAAGCCGTATTCTCTACCGAAGATATATTCGTTTACAGAACCATTTTCTTTTGTAATTTTAAAAGAGGTGTAAGAAGTATCGTAGTATTCATCGGGATACAATAAGAATTTGTTATCGTCTTCCGCTTCAAGATTATCACCAATGCCAGTGTCTATTAAAAACCCACCATTTTCCTTTGAAACCGAAAGCTTTATGTATTCATCAACATCAATTTCAATTTTTTCGGGCAATTCATTTATTAGCGTTTGTGCCGCGAAAACTACATTCCCGTTAAATAGTGGGCTTACCTGCATTATCATTATGGCAACAAGCAATATTGAAATTGATTTTTTAAGTATTTTATTCATTTATTGACCATCCTTTTTTGTAAAGTGCAACGTCTTGTGATAGTTTTGTGCATTTAAATCGTAAGATTTAAGTGCACAAAACCTGCCGTTTGAAAGTTTATTTTCAAACTTTTACTCACTCCACATAAACAATGAACTCATAATAATCTCTTCCCTGTGTTTTAATGCAAACAGTGTAATAACCTGGGGCATCAAAATCTAGGGTTATTGCATTATTTGTATTGACATTGTGTTTTAGCACTGTTGAGCCTATTTTGAGCTGTGCAACAGTTTTAATGCCTTCTTCAAATAGCACTGAGTATATCTCGGTTTTTCCGTTCTCTTCAGGCATATTAACTACGAGTTTATGCTCGCCAACTTGTGTGCTTACAACGCCACCTCTTTCCACGAAAACTCCATCCACTGTAGGCTGAGGTTCCTCGTTTGAAACAAACCATAATTTAACTTCTGCAGTTGTTTCATTTCCGGCAGCATCAATCGCTTTATAAGTGACAATTTCAAGTCCCGGGGTAGTGCGTTTAATAAAGTCGTATTCCAAAGTCACCGAACTGCTATCAGCATTGTCGATAAGAATTACATTGTTTTTCAGCGTTTCTTCAATTTCGCTTTGAGTGTCTGCTAGTCTTGCAAAAACTTCCGATGACTTCACTATGATTTTTGGTGCAATTACATCTAGTACAGTCACATTTGTGAATATGTGCGCATCCGCGTTTCCATACGCGTCTGTCGCAAGCATCGTTGGTGCATAACCGTCGCTACTATCTGTCATCTCAAAGCTAGTTGCGGTATTCGCGGTCACCTTTTTAGTTTGTGCATTTAATGTAACAGTGCTGTCCCTATCAACTTTAACCCAGATAGTATCACCCATATTTATGTCAAAGCTATTAGGATTGTCGATAAAATCGCCCGATTGCGACATTGAAAACGTTAGATTCAACTCGTCTGTTACGATTGAGTCCACAGTTATACTTAACGTTCTTGTGTTACCTGCAGCATCTGTAAAGTTAAACTCATATTCACCGTTTTTATAAATATTTTTTGTGAACTGGATACCGTTTGTGCCAGCTTCTTTAAAGCTTACCTCCGTGCCATCTACAGATGTAAATTTTAAGGTTTCATATCTTCCGTTATCGGAAAGCGTGCTAGTTACAGATATGTCGGGGAGGTCTTTTGTTATATTGCCTACAATTTTAGCCTCGAATATAATTGTAGTCCCGTCAGTAGCAGTCAGCTCAAATTTAGGTGGAACTCCTCC
>CAYJII010000048.1:0-8616 GCA_964370225.1 uncultured Oscillospiraceae bacterium | reverse complement strand
CTGTCGATATTAATGACAGTGTGCCCGGAGTAAACCAAACCATTCATGTTGTAATTATACTGGATTAAGTGATCTCCATTTGTAGTAATGTCAATATACGCTTTATCTTTATGTTCGCCTTGTGCAGTTTCAACTTTAGCGCCTAAGCTTACTACTCTAATACTATCTACAGCAGCATTGTTTTCGCTAACATAGACTCTTACATAATCATCATCAGCACTTTGCACCTCTTCTATTATCGGTGAAAACATTGGTGCGTCAGTCATAGTGATATCTATCGGAATAATCGTCAAATTGCCATTATCGTCCTCAACAAAAATTGTAAACTGAGCAGATTTGCTGATAGTAATATTTGCGTTTAACGTGTTTAGTACCACACCGTCTACTTCTTCAGAGTCATTATCAGACGGAGTCGCAGTAATAATCCCCGATTTAATATAGATTGCGGATGGGAGTTTATCTGCTATTTCGTAATTTAGCACAAACTTTGGTGCATACCCTAAATCAGCAATAAATTCATCTATAACAGTGTACTCTGTGTGTCCTGAAGGCGTAGCAGGTAACGATGGATGCGAGCTCTCAGGGTTATTTGGTGTGCTATTGTAAACTTTCTTAATTTCTACAGTCTGCAAATCATTAGAAGCCGAAGCTATTAGCTGAACGCTCGGAGCAGTTTCATCTTTAATCACTAAAGTTATATTGTAATCGTCTGCAAGATTAAATTCAAAATCTTCACCTGTTGCACCAAATGAGTCAAAGTACTCGCCTGCACCGATACTGTAATCATAAGAAAAGTTAACATCATCGGAATCAAACACATGTGTTATTTCATCACCGTTTTCATCTACTAGGTACTCTATTACATTACCGTTTGAGTCAGCATAATATAGATGCGCAGTAACAATCCCCGAAAGTTCTTGCGCTGCACCCAAAGTAATTTTATCTCCGTCTTCGTCTGTAAATTCTACAGAAGGTACGATAATCTTATCTTGCTGGTCTTTAATTTCGTCTAAGTCAAAATTATTCACAGAATATGTATAGCTTGTGCCACTTTCATCAGTTACTGTAATTATGGTGTTATAGTTTAGCGTAACTTGTACCTTGTTTGAATTGTTATTAACAATTTGAATTGTTTCTTCATAATCAGGATAGTCCTCCGTACCATGAGTTACAGTCAAATTCTCGCTATCTTCAAATACTAAAGTCACAGCATCTCCTGTAACTGCACGACTTACTGTGTCCTGTTCTTGTGAATTCACTATTGTCTTAATAGTAGGAGCACCGATATTCTCTGTCGTTTTTGCATCAAACACATGATCTTTACCATAGGCATCATACGCTTTTATATCTATAAAATGCGCATTCATGTCGGTTGGTAATACATAATGGTTTAGTAGTTCTCCCCAATCGACAAAAGCATAAGTGTTAAAGTAAATTTTTTGGTCTGTATCTGCTAATGCTAAGTTAGCATCACTTGCATCCTGTGATTTATCTGCAAGAATATGGTCTTTATATAAGTAATTTTTCTCAGATGAATATAGGTCTACTAATGCAACCTCAATAGTTTTTTCGTAACCAGCTACGCTAACAAGGTTAACCTGTGCTTTTTCTGCATAAACCTCACCGACTTTTGAAGCGTCTATAGGATATGCAAACTGAGCCACAAACTCACCGTCTAGGTCAGTGGACGGGTCAGTTTCGGGTATCATTTCACCGTTTATGTATCCATTATTGGAGTTAAGAAGCGGATTAGTCAATACTAAAGGCACTTCAGGTCCATAAGTTCCATCTTCCAAAAGCATTTGTATGGTGGACTCATCAAAGTTTATAGGACTCAAGTCCACTTTACCATAATCTGCATATGGTATATGATCTTCCCATGCAAATGTGTAGCTTCCATCGTATTTTTCGTCGGTTTTTAAAGTCCAGTTTGTGTCAAATCCGTAGAAATCATTTAAAGTGTAATGGTATGGGACAAAGTTATATTCACTTGCTTTAATTTTATTGAAACTATGGTATTCGTTTCCTATTTGCGGTATTATTGTTGCAGAGTTACCAAACTCGTCCGTCGCAGTAAAATATAGTTTTAGAATTTGTTGCCCATAGTCTCCCGTGTCATCAAAGTCAACGTATAGCCCCGTAGCAACAGAATTGCTGATGTGTTCGTCCACTGTCAAAGTAAAGCTTTCGCCATAATATGGGTTTTCTATGAAAGTATCACTATCTTCATCATAAACATGAGAAGTAACTGTAACATTGCTTCCAAACAAAGATTTTACTTTTGACAGGCTCACGTCTATCGACTCGATATATTCTGTAGAGTCAACAGTAATTTTGTCGTTAACATCATAATTTACATCGGCGGAAACAACAATATCTTCGTTTGCTACTTCTAATAAAATAGAATTTACAGGCGATAAATTGCCATTTTCAAGCTTGAATTGATAATATACTAAATTGTTAGTTTCCTTATTAAATCCACGAGTGTTATAGTTAGTGCTAAAAATATTCTGTAAAGGTATAGAATATCCTGAGTATCCGTCTATCGTCTTGAATGTATACTTATTGCCATCTCTGCTAGATTGATATTTTTCACTTTCATGTCCGTCAACCCAAATGTGAAGATCAACTATTTCTCCTATATTTTCTCCGTTTGAAAGCATAGTTGGACTGTGTTTAGCGCCAAAGAACACTTCATAGTAGCCGTTTGTATCCGTTTCATAGTAATATTTTGCTGGAGTTCTACCGATATCCGATATGTTTATATACTTATCAGTGTCTTCAACATAGTAAAACTGATCAAAATCACTTTGTGGAATTTGCATGTATAAATAGCTCAAAGAATTTCCACTGGGGTCTTTAAGTAAATTGCTCTCACTAGCATCATTTTTTTTCTTTATTTCTATTTGAGGAATTCCCGTGATTTCAATTTTAGTATTATCTAAAAATAGTTTCCCCAAATCAAAAATATTTTCTGCGCCACTTCTTTGAGTTATATTAACCGACACTGAGTATTCACCTGTTAAATAATCGTAGCTCGGAAGTGAAATATTCTGATTTACGCTGTTACTTAAAGCTTGTTTAATTACCAAACCGTCAGGGCCTTCTAAAATAACAAAGCTATTTGAGAAGTCAATATCAGCAGTACCGAATGTATCATAAACTGTATTATTTATAGAAAACTTAACTCTATAGTCCTCAAAAGATGCATCGTGGATTGCATTCTCCACTACTAAATCGTTTAAAGCGTCATATACACCCTCATTTTCGATATCATAAGCCTTTAAGTTTGGCGCATAATATACTGAGCCTATATCAACCTTATTATACCCTGTGCTTGCATCCGTGCTTGGCAAAGAGGCGTCAACAGCAGGAGTTATATCTTCAAATGAGCTTTCGAGTGTAACGCCGATAATACCGTATAATGTTTCACTACTTAAGCTATTCATGTCAATAGGGCCGTACGTAGTGTAAACAGAGCCATCGTCAGCAACTGTATGCCAAATACCGCTAGTGAAATCAAATATGCTCCCCATTGCTTCTGTAGTTTCACTGCTGTATATTCTTGTGTATTGAGTCCCGTTTTTATCGGTTAAAGTAACTTTTGTATACGCCGCAGTCCCGTCGTCTTTTTCCGTGGGAGAACCGACAAAAAGTTGTGGCATTTGATTTGGTATTAAGAAATTTCCACTCACTGAGTAATTTGCATTTGCTGTGGTTATATCCACTTTAATAGGCTCATTTAATGTAGTTTTGTTGCCTTTAGCATCTGTCACTATAACTGTAAGTGTTTCGTCGAAATCTTCACCTGCAGTTATTGTGCTTTTTATCGTAATAATATTATCGATAACAGGTACATTTGTAGGGCTAGCTTCATCCGAAAACTGATATGTAGCCTCTGTTATTTGGCTTGAGTCCCAAACTTCAAGAGTAGCGGTTACAAGTGCGCCTCCATCCTCATATTCAGTGCTGACATTTTGGAGAGTTATCGTTGGTTTAGCCCTGTCAATATCAATTTCCAAAATTTCTTCGTTATATTCTTTTGTATTGCTAGCAACGTCCGTTACTGTCACTCTTGCAAAAACATCTGCTAATGCTAAATTGGGCATTCCTGTTTCATCTGGCAAACGAATTTGTATGGTACTTGTATTTGAAAGTAACTCCACCATATTTATAGTAATTGCAGTAGAGTTTTCCCCATTTTCCGCAAGCGTTGCCGTTTGATAGCTTTTTCCGCCATCAATAGAATATTCGTATTCTAAATTTTGTTTAATATCGCCATCATATGCATTTGCGTATAAGCTAATTGTGGCTACTTGCTCTTGCAAGCCCGAAACTAAATCGCCATCTTCTCCATCTTTGACCGTTAATATCAAAGACCTTTCATCGCCTGAACCTGTTACACTCAAATCTATTGTAGGTATGTCGGCATCAATATATGCTTTTTGCTTTGGAACTAAAGTTTGTACATCATGAGTAGTAATCGGGTTGCCGTAAATATCATATACACCAGTTGAGCCGTCTACATCTTGCACTACTAATTCAAGCGCTTTTACATAGTCATCACCGTCTATGTACATTCCTTCTTCTATCGTGAGAGTTTCAAACACAAGTAAACCTGTCGATTCGTGGTTTGCTTGTTGTATGGTGTTACTCACACTCTCTACAGGAAGAAATATATTATTGCCGGATTTATCTTTAACATTTAATTTCATCGCTAAACCTGATAGATTTTCGCTACCTATAGGGGCAACCTCCATTAATCTAGGCGTGTTATCTTGCCCTCTAACTTCTGCTGTTAGCTTAATTGTATCGCCTATACCTGCAAATAAATCTTCACGGGAGATATCTGCCGCCCATTCATTCGAAGGTTTTTCGTTTTCGGTATTAGACATACTTGATTCAATCTCTAAAACCGAAGTTATAGGAGAAGTGCTAATCAAGTTTATATCGTGTTCTGTTATTGTGTAAGATTTTACTAAGTTTCCTGTATAATCACTAAAGGGGTAATATGCATTAGCCGTCAATCCAAATAATCCTAATGTGCTATTAGATAGCTTTGTGAGGCCGTTGTAAGTATCATCTTCAATAAAATCCCCAGTAGTACTAAGTGCATAATAATCGTGATAATAACTGCCATACACGTCAGGAGCGTCATAGCCGAAATTAATTTCTTTTAAAGTTGAATTCTCGTTTTCGTGGTATTTACCATTCATATCAATGAGCATAACTATAGTTTTATCATCGCTTTCAATTCCAACTAATTCAGCAGTAGCGGTGGTATCGTCAGCAAATGTAACTGTAGCTTTATACTCATCTTTATACTGATTAAAATATTCTTCACTACTAAATCTCAGCGTTTCATTAAATTCAATGAAGAGATAATTGTTTCTGTTTTCGATGTTTTTGATTTCAGGTGTTCTATCATCATAGTAAGTAACATGCATATCAGAAACTTGTTTATTCGGTTCCCAACTGCTATTTGCTACTCTAAACTGAAAATCTTCCTTTAACATTGGCTCAAACACCATATCATGAACACCAGGACCTGGAACTGTATCTTGGCCATTTGCATTAAAAATTGAATACCCTACAAACTCATGACCGCCTTTATAGCTTGAGGATACAGTAGCTGTAACCCTCATTCTAATTTGACCGGTAGGGTCATCATCTTTTATTATTTCCCAAGTGGGAATATTATTTTCATACGGGTCAAGCTCATCCAATAAATTAAAGGAAAAGAATTCAGGATAAGTGCTCTGAAATACTTTCGTCGCTTCAGATAAATATGTAATCGGTCTGCCGTCTACATAAAGTGTGTGGTGTGTTGTGTAGTAGTCATCCATAAGATATTGAGGCATAGTAAAATATCTTTCGTTTATGTCGGGTCTAATGGGCAGACCGACTTCATACCCTTTAAACGGCAGCACAAAATCAAGACCTAGCGTACTTTCATACTCTTCTTTTGACATCAGATGAGTATCCCCAAACGCACCCTCTCTAATTGTAAGCCCGTCAACAGTATCGGTAATCTGTGGTAATACTGTATTAGTCGCATTTACAACTAGTACGTTACCGAGCGATATTTGTCCCAGTATTATCCCAAAAGCTAAGATAAGACTGATAACTCCTTTGATTTTTTTGTTCTTTACCATGTTTCATCCTCCTATAAATGTCTGCATTTTCACTGAAAAACAACTAGATTACTTATTAATAACAGCTAAAAGATATTTAATATATTAGAAACAATTATACCACAATATTCGATAAAAAAAGATGCATTTTACAACATTTCAACTACATTTTACACGTATGCTTGCCTTTTAATTTGATTAATCTGAAAAAATAAGTATAATATATATGGGTGTTGTATTTACGATATCCAGGTTGATTTTGGAGGTTTGATAAATGAAAGTGGCAATTTGTGAGGATGTACCATCACATAGAGAAAAACTAAAAGAATTCTTAAATGATTTCAGCGAGGAGATAGAAATTGATTTTGATATACATACATTTTGTAACGGGATGTCTTTTTTAAATAGTAATAACGAATACGATATTGTTTTTATGGATATTTTTTTGGGTGATACAAACGGTGTATCTGTCGCTCAAGAATATGCTTCTTCAAAAAGTGGGGACATTATATTTGTTTCTCAAAGTCGTGATTTTGCGGTAGAAGCTTTTGCGCTTGGGGCTACTCATTATTTGGTGCACCCGATTGCTAAGGAAGATTTTCACACTGCAATCTCAAGATGCCTGAAAGGAAACAAAATGCAAGAGGCTACTAGGTATTTAGTTTTAAGCAATAAACAAGGTATGACAAAAATTCCCGTTAATAGTATTAGATATATTGAGGTGCAAAATAGAGTCTGTAAAATTCATACAACAACAAAAAAGCATTCTTTTATCTCAACTTTGGAGATACTATCATCACAACTTCCCGATGAAGTTTTTTTTAGAGTACAACGCAGTTTTACTGTTAACTTAAATTATATAGATAATATTACAAACAATCATGTAATTTTAGATAAAGGCGAACAAATATCCGTTGCACGTGATAAGTACAAGACTTTAAAGTCAATGTATCAAGATTACTTGATAAGGTTGACAAGAGGAGAAAATAATGTTTTCTAGGTTTTTTGTGGGTCATTTCTTTCAAGTAATCCCATTCGCATTCTTATGCCTTGCTCCCTTTAAAAATAAGTTTCGTATTTCAAATAAAAAAATGCTCATTGCAACTACAATTGTGCTTGTAGCTGTTAGTGGGATTTTTTCAGTTGCATCAATAGCGGTGTATAATCGTTCATTTGAATTGCTTGGTGATTACCAGCTAGTATATTTAATTGATATTGTCTTTTCTATTACGTTAGTGATCTGTGTGATTTGGTATTTCGTTATGGTGAAATCACATTATTTGATTAAGTTATTTGTAATAATATTAACCACTACGTTAGCATTTTTTCTTTCTGCGTTCTATAATATGATGTTTTATTCATTTATTTATAACCCTGATGTACACCTATTAGTTCAATATGAGTTATCAGAAGTTTTGCCTTTTCTCTTGATTTCAATAGCTTGTATTGTCCCGCTTTTACATTTGCTTAATAAGTACTTTTTTGCTATCTCAGACAAACTAAAAAAGAAAGAATTGCTTCTTTTTCTTGTTCTTTCTATAGCACTTTTACTTTTATATATTTCATCGTACATGTTTATCGAAGGAGTTAAAACTCTATCAGACGTTTTATTTATCTCTGTTTTTGTTTCTATGTTTATAATGATTTGTGTTGTATATTTTACATTTTTCTACGCTTATAACTTGTCATTTAAATCAAGAGAGGCAAATGAAAAACTATTGTCTGCTAAGCACTATTTGGAAATTAACCAATTGCAATATAATAATTTGACACATGATTTAAACACGACCAAAAAAATAAGGCATGATTTAAGAGCACATCTAATAGCAATGCAAGGCTATTTAAATCAAAAAGACTATTCTTCTCTTGAAACTTATCTATCTAGATATTTAGATAGCTCCCCCGAACTTATAGCACCAACTTTTTGTAGTCACAATATTACAAATGCAATTATATCCCACTATTATTTTCTTGCAAAAAACAATGGGATACAGTTTAATGTTAACGCAAAAATTCCTGCTGAGATAGATATTGAGGCTAGTGACGTTGCGGTGGTATTGGGAAATATATTAGAAAATGCACTTACCGCTACTTCTAATTATGGCGAAGATAGTCCATTTATTACTCTTAATATTTTAAGTAAAGGAAAGTATATAAGTATTACAAGCGACAATTCCTTTAATGGCATAGTAAAAAAAGATGGCGCAAATTATCTTTCCATAAAAGAAAACCATAGTGGCATAGGAATTCAAAGCATATGCAGCATTGCCGAACGCTTGGGTGGCAGTGCAAAATTCAGTCATGAAAATCGAGTGTTTATGGTTTCTGTCGTTTTTACTTGTAATGAGGATATATCTAAAAATTGACAATTATTTGTTTATAAAAAAAATAGTAGAAGCGAAACAGTGCGATAAACAATTTATATCATGCATTTCACCCAATGTCCACCCTTGCGTCTTTCTCACCGCCAAAGCTCTTTAAA
>CAYJII010000047.1:0-12856 GCA_964370225.1 uncultured Oscillospiraceae bacterium | reverse complement strand
GAAAGAAAAGCTGACCTTCCTTTCCTAATGCCTGTTGAGGACGTTTTCACAATCACAGGTCGTGGAACAGTTGCAACTGGTAGAGTTGAAAGAGGTCAACTAAACTCAGGCGACGAAGTTGAAATCTTAGGTCTAACTGACGAAAGAGCTAAAACTGTTGTTACAGGTATCGAAATGTTCAGAAAAATCCTTGATTACGCTGAAGCAGGCGACAACATTGGCGCACTTCTACGTGGCGTTCAAAGAGATGACGTTGAAAGAGGACAAGTTCTTGCTAAACCAGGAACAATTGACCCTCACACAAAATTCGCTGGACAAATCTACGTTCTTAAAAAAGATGAAGGTGGCCGTCATACTCCATTCTTCAACAACTACAGACCACAATTCTTCTTCAGAACAACTGACGTTACTGGCGTTATCACTCTTCCAGAAGGAACAGAGATGGCTATGCCTGGCGATAACATCACTATCGATGTTGAGTTAATCACTCCTATCGCTATCGAAGAAGGTCTACGTTTCGCTATACGTGAAGGTGGCCGTACAGTTGGTTCAGGCGTTGTTTCTTCAATCAACTAATTTATAGCTAACTATAACATTAAAGGACTGCTTTTAGCAGTCCTTTTTTGAAATTACAGAGGAATGGAGCATAAGAATGAATACATACACTATCCACTTAATACGACATGGCATGACTGACGGTAACAGGTTGGGATATTACACTGGTCAAAGCGATGTCCCTCTTTGCAAAGAGGGCATAGCGGAGATTGAGCAAAAAATCGTTGACTATGCCTATCCTAGTATCGATTTGTTATATTCATCTCCACTAATCAGGGCGAAAGATACTGCTAAAATGGTTTATCCTAGCATGGAAATTATAGTTGTCGACAAGATGAAAGAGCTAGATATGGGCGATTTTACGGAAGTGCTATTAACAAAACTCGACACAGATGCTGATTTTGTTAACTGGAAGGCTAACAAGGACATTGTTAAAGCACCTGGTGCTAGTGAAGACTGGAATGATTTTTTAGTCAGAATTAGCGAAGGTTTAGGCGAAGTATTGGCGGATATGAGCACAAAAAATGTCAGAGCAGCTGCAATTTTCTGTCACGGGGGCGTAATTTCTGGATTAATCGGGAATTTTGCAAGTGAGAAAATTTCGCAAGAAAATGCTCGTGCACATAATGTCAGCGGCTTTACAATTTCACTGAAGTCAGATGTTTGGGAGAAAGACAAGAAGTTTGATATAGTAGAAAAAATCCCAAGCAATGAGAATAAAGAATACGACATGCCGGGACTATAAATAAAAACCCATAAAATCAGTAGACTGATTTTATGGGTTTTTTCTATTTATTTAAAACAAAATTTTTGATTTGCTCTACAACATGAGTTGAGCTTTTGTTTGCATCAACTAAAAAATCAGAATTTTTTGAATAAATCATATGGCGCACATTAAAAAGCTCTTTTAGTTCAGATTTTGATTTTTCACTGGCAATAGGTCTGTTTTGGTCACCGTGAATGCGACGATAGCAAAGTTCAAAATCTGCGTTTAAATAGCAGATTTGACCATGACTGCGCATGATATCAGCATTTTCTGCACGTGTAAAAACTCCACCGCCTGTAGATATTACAGAAACTTTATTTTCACAGCAAACCTCATTTAAAACACGTGTTTCGATATCCCTAAAGCCACCTTCGCCATATTTACTGAAAATTTCAGGGATGCGCATGTTCTCGCGTTTGACTATTTCTTCATCCAAATCAATGAAAGGAATTTGCAAATTACGTGCTAAACGCTTGCCTTTGTAGGTCTTGCCAACACCCATAAAACCACACAAAAATATATTTTTCATCACTTCACCTTATCCAATAAAATCTTCGTCATTTCTGCGATTACACAAGCGATTTGGTCGTTTGAAAAATCTGCATCATACCAAATTTTGTGTGCATGCATAGCTTGTAAAACGAGCATTGAAAGCCCATTTGAACAAATCTTACCTAGCTTTTCGCCGCTTTCTAATAGCTTTGTACTAAGTGGATTATAAATCAAATCGTAGATGTACTCGCAGTTTGCAATAACTTCTTCGCTAACAGGACAAGCATCAGTGTTTGGATACATGCCAACAGGCGTTGCATTTACCAAAATATCGTGAGCACCAATACTGTCATCAAGGCTACAGGTGTTAATCTTAGCTGAGGGGAAGAGGCTGAGTATGCGCTCTTTTAAGCTTTCTGCTTTGTGTAGTGAGGTTTTACGCACTGCAATAGTTACCTCACAATCAGAAATAACCGCCTGTGTCGCAATCATATTAGCGCTGCCGCCACTACCTAAAAGTAGGATTTTTTTATTCTTAAAACTTGTGCCCATTTGTTCAATCGCGCTGACAAACCCAAAAACGTCGGTGTTGTGCCCAATATTTTTTTCGCCACACACAACTGTATTAACAGAGTTGAATTGTAAGGCTTGTACAGACATCTCGTCGAGCATGCCTATTATGTCGAGTTTATACGGTATCGTAATGTTAAAGCCATCGAGTTTAAACAATTCGTTAGCACGCTGCGCAAACTCTTCAGGTGGGATTTGTGCTAGGGTGTACTCCGCCTCGGTTTGCGAAAAAGAGAACAGAAGTTTGTGAATTTCGGGTGATAAGGAGTGCGATAGAGGAAAGCCTAATAAAGCGTAATTTTTCATCAATGCAAGCACCTCTTACTCTGCTGAAAGCGAGGACAAAGCTTTGTTAAGGGTTTTTTCATCCTCAACATTGCATGCGTTTGAGCCTTTTAAAGTTTTCTTAACAAGTCCTGTGATAACTTTGTTTGGACCTAGTTCAATAAAGTTTTCATAGCCAGCTGATTTGATAGCGTTAAGTTCATCGACAAATTTTACTGGTGAAACTAGATGATTTGCAAGGTATGATGGCATATTAGAGAAATCTTCTAAGCGAGCGCCCGTAACATTTGAGTAAAACTCTACGGTAGGAGCTTTAAATTTAATACTAGCAATTGATTTAATGAACTCGTCTGCTGCTGGTTGCATTAATTTTGAGTGAAAGGCGGAACTTACAGCAAGTTTAATGCATTTTTTACCGAGCTCAGCAAATTTTTCACAAGCTTTTATCATTGCGTCTTCTTCGCCAGCTATTACAGTTTGTGCTGGTGAATTGTAGTTAACAGGGATAACATATCCGTCAATAGAAGCGCAAACCTCACTTATTTCTTCTGCGCTCATACCCAAAACTGCTGCCATAGCGCCTTTTTGATTTTTTGCGCATTCGCTCATTGCGCTTGCTCTATGCTTGATTACTGTGAAAGCGTCCTCGAGGCTAACGATACCGCTTGCTGCCATCGCGCTGTATTCACCGAGTGAATGCCCTGCTACTGCCCCGAAAGTTATACCGTTTTCTTTTAAAGCACATAGGCTAACTAAAGAAGTCGCTAAAATTGCTGGCTGTGAGTACTCAGTCTGTGCGAGAGTAGCTTCGTCAGACTCAAAGCAAATTGCTTTTAAATCGAAGCCTAAAATGTCGCTAGCACAGTCATAAATTTCTCCAGCCTTTGGGTATAAATTTAGAAGTTCCTTGCCCATAGAAGGATATTGGGAGCCTTGTCCCGAGAAAAGAAAAATGTTTTTTGAACTCATAATATTGTCTCCTTATAAATAAAAATTGTTTAGATTGAAAAAGTTGTCCCAAATATAGTTTATTTGTATAAAAATAACGCAAAATGCGATAAAATTAACATAATATTTTAATAAAATTACCAAATAATCATTGACAAAAGGTAACTGATTTATTAAACTAGAAAGGGTATAGGTATAATTACAAGAAAAAATTATGGAAATAAATAACAATAATATACAAATATAACTTTTTTTGAAAATTACTGTTTGTCTTGCAAAAAACACCTGTAAAAAAGTATAACAAATTTTTAGAATGTTTTCAATGGGAAATTTATTAATAATTATAATTGTAGGACTTTAAAAAAGCCAGTTATGGCGGATAGGACTGATTAAGTGGGAATAAAAATTGAGGCAATAGGAACATACACACCACCAAAAGAAGTGACAAATGCAGATTTTGAGAAAATAGTAGAAACAAATGACGAATGGATAATGAGCAGAACAGGAATTTCTAAAAGACATCTAGCAGCAGATGAGTTGACTACAACATTAGGGGTAAAAGCAGCGCTTAATGCTTTCGAGAAAACTGATATAAAACCAGAAGACATTGATTTGGTTATAGCTACGACAATCACCCCTGATTTTTACACACCTTCAATGGCGTGTGTTGCAGCAAAGCAAATAGGGATAACCTCAGCCCCATGTATGGATGTTAACTGTGCGTGCACAGGCTTTGTTTATGCATTGGATATAGCTCATAAATATTTAAAACTGGGTGACGCTAAAAATGTATTGATAATTTCTGCTGAATCTTTATCAAAAATTACAGATTACTCAGACCGTTCAACATGCATATTGTTTGGCGATGGAGCTGCAGCGTGTATAGTATCCTATTCGGATAATACTTTTGCGTCGTATTTAGCTAGTGATACCTCAGGCGATGATAAGCTATTTGCAAAAAATGCCACCAATAATTCCGTGTTTAAAGATGAAAGCATGCAGTGGACAAGCGAAAATATTGAGCAAGCAAAAGATAGTGTAATTATAATGGATGGACAAGAAGTTTACAAATTTGCGACTAGTGCAATGCCGTTAGCTGTAAATAAAGTAGTTGAAAAATCTGGATTAACTATAGATGATATAGATATAGTAGTGCCGCATCAAGCTAACATTAGGATAGTACAAACAGCTGTGAAAAAGCTAAAAATTGATAAGAATAAATTTGCTGTAAACATTGCTGATTACGGAAATACATCGAGTGCGAGTATCCCGATTGCATTTGCGCAAGCAGTTGAAGAAGGTCGCGTGAACAAAGGGAGCAAAGTGTGTTTAGTAGGTTTTGGGGCTGGACTGACATATGGTGCTGTATTATTTGAGTATTAATGATATTAAAGCTATTCGTATAATTGGAGGAAGAAAAAATGGAAAATAGATTAACAAAACTTTTGGGGATAGAATATCCAGTAATCCAAGGTGGCATGGCATGGGTTGCAAATGCTAACTTAGCTGCTGCTGTATCCAATGCAGGAGGCTTAGGCTTAATTGCTGGAGGTGGCGCACCTGCAGATGTAATTAGAGCTGAAATTAAAAAAGCTAAAGAGCTTACAGATAAGCCATTTGGTGTAAATATTATGCTAATGAGCCCATTTGCTGAGGATTTAATCAATCTATGTATCGAAGAAAAAGTAGCTGTTGTTACAACAGGTGCTGGAAATCCAAGTAAATACATCAAGCCAATGCAAGAAGTGGGAATAAAAGTTATCCCTGTAGTACCAAGTGTTGCGCTTGCAAAAAGAATGGAAAGAGCAGGAGCTGACGCAGTAGTAGCGGAAGGTTGTGAAGCGGGTGGACATATCGGCTCAATTACAACTATGTGTTTAATTCCACAAATCGTTGATGCAGTAGAAATACCAGTTATTGCAGCTGGTGGTATTGCTGACGGTAGAGGAGTAGCGGCAGTTATGATGCTTGGTGCCGATGGAATTCAAGTAGGCACAAGATTTTTGGTTGCAGACGAATGTACAATTCACGAAAACTATAAAGATTTAGTAATAAAATCAAAAGACACAGACTCAGCGGTGACAGGACAATTTACAGGTCATCCAGTGCGCTCTGTGAAAAATAAATTCACTAAAAAATTAATCGAGATGGAAAAAGACGGCATTGATCCGAATGAGTTTGAGGAAATGTCAGTTGGTTCGCTAAGAAAAGCAGCAGTTGACGGAGATTTGACTGAGGGAAGCTTTATGGCGGGGCAAATTTCTGGAATGGTAACTAAAAAAGAAAGCTGCAAAGACATCATTGAAGATTTGATGAGTGGATGCAAGAAAACAATAGAAAGTTATAATAAATAAGAGGTGATAATAATGGGTAAAACAGTACTGATAACTGGAGCTTCACAAGGCTTAGGTGCTGCGATTGCGATAAAACTAGCAGAAGACGGATACAATATTGCAATTAACTGCAAAAGCCAAGCGGAAATCGAAAACGGGGGACTAGCAACAAAAGCTACTTGCGAAAGTTATGGCGTTAAAGCGGAATGTTTTATTGCTGATGTATCTTCTTTTGATGAATGTAAAGAAATGGTAGCAAAAGTTAAAGAAACATTTACTACTATTGACGTGCTAGTAAATAATGCCGGAATAACAAAAGACGGTCTACTTGCAAGAATGAGTGAAGAGCAATTTGATATAGTTACAAATGTAAACTATAAATCAGTGTTTAACATGACAAGACATGTAAGTGGAGTTATGATTAAGCAAAAATCAGGGAAAATAATCAATGTATCCTCAGTAGCGGGACTTTATGGAAATCCGGGCCAATTTAATTATTCTGCGAGCAAAGCTGGTCTTATCGGCATGACTTTGACTGCGGCAAAAGAATTAGGTCCTAGAAATATCACAGTTAATGCTATAGCTCCAGGTTTTATCAAAACTCCTATGACAGATGTTCTTGATGAAAAAGTTAAAGATGCGGCGATAAATTCAATCGCATTAAGGCGTTTTGGCAAACCAGAAGAAGTAGCAGCAACAGTTTCATTTTTAGCATCAGAAGGAGCAGATTTCATATCAGGACAGGTCATCGTAATCGATGGCGGTATGGTAATGTAGTTTAAGCTTTTGATGGCGTTTGACTGAAAGGAGTAAGGGACAAAACCCGTGTAGTATATGAAAAGAGTAGTTATAACAGGTATGGGGGCAGTTACCCCAATAGGAAATAATGTAGCTGATTTTTGGGATAGTATCAAAAACGGTAGACATGGATTTGATTTAATAACAGATTGGGATACTTCCAATTGTGAGGTTAAATTAGCGGCTCAAGTTAAAGATTTTAACCCACTGCTTGCTATGGAGAAAAAAGAGCTTCGCAGAACTGACTTATATTGTCAATACGCTGTTGAAGCGGCTAGACAAGCTATGGAAGATGCGAATCTCAGCGCAGAATCAGTTGACCCTTTTAAAGTAGGGGTTATTGTTGGTAGTGGTATCGGCGGTTTTCACTCAACCGAAGAAGAGCATTCAAAATTCATGGAAAAAGGTGGAAAACGTGTTTCTGTTTTCTACATTCCAATGATGATTACGAATATAGCAGCAGGCACAATTGCGATGAAGTACGGATTTAAAGGAGCTAATTACTCCCCAGTAAGCGCATGTGCTTCGTCCACTCATGCAATAGGTGAAGCATTCAGACAAATCAAACATGGATATCTTGATGCATGTGTGACTGGTGGCGCAGAAGCGACTGTTACTGAGTTTGCGGTTTGGGGCTTCCATAACATGAAAGCTCTTAGCGTAAGCACTAATCCTGATTACGCATCTATTCCGTTTGATGCAAACCGTGATGGCTTTGTAATGGGCGAGGGAGCAGGTATTCTTATGCTTGAGGAACTTGAGCATGCAAAAGCACGTGGTGCTAAAATTTACGCTGAAATCGTGGGATATGGCGCAACAGGTGATGCTTATCACATAACAAGCCCAGACCCTAATGGTGAAGGTGCTGCAAAAGGTATGGAACTAGCATTTACAGAAGCTGGCTTAAAAGCAGAGGATGTGGATTATATCAATACGCATGGCACATCAACTCCGCTAAATGATAAGTACGAAACAATCGCAATTAAAAAAGCATTGGGTGAACATGCTAAGAATGTGTATGTTAACTCAACTAAATCTATGACAGGACATTTGCTTGGTGCAGCTGGGGCTGTTGAAGCTATAGTATGTGCAAAAGCTTTGAACGAAGGATTTGTACCAAAAACAATCGGTACAAAAGAAGCAGACCCTGATTGTGATTTAAATAATATGACTAATGGACCACTAAATGAAGAGATTGAAGTAGCACTTACAAACTCGCTTGGCTTTGGTGGACATAATGCGACATTGTGTATTAAGAAATATAAATAGATTAAACATAAGTAATATATTATAATTTAAAGGAGAAAAAATCTCGATGAAAATATCAGTTGATGAAATTAAAGGTCTTATGGACAAAATGGCTCAAAACGATTTGGGCGCACTTTGTATTGAAAACGAAGGCTTTAAGCTAAAAATTGAAGCGAAAAAAGAAAAAGTTCAAGTGGTGAGTGCTGCTGAAACAGTAGTAGCTGCTACTCCGATGACTATCCCAGCTACAACAGAAATGCCTGTAGCAGAAGTTGCACCAGCAAAACAAAAAGCGAGCGGAAATATCGTAAAATCTCCGATAGTGGGAACATTTTACGCTTCACCATCTCCAGATAAAGATGCTTTTGTTAAAGTGGGACAAAGCGTTAAAAAAGGCGATGTATTATTCATCATTGAGTCAATGAAGCTTATGAACGAAGTGCAAAGCGAGTTTGATGGCACAGTGCTAGAAATCATTGCTGAAAACGCACAATCAGTAGAATTTGATCAAGAGATTATGATTATAGGTTAGGAGTAAGAGATATGGCAGTACTAAACTTAGAGCAAATCAAAGAAATTATTCCTCATAGAGACCCATTTTTGTTAATAGACGAAGTTTTGGAACTTGAAGCTGGCGTTAAAGCAAAAGCTACAAAATATCTTAAACCCGACGAAGACTGGTTTAGAGGCCATTTCCCCGATCACCCTGTTCAACCTGGTGTGCTAACTATCGAGATGCTTGCACAAACTGGTGCAGTTGCGATTTTATCCTTAGAGGAAAATAAGGGCAAAATTGCATTTTTCGCTGGTATTGACAAAGCGAAATTCAGAGGGGAAGTAAAACCTGGCGACACAATTGTGCTTGAATGCGAAATCATCAAAAATAGAGGCAGAATTGGAGTGGGTAAAGCTACAGCATACGTTGGCGACAAAAGAGTCGTAACGGCTGAACTTACTTTTGCAATAGCGAAATAATTTTATATTAATCAAAATGAACACGGAGCATAGCTTGTATAACAGGCTAAAATTTATTTCTGCGCACCATTTGGGTGAGCTCAAACGAATAAAATGCTCCTGTTCTTATTTCATAAACAAGGAGCATTTTATTATGTTTAACAAAGTTTTAGTGGCAAACAGGGGCGAAATTGCAGTTAGAATTATTCGTTCATGCCGTGAACTTGGAATTCGCACTGTAGCTGTTTACTCCACCGCTGACAAAGATGCACTGCATACAAAATTAGCGGATGAGGCGATTTGTATTGGACCTGCACCAACAAAGGACAGCTACCTTAATATAAAAGCAATTTTAGCTGCATGCGACATTACAGGCGCAGATGCAGTTCATCCTGGGTTTGGTTTCTTATCAGAAAATGCACATTTTGCAAAAACTTGTGAAAAGTGCGGAGTAAAATTCATTGGACCGAAAGCGGAATCCATTGAAATGATGGGCGACAAATCCATGGCAAAGACTACTATGAAAAATGCTGGAGTTCCGATTATACCTGGTTCTGATGGGGAAGTAAACGACATCGCACTTGCAAGAGAGATTGCAAGTCAAATCGGTTATCCTGTTATGGTTAAAGCATCAGCTGGCGGTGGTGGACGCGGTATTCGCATGGTTTCAAACGAAAGTGAGCTCGAGAGCGCAGTAACAGCAGCATCCACAGAAGCATTAGCTTTTTTTGGCAATGCAGGCGTGTATATCGAGAAGTTTATAGTTAATCCACGTCATGTAGAGGTGCAAATTTTAGCAGACTCACACGGCAACGCGATTCATTTAGGGGAGAGAGACTGCTCAATCCAAAGAAGAAACCAAAAACTTATTGAAGAATCACCATGCCCAGTTATGAAACCTGAGCTGCGTGAAAAAATGGGTGCAGCAGCAGTAGCGGCGGCTCATGCTTGCGGATATGAAAATGCGGGCACAATCGAGTTTTTACTTGATAAAGACGACAATTTCTATTTCATGGAAATGAATACAAGAATTCAAGTTGAGCATCCTGTTACAGAGCTTGTTACGGGGGTTGACTTGGTAAAACAACAACTACTTATAGCATCGGGCGAAGAAATTAGCTTTGGGCAAGATGAAGTTAAAATTACAGGGCATGCAATCGAGTGCAGAATTAACGCAGAGAACCCACAATTTAACTTTAGACCGTCTCCAGGTACAATCGACGCATTACATCTACCGGGTGGACCTGGTGTAAGAATAGATTCGGCTGTGTATCAAGGGTACACGATACCACCTCATTACGATAGCATGATAGCAAAACTTATCGTATATGCCGCTGATAGAGATACTGCTATCAGAAAAATGAAGTGGGCGCTAGCAGAATTTTTAGTTCAAGGGGTTGACACAAACATAGACTTCCAACTATCGATTTTACGCGATGAGGATTATGCTAGTGGCAATACTGACATTGGATTTTTGGAGAGAAAAACAGAATTGTTTTAACTGTATATTGAATTAAGGAGTGTTAATTTTGCTAGTTGATTTATTTAAGACGGTAAAAACTAGATTTGATGCCGACACAAGTGGCGAAAAAAAGAAAAAAGTAAATATACCGACGGATTTGTTGTTTAAATGCCCTAGATGCTCCCATGTAATGTTCATGGAGGATTTTATGGGCACAACAAAGGTGTGTTCGGAATGTGGATACCATTCAAGGTTGACTGCGTTTGAGAGGCTAAAAATTACAGCAGATGATGGTAGCTTTGTAGAGTTTGATGCGGATATGCAAAGTCAAAATCCGATTAGTTTCAAAGACTATGAGGAAAAAATAGCACAAATGCAAAAGAAAACTGGTTTGACTGAGGCGGTAGTTACTGGCCGCTGTAAAATCAAGAAAAAAGACTGCGTTATCGGAATTATGGATTCACATTTTATGATGGCGTCCATGGGTAGCGTTGTTGGTGAAAAAATTACAAGAGCATTTGAGTATGCGACAGAGCACAAACTGCCGATATTGCTGTTTACAGCGTCTGGTGGGGCGAGAATGCAAGAGGGGATTGTGTCCCTAATGCAAATGGCTAAAACCTCTGCTGCTGTAGCAAGACATAACCAAAAAGGACTGCTTTATATCACAGTGCTCACAGACCCAACTACAGGGGGCGTTACGGCGTCTTTTGCTTCACTGGGTGATATTATCTTAGCTGAGCCAAAAGTGCTAGTAGGCTTTGCGGGAAGACGTGTTATCGAGGGGACGATAAAACAACGTTTGCCAGACGACTTCCAATCAGCAGAATTTTTGTTAGAACACGGTTTTATTGACATGATAGTTAGCCGTAATAATCTAAGGCGCACAGTTTCCAAATTGTTGAGATTACATGGTTGCGCTGATAATGAAGTTGAGGAGGTCTAAACGATGAGTAATGCATATGCTAAACTGCAAATAATCAGACATAAAGACCGCCCGACGGTCAATGACTACATACCGCTAATTTTCGATAATTTTTACGAAATGCATGGCGACAGATTATATGGGGATGACAGCTCGATTATCGGGGGAGTTGCCTTTTTAAAAGGAGTTCCTGTTACCGTTATAGGGCATGTTAAGGGTAGAAACCTAGATGAAAATAAAAAAGCTAATTTTGCTATGCCTCATCCAGAAGGGTATAGAAAAGCGCTAAGACTTGCAAAACAAGCTGAAAAATTTAACCGACCAATAATATTTTTTGTAGACACACCAGGCGCATTTTGCGGAATTGGAGCAGAAGAGCGTGGACAAGGTGAGGCTATTGCGAAAAATTTAATGGAGCTGAGCTTAGTTAAAGTACCGATTATTACGGTGGTGCTGGGCGAAGGCGGAAGCGGTGGAGCTTTGGCGCTTGGAGTATGTGATGTATTAGGAATGCTAGAAAATGCGATATATTCCGTGATTTCGCCGAGAGGCTTTGCAAGCATACTGTGGAAGGATGCTTCGAAGGAAGAACAAGCTGCAAATATATTGAAAATTACCGCAGAAGACTTGGTTGAGCTTGAAATTGCAGAAGAGATAATTCCAGAGGCTGCAGGTGGTGTTCATAATAATTTAGAGTACACTGCAGAGAAAATTTCAGAATTCTTACAAAAAAATGTAAAAATTTTGTCAAAACACACAATTGAAAATTTGCTCGATAATAGATATAATAAATTCAGAAAGATTGGACAATTTTCAGAATAGTGGATATTATATGGGAAACCATTATGATATATACAAATAATAAAATTAGGAGGCTATTAATATGAGTTTTGAAAAAGTTAGAGAAATTATTTGTGATCAATTGGATTTAGAAGAGGACAAAGTTACAATGACTTCATCTATAACTGATGATTTAGGCGCAGATTCACTTGACGTTGTTGACCTAGTTATGTCAATCGAAGAAGAATTTGATGTAGAAATTCCTGACGATCAAGTTGAAAAAGTAAACACAGTTGGCGACATAGTTAAATTTGTCGAAGAAAATGCGTAATTTTACGCAATTTTAGAAAATATTACAGGAAGACATATATGTCTTCCTGTTTTAATTTTCCATCTGTAGATTTAACTAAAAATTTTGTAAAAAAAACATGAAAATTTCTTTCATATTTTACTTGACAAATGGCTTTGTTTTTGGTAAAATATACTTTGTCGGCATCAGCTGACACCATTTGATGGGAGCATAGCTCAGCTGGGAGAGCATCTGCCTTACAAGCAGAGGGTCACAGGTTCGAGCCCTGTTGTTCCCACCATATCTCTTAGTGATTATGCGGATTTAGCTCATCTGGTAGAGCGCCACCTTGCCAAGGTGGAGGTAGCGAGTTCGAGCCTCGTAATCCGCTCCAATACGGCGCCATAGCCAAGTGGTAAGGCAGAGGTCTGCAACACCTTCACCCCCAGTT
>CAYJII010000046.1:0-13784 GCA_964370225.1 uncultured Oscillospiraceae bacterium | reverse complement strand
ATAAAATTTTGCTTGATAATGGCTATGGCACAGGCGAAGTTTTTGATTGGAGTATGATAGAAAATTTTGAGGAAAGATTTATTTTAGCTGGTGGATTAAATTTTGAAAATATAAAAAGTGCAATAGATAAATTTGATCCATATATATTAGATTTAAGCAGTTGCGTAGAAACAAATAAGAAAAAAGATTTTGCGAAAATAAAAGAGATTATAGATTTGGTAAGGAGATATAGCAATGGGTAATTCAAAATTTGGTGTTCATGGAGGGCAGTATATACCTGAAACTTTAATGAATGCGGTGATTGAGCTTGAAAAGGCATATGTTTTTTATAAAAATGACCATGATTTTAATAAAGAACTTGCAGAATTATTTAACGAATACGCTGGCAGACCATCTAGGTTGTATTATGCCAAAAACATGACAAAAGATTTGGGTGGAGCAAAAATATATTTAAAACGTGAAGATTTAAACCATACTGGAGCACACAAAATCATCAACGTTCTAGGCCAAGTTCTTTTAGCGCATAAAATGGGGAAAACAAGGATTATAGCAGAGACAGGTGCAGGTCAACACGGTGTTGCAACCGCTACTGCGGCTGCGCTTTTTGGCATGGAATGTGAGATTTTCATGGGTAAAGAAGACTGCGAAAGACAGTCGCTAAACGTATATAAAATGGAGCTGCTAGGAGCAAAAGTTAATCCTGTAACAAGCGGTACAGCAACACTAAAAGATGCAGTTTCTGAAACTATGCGAGAGTGGACCTCTAGAATTTCTGACACACATTATGTCTTAGGCTCGGTTATGGGGCCACACCCTTTCCCGACAATTGTTAGAGATTTTCAAACTGTAATTTCAAAAGAAATTAAGGAGCAATGCCTTGAAAAAGAAGGTAAACTACCTACAGCAGTTATTGCGTGTATCGGTGGAGGGTCAAACGCGATTGGGGCGTTTTACAACTTTATTGAAGATGAGCATGTTAGACTTATAGGTTGTGAAGCAGCGGGTAGAGGTGTTAATACTGCTGATACTGCAGCGACAATAGCTACAGGGAAGCTGGGAGTTTTTCATGGCATGAAAAGTTATTTTTGCCAGGATGAATATGGACAAATTGCACCAGTATACTCGATTTCCGCTGGGCTTGATTACCCTGGGATTGGACCTGAACATGCAAATTTACATGATATTGGACGTGCAGAATATGTATCGGTTACTGATGATGAGGCAGTTAAAGCGTTTGAATATTTATCAAAAACCGAGGGGATAATTCCTGCTATAGAAAGTGCACATGCAATAGCACATGCAATGAAAATAGCACCGATGATGGATAAGGATAATATAGTTGTAATAAATTTATCAGGCAGAGGCGATAAAGACTGCCTATCTATTGCTAAATATCAAGGGAAGGAGATAATAGAATGAGTAAAATAACTGATGCATTTAAAAATAAAAAGGCATTTATCCCGTTTATCACTTGTGGCGACCCTAATTTAGAAACCACAAAAAAACTTGTATACTCACTTGAAAAATCCGGTGCTAGTATTATAGAGCTTGGGATACCTTTTTCTGACCCAACCGCCGAAGGACCTGTTATACAATCTGCGAACATGCGCGCATTGAGTAATAATGTAACAACTGACAATATTTTTGATATGGTGGCTACAATAAAAGTGACGGTGCCACTAGTTTTTATGACGTATGCAAATATTGTCTACTCATATGGGATAGAGAAATTCGCAAAAAGATGCAAAGAAATTGGTATGAGTGGGGTGATTTTACCAGATATTCCTTTTGAAGAAAAAGAAGAATTTGCCACAGTTTTTGAAAAATATGAAATCGATTTTATTTCACTTATTGCTCCTACATCAAGAGAAAGGATTAAATCCATTGCTAAAGAGGCTAGTGGCTTTATTTATCTTGTATCTTCTTTAGGAGTAACAGGAGTGCGTCAAAATATTGCAACAGACATTAAGTCCATGGTAAAGCTTGTTAGAGAAGTGAGTGAGCTGCCTGTTGCGGTTGGATTTGGCATATCAACACCACAGCAAGCCAAGGAGATGTCTAATCAAGCTGATGGTATTATAGTAGGTTCTGCTATTGTGAAAATTATAGGGGAATATGGCGAAAATGCTCCTGAAAAAGTTATAGAATATGTGGAAAGTGTTGTTAGTGTGATTGATACAAAATAATGAAATCAGTGCATAAATGAAAGTCAATCTAAATGTGTAAATAAAAAGCTCAGATAAACCAATTAGTTTATCTGAGCTTTTTGTTTACGCTAGTTTCTTTTGTAGCTGTAGCTATCAAAGATTGCTAAAACGCTTTTTATACAAAGTCTAGTTATAAATCATATTTCACACAGTGAAATATAAATCTGCCATGTGAGGCATTCCTACCCCACGGCAATAAAATCAAATGGCGTGCCCGACAAAACGGGCACATGCCTGCCTAATAAATATAGAAGGCAATCATAAAATTTATGCTATCAATCGAATTTTTTATTATACAATCGCCCTGCATTGATTACGACCAAAATTGAGCCTACATTGTGTACCAATGCTCCTGTAGTTGGATTTAAAAGTCCCATAGTTGAACAAAAAATTGCAGCAGCATTGATGATAAGCGATAACACTATGTTAAACTTTATAGATTTCACCATTCCATTTGACAGCCTTTTGATATAGCTGATTTTTGAAATGTCATCGCCCATGATGGCGATATCTGAGGCTTCGATTGCAATATCACTTCCCATTGTGCCCATTGCTATCCCAACAGAAGCAATTTTCAGTGCGGGTGCATCGTTGACACCATCACCCACCATGCAAATATGGGCTTCTTCTTCCACTAGCTTTTGTACCTCGTTAACTTTGTCTTCAGGTAGTAACGATGCTCGAATATTGGTAATGCCCACATTTTTTGCTACATAATTTGCTGTTTTCTCATTGTCACCAGTAAGTAGTATTGTCTTGTTAATTCCAGCTTCCTGCAACTTTGAAATAGCTTCTTGTGATGTCGTTTTGATAACATCTGAAAGTGATAAAATACCTATTATATCATTTTCATCTGCCACAATAATTACCGCTTTGCCTTGATCTCTTAAAGAATTTATAGTTTGTTTTGCATCGAAATTTATTGTAGCTCTGGAATTATGACTTACTAAACTTTCGTTCCCACAGATGATTTTTTTGCCGTCAACAATACCCACAACTCCTTTGCCAACGGTCATAGTAAAGTTTTTTGGATCGGTGATTTTGGCGTTTTTTTCCTTTGAATAGCTTAATATTGCTTTGCCTAGTGGATGCTCTGAACGACTTTCTATTGAACCAGCAAAAGATAATAGTTCATTTTCGCTTATGATAAAAGGTATTACATCGGATACTACAAGTATCCCTTTTGTTAGCGTACCTGTCTTATCAAAAGCAATAGTTTCAACTTTACCCATTCGTTCTAAAGCTTCCCCCGATTTAATAAGAATACCGAATTTTGTCGCTTGGCCAATTGCAGCCATAACAGCAGTTGGAGTTGCTAGCACCAAAGCGCAGGGGCAAAATACTACAAGTATGGTAACAGCCCTAACTAATGCTTCCTCGTGGCCGATACTTCCCATGGTTAAAAGATATGCAATTATTGAAGTTAAAACAGCTACAGGAACCAAAATTCGTGACCATTTATCAGCCATGATTTCCATAGGAGCTTTCTTTTTGTCGGCTTCATTAACAAGTTTAACCATTTTTTGCAGTGAAGAATTTTCAAATGATTTTGTGATTTCAATATCTACTGAACCAAATCTATTAATAGTACCTGAATAAACTTCATCACCAATTTTTTTATCTACAGGTAATGATTCCCCTGTCATAATTGACTGATCAACGGAGGTTTCACCTATAATGATTTTGCCGTCCGCTGCAAAACTTTCGCCAGGAAATACTCTTATCACTTCACCTTTTTTTAGGAGTTTTGCTTGTACTATTTCCTCAATCAATTCTCCTGTTTTAGATTTTTTTATCTTGCGCCCTGTTGTCGGCACTAAACTAATTAATGAATGTATTCCCTTTTTGGTTTTCTCAACTGTTCGCTCTTCAAGATATGCGCCGATTGCCATGATAAATGCCACTTCACCCGCTGCGAACAAATCGCCTATGTAAATAGCAGCAAGCATTGCGATGGATATTAGCAAGGGGGATGAAATCCACCCAACTAAAATACGTTTAATTGCTGTGATTAGCAAAGGGATGCCTGACAAAATAACAGAAACCCATGCAAAACTCACAAGAAGTTGACTTGAAGCTCCATCATTCCAAAATGGAACAATGTACTCTCCGATTAAGCTAATGACAATACATATACCTGAAACCCAAAGTGAGGGTAAATATGTGAGAGAATCCTCTGCTTTCTTTATTAACTGTGACATGAATATTTCCTCCTTGACAAAATGTATTTTGAGTGATAATATCAAAATAACAGAACAACATGTTCTATATCTAATATTGTATTCATTAAAATGTGCAGTGTCAATAATCAAATATCACATTATATATCTTAATGAACAAAAATACAAAATTGTACTGAAAAAAGGAGAAAAGCATGGATAGGAGACAACAAAAAACAAGGATAGCTATCATAACAGCGTTTAATGAGCTGCTTATGGTAGAAGATTATAGCAAAATCACAATTCAAGAAATTATTGATAAAGCTAATATTGGGAGAAGTACCTTTTATGCCCATTTTGAAACTAAAGATATGCTTTTGACTAAGTTGTGCGCTGAAGTATTTAATCATATATTTTCCGAAGAATTACCCGAACAAACTTTATTAGCGCATAATGGAAAATCATTGCAAAATCTAGAATTTCAATTATCGCATATTTTGTTTCACTTAAAACAAAGCAAAATTGATATAAATAATATTTTAAAAGGGGATGGAAGGAAAATTTTTCTATTCTATTTTAGAAAACATATAGAGGGGCTTTTTTCTGAGTATCTTCACAATTTATATCCTAATTTGCCAAAAGATTTTCTCCTAAACTTTCTTATTGAGAGCTTTATATCCACTACTTCTTGGTGGATTACATCAACATCAATGTATTCCTCGGAGGAAATAGCGAGCTATTTTATAAAGGCGATTGAGAGTAATTTTAGAAATTTTAGTTAATTGTGTAGTTGAATTTATTTATCTTGCTTTTCTTAATGTTCTAGTGATACAAAATAGGTGAAGCATATTACAAAAGAGTCATTCCATAAATTGGAATGACTCTTTTGTAATATAAGATATGAAATCATCTCTCAAGAAAAATCGAAGCAAAAAATCTACCACAATAAAACTTAATTTTTTTGCTTACGATATGTAGTGGGGCTAATTCCATAATGTTTACGGAATACGGTGGTAAAGTAGTTGTAATCAGAAAATCCCGTTAAATCTGCAATTTGCGCAACGCTATTTTGCGTCGTGTGAAGTAGGATACTCGCCATTTGAAGTCTGTATAGCGTTATGAATTTGATGGGAGATAGGCCATAATGCTTTTTAAAAACTACGTATAAATGCTCTCGCGAAATATCAAGATATTCAGCGATAGATGATACAGAAATATCTTTGTAATAATATGCCTTGATATATTCTATAGCTAGTGTAAAATGGCTGTTTTGGTCAAAACTTATCTCGGATCTAAGGTCTGTTGAATTTGAGTTTGTTAAAAAGTTGTAAATAATATCAAAGAAAAGGGAGGTGATTTTTACATTAGTAGCAACGCTATCAACTTTAGAGAAAGCAACGATTTCGGTAAACAAGCGATCTAATACACCATTTGCCTGGGTTGAGTGTACAGGTGTGTACGCAGAAATTGAATTTTTAAGTAAAAGTTGATGTGTATCATTTAATTCGGTTTTGTTCCGAAAAGCGATCCATGAATACTCCCATGGGTCGTTGCTATCTGCTTGATAAAACGTAACTTCTCCTTCAAAAATAAAAAATGATGAACCATCTGAAAGTTTGTATAATGTATTTTGAGTTTTTAATGTACCACTGCCCCGATGGATATATACGATAATAGTATAAGGTCTAACATATGGTCCATACGCATGATTTGGCAAGCATTTTTGATGGCCACAAAATAAAATATCTACTTGAGATATGTGCAAATTATGGAAAAATTGTTCTTCTCCTGTGAATAAACTGTTATTATTAATAGTAAACACCTCACAAATTTAAACATTATAATAACATAAGTATATAGTAAAAAGTAAAATAATTCAATATAATTAAGACAAATAAGATAATAATAGATATAATTTATCGATATAAAACGCGTAAAATTAGACTAAAAATACAAAAAATTGCGATTTAGTATTAATAATAGTAGAGTATATTATGTGATAAATGTTAGATTTAAGTTATTATCTTAGGAGATATTATTTTAGGAGGAAAGTACATGAAAAAATTCATTTCAGTAGCGTTACTAGTAGCTCTTACATTAAATCTTGTAGCTTGTTCGCCTACCGCTGGTAGCGACGAAGGAACAACTGACAATGGTAATGGAAATGCACAAGTGACACCGGGAGAAGCGGATAACTCACCGATTACACTCACAGCTTTCTTAAATAAAGTTGAGAATCCACCGGATTGGGAGTGGGGACAAGATCCTTCTTCCCAAAAGATAACAGAGCTCACAGGAGTTACCTTGGACATTACATATGCTTCCACCGATGATAATACTGAGCTTAACACAATGCTTACATCGGGACAAACTCTTCCAGACTTTATTGTTTCACCGCTAAAAGATACAGTTAGAAGCACTTTGGTAGATCAAGGATTTGTTCTTCCACTTAACCAACTTGCTGATGAGTATTACCCACAGTTTTGGGATAATCTACCACAAGATATGGATAAGGTATACCAAGAAGCTGATGGTAATTTTTATACTATAGTTTCATGGTATGGTGACCCTAGTAAATATGACGACCAGATTATTAATACTAGAGGACCTGTTAGTATCACAGTGAAAGAAGAGTATCTAAACGAAATTGGAAATCCAGAAATTGTGACTCTTGATGACTGGACAGATGCTATAAAAGAAATTCAAACATTACATCCAGAAATTACTCATCCAATTTTTGATGATGTACCTGAAAACCCAGCTAGTAATAGTAGCCTTATGAATTTGCTTTCTCGCATGTATGGCGCTACAAATTCATATTTCCATTGGGATGGCGACACACCGACAATGGTATTTATGGAAGATTACTATAAAGATGCACTAAAAGCTTATAATAGCTTTTATAGAGATGGCTTAATAAATCCAGAAATTTTTGCTTATAAAGCAGACCAAGTTAAAGGTGTTTATCAAGCTCAAAATATTATCAGCCATGTAGGATACTATTGGACATTAATTGATGGTATTGGAAACACACAAGATGTAATTTACAAAACAATTGATTTCCCTATGCCAGAAGGTATATCTTCTGATGATTTGAAAATACATGATGATTATTATGCTCTAGGTAGTGAAGGTGTATTCATATCTAAAGATACAGAAAATCCAGATAGAGCAATTCAGTATCTAGATTTCTTGCAATCAAAAGAAGGGCAACTCATTCATCGTTATGGCGTAGAGGGGGTAACTTGGGTACAAGACGAAGATGGACGTCCTATTGACACTCAAGAAAAAATCGATGCACAAGTAGCTGGTGAATATGTCTTGCAAAAAGATTTAGGCGTATATAACTACAATTTCTCATGGGTTACATCACAATGGATTTTAACATATGGCGCTGTAGGTACATATTCCAACTTCCCTTGTATGCTACCTGACTTTGAAGTTATGACTCCGCATCAACAAGACGAAAGACCATCTGACTTAACTTATATCTTAACAGACCCAGATGAAGTTATTTTACAAGACCAAATTAATGACTTATGGGCACAAGGTTTTGCAAAAATCGTAACTTCTGATAGTGATGATGAATTTGATCAAGCTTATGCTGAGTTTATTGCAGACATGGAAACTGCAGGTGTAGATAAACTTGAAGGATACTATCAAGCAAGAGCTGAACATTGGGCATCTGTTGGACTCATTAGCTAATTAAATCTGTTAAAGTGCTGAGCAGAGGGTATTTGCTCAGCACTATTTTTAAGAAAAATCGTATTTGTTTTTAGCGTATGATATTTATTATAGGAGGAGATTTATCTTGAGTAAACAAAAAAACTCAAACTCTCACCAATCAAAAAATAGAGGAATAAAAGGCTTTTTAGCACAAATTGATTTGCATTTAATGGTTTTACCTGCACTTATATGCATGATATTATTTTCGTTTTTACCATTAGCAGGCTTGCAGTTAGCTTTTAAAGATTTTAAGTTTGCTCTGGGAATGTGGGAAAGTCCATTTGTAGGACTAAAACATTTTGAGGCGATATTTACTGATCCTAATATTTACCCTGTTATATGGAATACATTGGGACTATCGTTTTTAAAAGCATTTGGCATATTCCCTATTCCAATTGTATTTGCATTATTATTACATGAAGTGACACATGCGCCATATAAAAAATTCGTGCAAACAGTTAGTTATTTTCCGTATTTTTTATCGTGGGCAGTTATCGCTTTGATGGCTACGGAATGGTTAGCTCCAAGTGGTTTTATTAATGCGGGGCTTGTTTCCCTAGGATTTATAGAAGAGCCTTATTTTTTCCTTGGTGAAGAAGACGCGTTTTGGGGAGTGTCAATATTCCTTGATATATGGAAAAATGTGGGATACTCTTCTATCATATATTTAGCAGCGATTACCGGTGTTGACAAAGAGGTAGTAGAAGCTTCTGTAATTGATGGAGCTGGTAGATTTAGACGAATGTGGAATGTAACAGTCCCAGCTATTTTGCCGACAATAATGATACTGCTAATCATGAACGTAGGTAATTTGTTAAAAGGTGGTTCCAATTTTGATATATCATATACATTAGGGAATACGCTAAACTATGCCACATCTGAAATAATCGATACATATGTTTTGGATATCGGGATATCTCAGGCAAGGTTTGATTATGCTACTGCGATAGGATTATTGCAATCAGTCGTATCTGCAACATTGTTGGTTACAACTAATGCGATTAGCAAAAAGTTAACCGGCGAAAGTTTCTTTTAAGAGTAGGTGGTATGTATGAAAATAAAAAATGTTGACCCTTGGCAAAAATTTGGGGTAGTAGATATTATTATTTACTTCGTACTAGCTATAGTGGTCGTAGCGACTGTCTTTCCTTTTTGGAATGCAGTAGTGTTATCATTTAACGAGGGCAGAGATGCTCAAATGGGTGGCATATATTTCTGGCCTAGGAAATTTACATTAGGGAATTACCAAAAAGTATTTTCCGATGGAGAAGTATGGCTAGCGTATGGAGTAACAGTGCTAAGAGCAATTTTGGGAGTACTCACAACATTATTGGTAACAGCGATGTTTTCATATGCAGTTAGTAGACCTGAGATAAAGTTTAGAAAATTTTACATGGTGTTAGTCCTTATATCCATGTACTTTAATGGCGGAATTATTCCAACTTATTTAGTTGAAAGAGATTTAAAACTGCTTGATAACTTTATGGTATATATCGTTTTGTGGATGTTTAACGCATTTTATGCACTGGTTTTCATATCCTTCTTTAAAGGAATTCCATTAGCATTAATGGAGTCTGCAAAACTTGATGGAGCAAGTGAATTTAAGATATTCAGAAGTATAGTTATGCCATTATCAAAACCAGTTATTGCAGCAGTTAGCTTATTTGTTGCAGTAAATCACTGGAATGCGTGGCAGGATAATATGCTATATGTAAAAGACGAAAAACTGACGACATTATCATTTTTGTTTGTAAAGTTAATTCGTTCACAAGAAGCACTTGAAAACCTTGCCTCGGAGCTGGGCGATGTCAGTGTTAGTGCATCAAATGTCAGCACTACATCGTTATCACTTGCGACAATGGTTGTAGCAACAGTTCCAATATTGCTAGTATATCCATTTGCTCAAAAATATTTCACTTCGGGTATAATGATAGGCTCAGTTAAGGGATAATAATATTTGTTAGGAGATGTAACTATGATTTCAGACGGAATTCATTCAATGGTGCCTAGAGAAAAAATGAGCATCGGGGCACAGAAAATGCGCGATTTTTATGATATGAAGCCTAACGCAGGAATTTATCAAAAGGAGTTTGGCTTTTACTCTATGGAAAGATGGAAAAGTGAGGGGCATATCAAAGATGGAGATGATATAAACAAATTATTTGGTTTTGACCCACAGGGGAAACACTCCTTAACTGGACTGGGATGGTGTGAGGCTTCCTTTTATCCTGAGTTTGAAACCAAAGTATTAGAGGATAGAGGGGAACATGAAGTAGTACAAGATTTTGCTGGTAGGCATGTGCTATACTTTAAAAATAGAAGACAGGGATTTATGCCTGAGTATATTGATCATCCTGTAAAGGATATGAAAACATGGGAAGTATCCTGTAAATGGAGAATGGACAAAACGACAAAAGAACGCATTATAGATATCGAGAAAAAAATGCCACAAGCTATAAAGGCTGCTAATGAAGGGCAAGTAATGTGCCAGGATATTATAGGTGGATACATGTATTTGCGCAGTTTAATGGGGCCACTAGAATTAATGTACATGGTATATGATGATCCAAATCTAATCCATGAATGTATGAAAACTTGGTTTGAGCTAGCGGACTTTGTAATTGCAAAACATCAAGAGTATGTCACGTTGGACGAAATCTTTTTAGCAGAGGACATATGCTACAATCACGGAGCGCTGATATCGCATGATATGATTAGGGAGTTTTTATTCCCATATTACCAACAGCTCATAGCAAATGCAAAAGCGCGACAAATTGATAAAACTCGAAAGCTGTTTATACAAATCGATACTGACGGTTTTTCTGATGATGTGATAGACTTGTTTAAAGAGGGCGTTGAAATGGACTATCTCAGTCCTTTTGAAGTAGCTTCAAACTGTGATGTAGTACGTGCTAGAAAAGAGTATCCGGATTTATTGATTTTAGGTGGATTTGATAAGAGGATTTTAGCACATAGCAAAGAAGCGATAGATAGGGAAGTGGAGCGAATAATGCCATTTATGAAAGCGAGTGGAGGATACATCCCAACTTGTGATCATGGTGTGCCTGAAGAAGTGAGCTTTGATAATTATATGCATTACAGAAAAAGAATGCTTGAATTTGCGAAATAAAAAAAGGGTAAACTGATATAATAAGTTCAGTTTACCCTTTTTTATTGTTATATTCTCTTGATATTTGTGTTATAATCATTGGAGAGGTAAATTTTACAACACGAGATTATTTGAACAAGCAGATAAATGAAAAGTTTAATTATAGGAAAGTAGGTATTATTATATGAATTATGTAATATTTTTTGCTGATGAACTGCGAGCCGATATGTTGGGATGTTATGGCAATCAATTGACGAAGACGCCTAATTTTGACACGCTTGCATCCCAAGGCGTTTTATTTGAGCAATGCCATGTGCAACATACTGTATGTTCACCATCGAGGTGTTGTACGATAACAGGGCGTCCACCTCATATAGAGGGGCACAGATCTCTGTGGAACCTAATTAAACCGCATGAGAAAAATCTGTTCGGATATTTAAAGCAGGCAGGATATGAGGTTAGGATTTACGGGAAAAATGATATGTTTGCAGCAGAGTCAATACCTTTGTTTTCGGATGAATTTATGACTTGTGAATCTTCACATGAAACTCCAGGAGAGCCTATAGTAAAATACGGTGAGCAAGGATATCAAAATTTTTTATATACGCCGATAAGTGATGATTATGAGCAAAGCTCTGATTATAAAAACCTAATGAAAGGCATCGACTTTATAAAAAACAGAAAGGATGATGATAAACCTTTCATATTGTTTTTACCACTACTATACCCACATTGTCCATATACAGCACCTGAACCTTACTATAGCATGTATTTAGACAAATTGGATGATATCTCTTTGCGAAACAAAGGTGAAAACAAACCAGAATTTCATGGTTTAATACGTAAATACCGTGACCTTGAGAATACGGATTTTAAGAAACTGCATGCAGTATACATGGGCATGACAAGCTATACCGATATGCTTTTAGGAAAGCTAATGGATTGCTTAGAAGAAACGGGGCGGAATAAAGACACAATGCTGATTGCATCCGCTGACCATGGTGATTACGCTGGGGATTATGATTTAGTTGAAAAATGGCCTAGTGGAGCTGAGGATGTGTTAACTCGTGTGCCGTTAATAATAAAATCACCATCGACAACACCAAATCATAGAGTGAAAGAAATCGTAGAGCTTTTTGACATTATGCCAACTATCTTAGAAACTGAAAATATTGAAATCACCCATATGCATTTTGCGAAATCATTAGTTGCACAATTGCAAGGAGAAAAGGGAGATGAAAGCCGGGTAGCACATTGTGAAGGTGGGTATAATATAGAGGAGTTTCAGTGCAGTGAGGGGGCTGATAAGCCTTCTGTGCAGTGGATGAGTAATCCTAAAAATATTTATCACCCCAAACATTTGCAACAAAAAGAACATCCAAAAAGCATTGGGCGTAGCGTAATGGCAAGAAGTTTGCAATTTAAGTTAGTGCGACGTGCCTATGGGGATCATGAGTTTTATGATTTGCAAAATGACCCACAAGAGCTAGTGAATGTGTACGGTGAATCAAAATACATAAAAGTGCAAACAAAAATGGAATACGATTTGCTCGATTGGTTCTTAAACACCTCAGATGTAGCGCCATTTGAGGAGGATAATAGAAATTTTTAGCTACGAGTCTAGCTATATAAGAGAAAATAAAAAAAGGTCACAAACGATTAAAGTTTGTGACCTTTCGCTTTATGCTAGCTAATGTTATAGCAGAATATTAAAAGCGTATCCTGAAATAACTGCGACAGTGAATATACAAATTAAAAATGTGATAATAAACTGCTTTTTAAATAACGTGCTGAGTAGTGATACTTCTGGGATACTAGCACCAGCACCACCGATGATAAGTGCAACCATTGTGCCAAGACCGACACCTTGACCAATTAGCATGTTTGCAAGCGGTAATACAGCCTCTGTTCTAATGTACATTGGGACACCTAAGATAGCGGCTAGTGGTACTGCAAATGGATTTTGCTCACCAGCTACTTGTACTAGAAATTCTTCGGGAACAAAACCATATATAAATGCACCTATGCCAGCACCGACTAGTAAGTATAGTAGTATTTTTCTAAACTGCGTCCATGCGTCTTTTAGTGAATACTTCCACACATTTAAATGTCTTTGTATTAATGAGCCGCTTTGACCTTTGAAAGAAGTATCTGCTGTATCACAGCAACCACTTTCGCTGTTTGTAGGGGCGCAACATGATTCTGTAACTGCTTTAGTAGGAGAAGAACAATCACAAGAAGCGTTCGTGTCGGGTGTATCGCAACAAGATGTCGTACTTGTCTCGTTACCGCAACAGCTTGATTTTTCATCATAGCTAATAATATTTTTGTCTTTAAAATAGCGCTCAAATCCTAGTCTGTCTAAAATATATCCTACCACAATCGCAAATATTAGCGCAATTCCAGCGTATAAAAGTGTTGGGAAAAAGCCGAAAAAACCGAAAAATATAATGATTATCATAGGATTTAGAATAGGGGATGTTAACAAAAACGATACCATTCCAGCAAACGGCGCACGGCTTTTGCGTAGTCCTACCAATAGTGGTATTGTTGAACAAGAGCAGAAAGGGGTAACTGAGCCTA
>CAYJII010000045.1:0-14102 GCA_964370225.1 uncultured Oscillospiraceae bacterium | reverse complement strand
ATCTAACTAATAAATCCGAACACATCGCCTATCACAAAGGCTTTGGTGTTCGGATTTATTTTTATTGTCAGGTGAGCTTATTTAGGATAACTTCTTAATCGCGAGCATGACATTTGGACAAAAAAGAAAACCTCAACACGCGAAACGCGTGTCGAGGCTCTGGACTGTATGCATTGGTTAAAATAGCTGTAATAAATTTACGACATAAAAATACCGACTTAGTGTAAACTAAATCGGTAAATGTGTCCAGCTTCAAGCTGGTGGCGGAGAAGGAGGGATTCGAACCCTCGATGAGCTATTAACCCATACACGAGTTCCAGTCGTGCGCCATAAACCGGGCTAGGCGACTTCTCCATAGCTTATTTATTATACTATGTTTTTTGAGTTTTGTCAACAGAATTCTCTTATAAAAATAAAAATAGCAGATATGAAATTACACATCTGCTATTTATACATAATTAGTGAGACAATTATTACTAGCGAGTAGATACGCTTACAGGCATCTGATTTAAATCAGATATTTCGTCAAATAAAGTATAAGTATTTTTCCCTTTATGTTTAGAGTGATACATTGCAGTATCTGCCTTGTTAAATAATTCAGTGTATGTTTTAGCATTTTGTGGGGAAATTGATATCCCGATACTTGTAGAAATAGTTACGTTTATTCCGTTTGGTGCAGTGTATGTACTGTTAATTGATTTACATAGGTTTACTGCTTTTTGTTTTACGACTTCGATAGGTATAACTCCAGTCATGAAAACCACAAACTCATCGCCGCCTATTCTGGAGATAAAATCATTTTCTCTGAAAATTAGTGAAGCTTTTTGGTATACTTCACGGAGCACTTCATCACCATAACTATGTCCAAAATTATCGTTAATTCCTTTGAAATTATCTAAGTCAAACACAAATAACGCACCACAGAGCTCGTCGTCTAAATAAGAAGAAACATTTTTTTCAATGGTTTCTTTATTGAATGAGCCTGTCAGTGGGTCAAGCTCAACTTTGCGTTTTAATGCGAGTTCATGCTCTTTTTCTTCGTGAATATTATCTGCTGTAAACACTGCTATAATATCATTGGATAAATCATCTGCGTATGAATGAACTTTTATACGATACCAGTTATAATCTCCTTGATGCTTAACATTACTCATATCAGTTTCACTACTATTACTTACAGTTAACATGCGACAATCATATGTAAGCTCTGCGTTTCCTTTATAATACTCATTTATGATATATTTTGGAACTATTTTGTTTGCTGAATGCAAATCTCTTGGGTGAACACGCTGGGTAGAAAGTCCGATAATAAACTGTGAATAAGAGGGGAGATTAGTAGTTTCAATTTCACGCTCGTTAATCAGTATTCTAAGCGCTTTATCCTGAGTACAGTTAACTTCAATAACAATTTCAGCGAGATTAAGTAGTGCATGTTCTAGCCTTCTGCTTTTATCCAAACGATTTTCAAGTTCTGCAGTTTTATCTTCGTATCCGTGTAAGCTGATTATGCGCATCGTCATAAAAAATGTCAAGTAAAATACTAGCAATAATACGATTGGAAGTATCAACTGTTGTAAGATAAGTGGTAATGAGTACACATCAATCTCATATACGCTTGCATTAAAAATTGCATAAGAAGTTACTAGAACAATTATTGCACAAATAAATCCTAACAAATCTACATTTTCCATAATTATGTTAATATACTTTTTAGGTACAAACATTATAAATAATGCAAAAGAAATTATATGGAATGTGGACGAAACAATTAAGCTCCAATTAAAAAGATGCAAATTTTGTGTCATCTGATATAGTGATATTTCATTTATTAGCGCAAACACAGAAATGACGCATGAACGCATTACAACGAGGTGTAAAAACATACCAAGATTTAATGTTAATACAACAAAAGGATTTCCTTTAAATAAAAACATCATTTCTAGATAGAAAAATAGAGCTAATATTATATAGCTTAGAATAGTTACGTTCCCTTTTATATCCAAACTAAAATATGCAGTTACTGCATTTAGCAAACTAAATACATACATAAATATAGTAGCATGCTTGCGTTTAACGAAAAACACAGAAGCAAATTTAAATATCGTGAATGAATGGAAAAATAATATTACAGTAGTTATTATTTTTAGTGTTTCGAGATTAATGGCCACCACTTCCTTATCTATATCAACTACTTATTTATAGTATATCACAGTAAAGCGAAGTGTGTCAATTGAATAAATTAACAATCAGAAAATCTGTTTTTGCATATATCTACTAAATCTATCCACAATCGGAGAAGACATGTTTTTTAAGGCGGTTGAGTGCTTCCAGCAAGAGAGGCTTGGGTAGTGCAATGTTCATTCTAATAGAGTTTTTCTTAAAGAAACTTTCACCGTTTTGCCAAAGCACACCCACTTGATGGCCTGCGTTTAAGAGATCAGTTATTGGCTTGTTATTTTTTTTGCACCAACTATCGCAATCAACAAGCAGTAAATACGTTCCTTCTGGACGACTAATTTCGACACCATCAACGCTGTCAAAAAACTCTATTGCAGTGGAGATGTTATCATCGAGTACTGAGCGTAGCTCGGTTAGCCACTCAAAACCTTCATCGCTATAAGCACCGATTAATGCGCTTGTTGAGAGTAGTGTAGGGCTGTTGTAATGAGTTAGTGAAGCTTCTTTGTTTGTACGATTGATTAGACGTTTGTTGTAAGTGACACTATATGCACCGACAAATCCAGCTAGGTTAAAAGTTTTTGATGGAGCATACATTGCAATAGTACGATTTTTTGCATCATCCGATACCGATTGAGTCGGAATATGCTGTTTTCCACGCAAAGTAAGATCAGCCCATATTTCGTCTGAGATTACATATACATCATGTCTTTGACAAATTTCCAAAGCTTGTTTAATTTCCCACAAATCCCAAACTCTACCTGTTGGATTTTGAGGTGAACAAAAAATAAATACATGGATATTATTTTCGATGATTTTGCGTTCCATATCATCGTAATCCATGCGATAAACTTTGTTTTCATCTAAAACCAAGGGGCTATGTACAGTATTGTAACCGTTGTTATTTAAAACTTCGGTAAATCCGACATATGTAGGAGAGTGGATTAAAACATTGTCTCCTTTAGAAGTCAAAACGTTTAGTGCGTTGACTACGCCGCCTAATACTCCGTTATGGTAAGCGATATTTTCTTTTACAAGTGAGGTGGTAGCATATAACTTTTTTTGCCAGTCAATGATTTTATTATAATAATCATCACTTAATTGGAAATAGCCGAATATTGGATGGTTAATTCTTTTAATTACTTCATCAGTAATTGCCGCAGGTGCGGGAAAACTCATGTCTGCTATCCACATGGGGATAATGCTAAAGCCATCCTTTACGTCAATATCTCCCATATAATCCTGAATAATATCTAATTCTACTGCGATAGTGCTAGTGTTGCTACGGTCAATAATGCTCGTGAAATCATGTTTCATTTTCTTTCTCCTAACCTAATGGTTACGTATTTTCTTGACAATTATACATTAAAAAAAATAAGATTACAACATATATTTTCGAAATATTTTACTTTAGGTGAATAGCATAAAAACAATGTTTGTTTGACGTCAAAATGTCTAAAAAAACCCATCTTTTATACAAAAACATATGATGTTTAACTCGAGTATAGGCTTTCATTATTAGAGAAAATCATGGTAATGGGCTAAAATAACATCATAATAAAAGGCTACGAATCTTAATTCGTAGCCTTTAAAAACACACAAAAACAAAAGAGGATTATTTACACAGAAATGCTTCTCTTTCTCTAAAATAATTGATAGTATCAAATACCATCTTATCAAGCTCCTCAGTGTTAGGAATACCATTCATTGCTGGATATGGATTTCCGCCTGGTCCTAGAGGTTCAGGTGTAGCAAAAGCTTGCATGTTATTATAGTTAATATTATACATTGCCATTATAACAGAATCGATATTCATGCTACCACTACCAAGTGCACCCCTTGTACTATCAGCTAAATGCAAATTAACAAGCTGATCGCCTGCTTCGATAACTGCAGCTGAAATATTCACTTCCTCAGACTGCATGTGATAGATATCCCCGTTTATATGAGAAACCCCTGGGTGGTCTACTGCCGCGATATAGCGTTTTACTTCGGACATAGTGTGAACCATGCTAGTTTCAGCGCTTCTAATAGCTTCAATAGCTGCTTTAACATTATGGCTTTCAAACGTATCGGCAAGAATTTGCATTGTTTCAACGCTGCGATTCCATTCAGTGTCGTCGTATGCTTCAGTTCTGCCTACTGCAGCAGGTACAACAATAATGTACTCGCCACCAACCTCAGCTGCAAACTCGATTTCACGCTTTAAATAGTCAATTGCATTTTGTCTGTAGATAGGGTTGTTGCTTGACATGTCGCGATCAATAGAAAACACGCCGCAGATACCAGAACATTTGATGTTATAGTCGCTAAGTAATTTTTTAGTTTCATTTGCTTTGTACCCTAAGTCCGCCCCATAGTGATTGCCATGAAGTTCAATATAATCTAAATTTACTTTTTGTAGTCGTTTTAGTGAATCTTCAAGTTTTTCTCTGCCAAACCCCCAATTGCTCCATGATAGTTTAATAGGAGTTTTAAGCTGGTTTGGGTTTTCCTTTTTGATTTTAAGAAACTGCTCTTTAATACCTTGTTCAATTATTTCGTATTTTTGCATTATGTTGTTTCCTTTCGCTAATAAAATATATATTTAATTCTAATACTTTTAATGGGATAAGTCAAATTTTACTAAAAGATTTCGTGAAATTTTTTTGATATTTGTATATTTTACTGGTTTTAGCTGATGAATTATGGTAGAATGGCAAAAGATAAATGTAATTATATGCAATTTTTATTGGAAGAGAGAAAGGGATGAAACTGATGAGCGGAATACTAGGGACAAGCACAGTGACACAGGTAGCACTAGTGGTAAAAGATATCGAGAAAACTAAAAAGGCATATGCAAGCTTTTTGGGGTTAGAAGTACCACAAACAATTGACGGTGGTAATTACGAAATAACACAAACAGTGGTGGAAGGTAAAGCAGCACCATATGCGAACTGTTTATTAGCGTTTTTAAGTGTTGGTGAAAATCTATCTCTGGAGTTAATACAACCCAATGGCATAAAAAGTACTTGGCAAGATTTTTTGGACCAACGCGGAGAAGGCATACATCACATAGCTTTCAATGTAAAGAATATGGATGAAAAGTTAAAAGCGTGCAGTGAAATAGGCATACCATGTGTACAAAGAGGCAAGTATGGGAATGCAAGTGGCGAGTATGCATATATAGATGCTACTAAAGACTTAAAATGTGTGATTGAACTTTTAGAGGACTATAAATAAAAAAAGAAGGTGAAACATTGTTTTCACCTTCTTTATAATTGCACAGAATATTGGGGTTATAGGTATAAGATGTCGTATAGCTTAGATATTGTGTTTGAGTTAAGGCTAAAAAACTCTTTAATTTCGCCTTCTTTTAAAAGGCAAATATGAGTACAAGCCTTGGCTAAAAATTCGAAATCGTGCGATGCAATCAAAAATGACTGGTTCTCGGCTGACAAGTTCAAAATAAAATTTGCTACTTTATCCATACTATTATAATCCAGACCGCTTGTTGGCTCGTCCATGCAGATGATAGTGCTTTTCTTGAAATAAGAAAGCGCTATTGCAAGTCTTTGCTTTTGTCCTCCGGAAAGTGAGGCTGGATGTCTGTCAAGCAAATTATCAAGATTTAAGCTTTTTAAAATTTCTATACCGCTAGATTTTTCGCTTTCAGTAAATTTTTTACCTAAAAATAGCTCCTTTTCAACCTTTTCAGTGAAAAGTTGACAGTCGCTATTTTGCATAACAAGATAGGAGTTTAAACTCCTTTTATTTGCTGTGGTTTTCTGAGCTCCAAATAAAACATCACCATTTTTTTGCTTTTGCAGACCACATATGATATTCATTAATGTGCTTTTGCCAGCTCCATTAGCACCGATTAGTCCCACGACATTTCCTGCGTTAATATCCAAATCTATATTTTTGAGTATGCTATTACCTTTTTTGTATCCAAAGTTTAGAGATTTAATTGAAACTGCTATTTTATCTTTGGTGCATGTCTTTTTAGTAGGTATTATATCCTTAAGATAAAGTGAGCGCAAACCCATTAAATTGACATTAGTGTTGCTTAAATTATAGAAATCTTCGCCAGTATAGGGTTTTATTTTTTTAGAATTTTCAAAAAATAAAACCCTATCAGCAAGCCCGTTTAAGTAATTAAGGCGATGTTCTGATATCACGATTGTTACGCCTTTTTCCTTTAAGGAACCAAGTGTGCGCTTAAGATTTTCTACAGCCTTCATATCCAAATTAGAAGACGGTTCGTCGAGGACCAAAATTTTTGGGGAAAGAGTATTCACCGAAGCTATTGCTATACTTTGCTTTTCTCCGCTGGACAACTCAAATATGCTTTTACCAATTAGATGATTTATTTTTAAATCATCTATAGCGCTATCCATACGACTTCTAATTTCGTTGAAATCCAAATTAAGATTTTCGCACGAGAACGCCACTTCTGCAGCAGTTTCTGTTGCGAAAAACTGAGAGCGAGGATCTTGGAACACAGACCCTACTAAACCAGCTAAGCAATCTATTTCTACAGTTGCTAAATCGGTCTTATCAAGTGTAACAGTACCACTAAATTCACCATCATAAAACTCAGGAATTAGCTTATTTATTAGCCTTGTTACAGTAGTTTTTCCACAGCCAGATGCTCCCGCAAGCACGACAAATTCCCCCTGCTTGACAGTAAGGTGGAAATTTTCAAGCACATTATCTTCTGCTCCGTTATATTTAAATATAACATTATTAATATCAATCATAAAATCACTCCCATATCATATTGAGTCAAAGATAAAAAAAGATGGCATTAATAATGTAAAAATAATTAATGCGGTTAAATAATCCGATGCCTTTAGTTTTACAGGATCATGGCATGAGCGTTTTTTATTTAATCCAAGCCCTCTTGTCATTGCAGAAACTGATATTTCATCTGCGATTTTTATACTGCGAATAAACAATGGGATAAATGCGTACTCTACTGTTTTTATAGGGTGAAGTAGTATGTTTTTAATGTTAATTCCTACACCTCTTAACTTCATCGTGTTCTTTATTGCGATAAACTCTGATTTTACGGTAGGAGAAAATCGAAAGATTACAGCAAGCGCAACGACAATGCTAGTAGGCAGTCTCATCGCTTGAAGGGAAGATATAAGTCGGCTTATATTAATTTTGTTGCTCATCCAAGCTACCATAAAAAATGCTACAGATGTGCGCTCAAGAAAGAATAGCATATATGAAATTGGTATGGAAAAAGAGCTGTTTGTTATAAAAATGAGCATCAACTTTAATGTTTCAAATAAAGCGAAAACTGCTATTACTTTTATTGCACCCATATATAGTTTTGCTGATAAATACAGTGCACTTATCAGCAAAAACAAGTATAACAGTGCATATGTAGTAGGCAATAAATACGCAGTAGTGATAAAAATTATCACTACTGCAAGCTTCATTCTTGGGTCAAAATTCAGCATTAATGTCGACATTTATACTATGCCTGCTTTCACAAAATGTTTTTTTAGTACTATCTTACCGATAAACCCACCAACTACACATCCAATAACGGTTGTAGCTAGATAAACAGCGAGCATAGGCCCCATAATCATATCAGCCATACCTTTGTAAATTTCCTCAAAACCTTTGAAAGTGTTTACATAAGTATCGGTCATTATAATAAGTGGCAAAATCATTCCAATAAACCAAGATACAATTTGCACACTAAAGCAAATAAGCATAGTCGAAAACTTCTTCTTATCAAGTTTTCTCCATACAATTTCTGCTGCTATTGCTCCAATAAATATAACTATAGAAATTGCCCAAAAGTTAGTTAAATTAGCAAGTGCCATTAAAATTCCTATTGTTAAGCACACGCCATTTTTGCTAATTCTTGTGTACAAAAATAAAAAGATTGAGCCCCATATTAGAGCGCTGATTGATAAAATAAATAGATGTCCATATACACTTGCAGAAAGTGGAACACCTACTATCGCATAAATTACAAACATTATCACAAATGAAATAGCTAGAGTAATAATGTCGCGCACATTGATTTTTTCTTTGTTTTTTTGCATTTTTATTCTCCTTTAAAATATATAATTTTTAATAGCTCTCGTTGTAAGAACTAATAAAATCCAATGAAATTCTGTTAGTGGAAACTAACTTTATGGGCTGATAAATCCATGAGTTTGAAACTATAGATATTTAACTATAGTTTCAAATCCAGCGGTGAAGAAAACGGATATTTTATCGACATATAAAAAAGCATCCTCTTTTTTTACATCGTGTCTTATAATTTCAAAAAGGCTTTCATAGTATGCGCTCATTAAGATGTGCAATAAACCTCTATCAATATCACCAGAAAGCTTACCAACTTTCTTAAGCTCAGCATGATATAAAATCATTGTATCAACTTGCAGATTAACTAGGTCGTGTGCAAAATTTTCATATTTTGTGCCAGCACTTTTACATAAAACTAATTTGAAAATATCTATATTATCATAAACGTATTTCACGAAATTAAATAAATATTCTTTAGAGCGTGTGTTTGGATTTGCGTTATCGCTTGTGTCGATTAAATCAAAAAATGTACTCTGTGCATTTTTGAAATTATCCAGGAAATTGTTAACACATTCGTCAGTTAAATCGTAAAAAAGTGAAGCCTTATCATTGTAATACCCATAAAAGGCACCCTTTGTAAAACCAGCTTTTGCAACAATTTTTCTTAAAGATGCATCTTTAAATCCATGCGCTAAGAATTCGATTTTTCCAACCTTTAAAATTTCTAATTGAGTCTTACTATATTCGCTCATAAAACACCTCTTCCTTATAATATACCACTGGTATATTATAAGGCGAAAAAATATTTTTGTCAAGAAAAATTACGGCTAAAATTAGCACTTGACAATTATATAAAGATATGATAATATATCTGAGTAATTATAAAAAAGTGAGGAGTGTTTTTTTGTTAGATGTAGCCTAATTTTGGTATTGGAATTTTTTCAATAACCAAACATTATGGATATGCTTTTCTTTATAGGAAGAAAGCAGATTTACGAAGTTAATTAACATTAATTCGTTTTTTTGTTATGCATATTTTTAGGTTGCACCTTATAAATTACACTGTTTTATATATAGCTTTTTAGATTTTACCGATATAAAGGTAAGAATTCTAATAGTCTAATTGTTAAGTGTATAGGTGTGCCTATACACTTTTTTGTTGCAAAAATATTATTTTAAAAAGGATTGATATAACAGTGATTAAATCATATTATACATTAGAATTTGATAAAGTATTAAGCGAGTTGAGTGATTTTGCTTTATCTATAGACGTAAAAGAAAAACTATTAGCATTAACCCCATCATTGAGTGAGCGCGAGTGTAAAAAGAATATGCGCGATACTTCTGATGCAAAAAAGGTTCTGGAAAATGTTGGGACTCCACCTCTTACATCCATGAATGACCTTAAAAAAACACTTGCTCTTGCAGAAAAGGGCTCAATGCTGACACCTGAGCAGTTAACATCTTTAGCGAGTTTTATCCACTCTTGTAAAAGAATGGTATCATTCTTAAAAAAAGCAGAGTACCTTGAGGTAAATCTTGCTTATTATAGCATGTCATTTATAGACTTAGATGATGTTTATGAAGAGATTGATCGTTCAATAAGGAATGAAAAAGTTGATGATTCCGCATCAAAAACTTTGCAAGACATTAGAAGAAAAATTGAGAACATTCATGCATCTGTAAAGGCAAAACTCGAGACGATTTTGCGTAGTAAAAAAGATTATCTTACAGATTTTAACATTGTAAATAGAAATGGACGATTTGTTTTACCTGTAAAAAAAGCATACAAAAATCAAGTGGCAGGCTCTGTGATTGATACTTCGAGTACTGGAAGCACGGTGTTTATTGAGCCATCTGCGATAGGGAAATTGCAAGAAGAGCTTAGCCTCTTGCAAATTGATGAGGACAATGAGGTGCGCAGAATTTTATACACATTATCAGCATTAGTTGATGATAATATGACTGCGTTAGTTACAAATACAGGATATATGGAAACCTTAGACTTTATATTTGCAAAAGCAAAATATTCTTGTAAAATCAAAGCAAATGAAGTACCGATAACAACTAATCGAACAATTAAGATTGTAAAAGGACGCCATCCTTTATTTAAAAGCGAGGAATGTGTTCCATTGGATTTGGAATTTGGAGAAAATTATCGTGGTATTGTAATCACAGGTCCTAACACTGGTGGGAAAACAGTAGCACTAAAAACTGTTGGACTACTGTCGCTAATGGCTCAATGTGGACTGCATGTTCCGGCAGAAATTGGTAGTAGTTTTGCTATGCATTCAAATTATCTTTGTGATATTGGGGATGGACAAAGCATATCAGAAAATCTTTCTACTTTTTCAGCACATATAAAAAATATTGTCGCTATACTGGAAACAGTTTCCCATGAGAGTTTAGTACTACTAGATGAGCTAGGCTCGGGTACTGATCCAGCTGAGGGTATGGGGATTGCGGTAGCTATACTGGATGAGTTGCGCAAAAAAAACTGCTTATTCTTGGCTACGACTCATTATCCAGAGATAAAAGACTTTGCTAAAAATACACCATCACTTATAAATGCTAGAATGGATTTTGATAGAGAAAACCTAAAGCCACTTTATAAAATGCAGATAGGCGAAGCGGGGGAGAGCTGTGCTCTTTCGATAGCAGAGCGTTTGGGGTTACCAAAACATTTATTAAAACGTGCTAAAAAAGAAGCATACCACAATGAGAAAGTGAGCCCCAAAACTGAGAGATTTAAAAGTAATTTTGATGACGAAAAAATTAGTGAAAGAAAAGTTGCAAGCAAGATTGTAAAAGACATAAAGTTTAAGAATAACGAGCTAAAAGATAAATTTCAAATGGGCGATAGCGTAACAATTTTGCCTGAAAAAGCAATTGGAATCGTGTATAAACCTGCAAATGATAAGGGAGATTTAGTGGTTCAAATCAAAGGTGAGAAAAAGTATGTAAACCACACTAGAGTAAAGCTTAAAGTAAAAGCTAGTGAGCTTTATCCGCCTGATTATGATTTTGACATAATTTTTGATACTGTTTCAAATCGTAAAGCGCGCCATAAAATGACCAAAGGACACAACCCAGATTTAGTTATCGAGTATGATGAATTTAGTTAATATTTGCAACAGTGATAATTTATAACTGCGAAGAAAGAGCTGCCTTTTTAAGGCAGCTCTTTTTATTTTAGTAAAAATGTAGTGGAATAACTAAGAAATATTGCGAAATCTGTCGAAATATGCTATAGTATAAAAGTGTATTAATATGCAGATAAAGGAGTATTAAAATGGAAAAAAACGGTGCGCGTCCAAATACAAAACAGACTAATCCAAATAAGGAAGACTACAAGTTTAAGTTTAAAAAATTAACTCCTGCTAAAATAGATAAATCCAAAATGTTTACTACTGCGATGAATTTTGCTTTTTCTGAGAGCGATGTAAATAATATTGCGATTACGGGACCTTATGGCTCGGGGAAAAGTACGATGATTAACAGTTATATTGATGGAACAAAAGATAAAAAATTTATCAGTGTTTCACTTGCACATTTTGGAAATGGTGATAAGAAGGTTGTCGTAACTGATGCTGGGAATAAGCAAGAGCAACAGAAAAATGCAATCAGGGATTTGGAAGCGAATGTTATAAATCAGCTGATACACCAAATTGATCCGAAAAAAATTCCACAAAGTAGGTTTAATGTAAAAAAGGAAGTAAGTAAGCGTAATAGCATCTGCAATGCAGTAAAAGTGCTACTTTTTATTTGCACGGGGTATTATTTGTTTTTCCATGAAGAATGGGGAGATCTCAATGTTTGGGCTAAGTACATAGCCTTAACTTTATTTGTGTTTTTGCTTTGGCATTTCATCTATAAAATCATTAGGTTTCAACATAATACCAATTTTTTCAAGCAAATGTCTTTTAAAGATCTTTCGATTGCACTATTTAAAGAAGAAGACTCTATCTTTGAAAAATATACGGGTGAAATAATATATATGCTTGCAAATTCTGGTTCTGATGCTATTGTGTTTGAGGATATTGACAGATTTGATCAAAAAATGGTATTTGAGCATTTAAGGCAAATAAATATGCTGTTAAATTCAGAAGAAGTGAAAAAGCGTAGAGAAGGTGAGGGGGAAATTAAGTTTTTTTATCTAATCAAAGATGATGTTTTCTCGAATAAAGATAGAACTAAGTTTTTTGATTTTATCATACCGATAGTGCCATACATCGATAGTTCAAACTCGTATGATAGATTAAGAGAGCTAGTGAAAGAAGCAGGGTGGCATGAAAAAATTGGAGATGACTTTATTTTTAGCGTATCGCTATACCTTGATGATATGCGAATAATCAATAATATTTGTAATGAGTTTGCTATTTACTCAGCACTGATTAATAACACTGGGCTGGAGTACAAAAATTTATTTGCGATGATAGTGTATAAAAATCTGTTTCCAAAAGATTTTGCACAGCTACATTTCAGGAAAGGTTATCTCTTTTCACTATTTGCACAGAAAAGTAAAATTGTTAGGAGAGAGTCTGAAAATTTATTTGAACAAAAAGCCGAAATACTAATTAATGTGGCTACTGATTTTAAGTTATATAATCCACTTGAAAACAAAGTGAATGATGATGAAGTCATTGAAGTGTTGGCTGACTACAGAGAAAGACATGGTGAAGCATTACCTGAAGAAATATCCTTGATGAATATACAGACAAATGTAGATAGAGTTAAAAATAAGTTGCTTCGAGAACTAATCAAATCCGAAGATTTTGATGTGCTAGGATACGAAAAAATTACTGATAACGAGTATTTCAGTGTAATAAAAATGTTTGTTTACAAAGGGTATATCGATGAAACTTATAGTGATTATATGTCATTTTTCTATGATACTGTGTTTAAAAAAGAGGATAAAAAATTCTTAAGAGATGTGATGTCACGAAATGGGGATTTAAGGGATTATAAAGTTTTAACACCTGATTTAGTCATTAGTCGCTTAGGTGGACATGTATTTAGTAGTGAGCATATTCTAAATTATGATATATTAGATGAATTATTATCAGATGAAAAATATTCTGACAAGCTAATAAAGTTCATCATGCAAATAGCACAGATGAAAGATGTAAATTTTGTTGATATATATCTAGCTAAAGGTAAGTCTGGCACCCTAGTTAAGTTTGTAGACATGCTCAATGAATTTTGGGATGACGTTTTTAGATACTTGCTAGATAAAGAAAAAGGTATATCAACTAAGAATAAAGATATGTTTGTAGAATTGACTATAGCAAGGGAGATATTATTATTTAAAAATGAAACTGAATGCAAATATTTATGTGACTACATCAATTCGAACACTAGCTTATTGGGGAAAATGAAAGTAACTGAGAAGAAAGAGATTAATTATGTAATCTCCAATTTAAAGACTGTGGGAGTAGAATTTGATATTTTAAGCGAGGAGGATACTAACTCTATACTGTTAACACAAATTGGGAGGGAATCTTTATATAAAATCACATTGAGCAATATAAAAATTGTGATGAATAAACTATATGGTTATACTGATTTTGATAAAAACAAAAATCATTTATACACAGTGCTAAGTAGTGGGAAATATGTAGAAGTGTTCAAATATATAAACGATGATAAAAATATTAACAAGTTTGTCGATGCTTTATTAACTGAGCATAGTGGAAGCTTTACTGACAAGGAAGAAAGTGCATTAGCGCTGATAAACAGAGAGAATGTCGCTGTTGAAAATAGAAAAGAATACCTGAAAAGATGGGTTCACTGTTGTAGAAAATTAACAGATATTAAGCAGACAGAATTCTGGGAGTTAGCGCTAAATAAGGAAAAAGTAGCATATACTGTAGAAAATGTTATGGAGT
>CAYJII010000044.1:0-15740 GCA_964370225.1 uncultured Oscillospiraceae bacterium | reverse complement strand
CAATAGAATTTCTAGCTTCAATCAAATCATCATTGTTTCTAATTTTAAACGCCTTCCAAATCTCGGTTTGTGGCACTTCAGCCCTAAGTCTTGCAATAAAGTCATTATCCTCAGTTCCATGCAACTGAATTATCTCGCATATTTTGGAAAGTTTTTTGTTATATTCTATTGGCTTATCAACTACTACACAGACTGATTTTATTCTTGTGTCTAGGTTTGAAATTAAAGTTTTTGCTGTAGCAAAATCAATACTCCTATGGCTTTTGGGAAAGTCCATTATAAAGCCAGCATAATCTGATGTTGCGCTGTTTACATATATAATATCTTCTTCTCGAAAAAGTCCACAGATTTTTATTTTACTCATATACCCCACCTCTTATTGTGGCAATAAAGGCTTCTTTATTATCCGTTTTCATCAAAGCTTCTCCAATAAGCAAGGCGTCTGCGCCGTTTATAATAAGATTCATCCCATCCTTAGGCGTTAAAATTCCACTTTCTGCAACATATATAACATCTTTTGGGATATGCTTTTTTAAGCTACTTGCATTGCTCAAATTAACTGAAAAATCCTTTAAATTTCTATTATTCACCCCAATTATTCTAGCTCCACATTTAATAGCAGTTTCAATTTCATTTTCATCATGAGTTTCAACCAATGCTGAAATTCCTAAAGTGTCGCATATTTTCAAATATTGCTTAATTTTCTCCTCACTTAATATTGAAACAATAAGCAAAATTGCATCTGCACCCATTACTTTTGCCTGGTATATCTGATATTCATCTACAGTAAAATCTTTTCTTAGCATTGGTAGTGATACTTTTTTTCTAATCGCTTTAAAAATCTCGTCACTGCCTAAAAACCATTTAGGCTCAGTGAGCACTGATATACAAGTAGCACCACCTGTTTCATATTCTTTTGCAATTTGCAAATACGGGAAATCCTCCGATATAATCCCTTTTGAAGGAGAAGCTTTTTTAACTTCGCATATTATAGATGGGTAATTTGATTGTAATGTCTTTTCAAATCTATAATTACCTTTCGGCATATTTAGCGCCATTTGCTTTATTTCTTCTAAACTGACTTTAATTTTATCCTCAACAACTCTGTTTTTTGCAAAACACGCAAGTTCATCTAAAATCAAATCAATCCCTCCTAACTATTTGAGAATTTGATAAATTCTTCAAGCTTTGTCATCGCTTTTCCATTGTCCAATATTTCTTTTATTTCATTAATTGCATCTTTTAAAGTCAAATCATCTCTTGATATATACAGTGCAGCAGCCGAATTTAAAATAACTGCGTCACGTTTTGCGCCCATATCGCCACTTAAAATCTTTCTTGTTATATCTGCATTTTCAGTTGCAGTTCCACCTAATAAATCATCTTTACTATATAATTTAAATCCATAATCTATTGGATTTATCTCGTAAGATTTAAACCAACCATCCCTAATCTCGCATGCTTTAGTAGGGGCGGAAATTGATATTTCGTCTAAACCGTCCGTGCCAAAAACGACCATTCCACGCTTCACCCCAAGTTTAGTTAAAACCTCTGCCAGTGGCTCTACGAGGTTTTCATCATAGACACCCATAAGTTGCATACTTGCACCAAGTGGATTAGCTAGTGGCCCTAAAATATTAAAAATTGTTCTTATTCCAAGTTCTTTTCTAACAGGGGCTACATTCTTCATTGCACTATGATAAATAGGTGCAAATAAAAAGCAAATCCCAATTTCCTCAAGTAGTTGCATACTTTTTTCTGGGCTTATATCAATTTTCACACCTAAAGCTTCAAGCACATCTGCAGCGCCACATTTGCTAGAAGCTGCTCTGTTACCGTGCTTTGCAACTGGTACACCTGCAGCCGCCAAAACTATCGCAGAAGTTGTAGAAATATTAAACGAATTTGACTTATCCCCACCTGTACCCACAATTTCAAGCACATCTTTATCATTTAGCAGTTTTGTAGCATGGGTACGCATGCTCTTAGCGGATGACACAATCTCATCTATCGTTTCACCCTTCATCGCAAGTGCTGTAAGATAAGAGCCTATTTGAACATCGCTTGCATTGCCGCTCATTATTGCATCCATAACATCAAACGCCATTTCAGATGTCAAATTTTCTTTGTTTGATAATTTAATTATTGCTTCTTTAATCATTGCTTACCTCCAAAAAATTCTTGATGATTGTTGTGCCGCAAGGTGTCAGTATTGATTCTGGGTGGAACTGGACTCCGAATACAGGGTAAAGCTTATGCTCTACTGCCATTATTTCATCATCTTGTGTGGTTGCAGTAACAATTAGCTCAATTGGAATAGTACTTTTTAAGGCAGCTAAAGAGTGATAGCGTGCTACCAAAATTTCACTATCTAATCCTGCGAATAAAATACTACTATTATGTGTGATTTCTGATTGCTTGCCATGAAAAATTTCTTTAGCATAGCTAATTGTTGCGCCAAAAGCTTCACAAATCGACTGATGCCCCAAGCATACTCCAAGCATTGGATATTTTGTGTGAAGTTTATCAATAACTTCAAGGCAAACTCCTGCATCTTTTGGTCTTTTCGGACCTGGCGACAAAACAATATGCGTAGGTGCTAAAGCGTCAATCTCTTCTACTGTCATCTCATCATTTTTTATTACTTTAACATCCGGGTTTATCTCTCCTATAGCTTGATATAAGTTGTACGAAAAGCTATCATAATTATCTATTATTAATACCATTTTTATTCCTCCAATACAGAAACTACTGATTTTGCCTTGTTTATACACTCTTCGTATTCTTTTAAAGGGTCAGAGTCCATAACAATTCCAGCACCTGAGCGAATGAATATTTTATTATTCTTTTTAAATGCAAATCTTATTGCTATGCAAGTGTCAATATTACCATTAAAATCTAAATATCCAATAGCTCCACCATATACTCCGCGCTTTTCATTTTCAAGCTCATTAATTATCTCCATAGCACGTATTTTAGGAGCTCCAGAAAGAGTACCAGCAGGTAAAATTGCATCTACTGCATCGAGTGCATCTTTATCTTTTTTTATATCCCCTGTCACAGTTGATCCTATGTGCATAACCGTAGAAAATCTAAGTATTTTTATATATTCTTCTACTTTGACTGTACCAAATTCACTAATTTTCCCAATATCATTTCTTCCCAAATCCACAAGCATATTATGTTCAGCACATTCTTTTTTATCTTCAAGCAATTCTTTTTCATGCAATAAATCCTCTTGTTCTGTAACCCCTCTTTTTCTCGTTCCAGCCAGCGGGTATGTCATTACTTTATTATCCATCGCCTTAACTAAAGTTTCAGGCGATGCACCTGCCATTTCAATATCGTTGCTTGAAAAATAAAACATATATGGAGATGGATTTTTCTTTTTTAGCTTTTCATACACATCAATAAGACTTCCTTTAAAATCCGCTGATAATCTATTTGATAGCACTACTTGGAAAATGTCACCCTCGTAGATATATTTCTTTGCTTTTTCAACCATTTGAACAAATTGTTCCCTACTAAAAGTTTCTCTCAACTCGCTTAAAAGCTCGCCCTTTTCTTCTTTTGCAAGTTCACCTGAAAGCATTAAATTTATCATATTCCGAATTTCATTAACCGCTTTGTTGTAGTTTTCATTTAATTCGTCAGTTTTGATATTAACAATAAATATTATCTTTTTTTCAAAATTATCAACAGCAATCAATTTGTTAAAAAGCATTAAATCAACATCATTAAAGTTTTCATCATCATTGGCATCAAGCTTTAACTTTGGTATAGAGTATTTTATGAAGTCGTACGAAAAATACCCGACTAATCCACCTGTAAATGGAGGCAATCCATTGATTTTAGGACTTTTTCTCTCCTCTAATATTTGCCTTATATACTCGTGAGGAGAGGAATCTTTTATTTCTATTGACATCCCTGAGTTGATTTTGATATTCCCATCTTTTGCAGTTATTTCCAAAATTGGGTCAAATCCTAAAAAACTATACCTACCCAAATTTTTGCTATCTTCACAGGATTCTAATATAAATACATTTTTACTGATATTTTTTAGCTTTTTATATATGTCAATTGTTTTGATATTTAAATCCAACCCCAAAGTGACAGGCACACTGTTATATTCACCTTTTGCTGTAATATCTTTTAACTCTTCCAAACTTGGATAATATCCCATAATAATTCCTCCATATATTTATTATTGTGCAAAATAAAAAAGTCCTCGACAGAAATTAATCTGTCAAGGACGAGAATACAATACACCCGTGGTACCACCTTGATTTATAGGGAAATCCCTATACACTCTGCGAAATGCCAACACATTTCCGACTACTTACGTAAGCCAACACGTCTTGGAATACTAGGGATTTCTCCTTTTGACCAAGCCCTCGGCGGTCCATTTAATAAGCAGTTGCTATCAGGATTACACCATCCCTGACTCTCTGTAAGTTCTTTTCTTATTTTTATCTCCGCTTCAACGGTTTAACATATTAAATTTTCTATATTCTAACATACTATAGTCAAATTGTCAATGGGTAAAACAAAATATTACATAACGCTTACACGATTGTTGCAACAAATTATTATTTAGTGAGCTATTTTTGTTCTTTTAAAATATTCCGATAATCATTAAGCACCGGTAACTGCTCTTTGTACTCTTTTAGTGAACTTAAATCTATTTGACAATAAACAATATCTTCACCTTGAGCTTTTGATTGAGCCACTATCTCGCCACGTGGGTTTGCGACAAGACTGCCTCCAAACAAAAATAAGTCATCCTCCTTTTTATACTGATTAACAGTACACATATAAACTGTGTTTTCGCAAGCATGAGACATTGTCATCAAATCAAAAATCTCACGTTCTTGCGTGCGCCATGCAGCTAAGCAAAATATAATCTCTGCTCCTTTAAGCGCTAATACTCTAGATGGTTCGGGGAAGTTATTATCGTAGCAAATTATCACTCCGATGCGCCCAAATTTTGTATCAAAAACTGGAAACACATCATCACTGGTAAAATATTTTTTCTCATCGCCAAACAAAAAATTCTTATTATAAACTCCCAATAGCTCTCCATTATCATCAATTATCAGCGCAGAATTAGTAATATTGCCATCATCATTGTTTGCTACAACTCCTGCAATGATATAAATACTTAATTCTTTTGCTAAGTCTTTGAAAAAATTAGTTGAGATATTTTTCGTCTCTTGGCTTAGCTTGTCAAAATGGCTACGCATTGCATCAAGCTTATATCCAGTAGTCGAAAATTCAGGAAGAGCAATAATATGCGCACCTTGCTTTTTTGCTTTTATTGCTAGTCTTTTTATCATGCTTAAGTTATATTCTATATCCATTAATTTGCATTCAGTTTGTATTAACCCTATTTTCACTTTACTCATAGTAACCTCCTTAAAACAAACTAGCTATATTATCACACACAATTTCAAAACTTTTAATCTCAGTATACTCAAGTGGGGAATGGCTTTTCCCATTTACACTTGGCATAAAAATCATTGCAGTAGGCACAATTTCTGCAAAAGCTTTTGCATCATGTCCTGCCCAGCTAAAAAGTTTCATTGATTTTGGAATGTTTAATTGCTCTATTTCTCCGATTAGCTTGTCATTAAACAATTTAACAGGCGTGTATATATTTTTATTTATACTGCAATTTACTCCATATTTATTTGATACTTCATTGCATATTTCTATAACATTTTTTGCTAATTCATGTGACAAATTATCATCATCCGAACGATAATCGACAATAAATGAGGTTAAATCAGAAATCACATTATGTATATTGGGTGAATTAGTAATCCTACCAATAGTGATAACTGCGCGATTATTGTGTTTTTGAGCTAATTCCCAAATTTTAGTTATCGCATCACTAGAGGCTACAAGAGAATCTTTTCTGCCTGACATGCTAGTAGGCCCTGCATGGTCTGCCTCCCCATAATATTCAAAACCAATTCTCCCAATTCCTACAACTCCTTTTACCACGCCTATTTCCATATTCGCTTTATGCAAAACATCGCCTTGTTCAATATGCACTTCATAAAAGCTATCATAATAGTCTTTTGCCCATCCGATGTCTTCCCCAAATTTATTGTTATCAAAAATCCCGCTTTCTTTTTGTAATGCTATAAGGTTTTTATTTTCTATGTTTTTATAACTTAAGACTTCTTTTATGCTCATCATCCCTGTCATAAACCTAGCGCCAAAATACCCTTTTTGACATATCGCTCCTTCTTCGTCCGCTGTAGCTATAACTTCTATTGGGCGCTTTGGCACAATATTATTTTCTTTTAGCATTGAAACGATTTCTAATCCCACGACTATTCCAGCTACTCCGTCGTATGCTCCTGCATTTTTCACAGTGTCGATATGTGAAGCTATTGCAACAGGTTTTTTCTTGCTATCAAAAGGATTATATAATCCTATTAAATTCCCAAAAGAATCCATGCGCACTTGCATGCCTTCTTCTTTCATAACACCACTAAGCCAATTTATACACTCTACCCATGATTTGCTATAAGTTAGTCGCGTTATCATATTTGCATCATCAGAAAAAGAGGCAATTTTTTTAATTCTTCCCAACATTCTCTCTCCATTAGATTTTAGCATACTACCACCTCAATTAATTATTTTCCCATAACATTTATCAGCTAAATCAGCATTATTAGTATAAACTATTTTGCCATCAATCAAAGTGTGCTGTATTTCGTGAGAAATTAACATCTTGTCATATATTATAGCAGATGCCTTACACTTGCTATACATATCTGAAATATCCATTTCTTTTTTAGCTTTTAATTGCTTAATTAACACTAAATCAGCATCATATCCAACTTTAATTTCACCTTTGCCACTAAGATTAAATATTCCCGCTGCCCTTTTAGCTGTACATTCTGCAATTCGCTGATATATACGCTCATCTCCATCATATAAATTTAGCAAGAGGCGCAAGCTCATTTCAAGTGAAGGTATGCCATCATATGTTTTCCATATATCCTCACCACTGCTTAGTTTTTCCTCATAAGTATATGGTGCATGATCACTCCCGATAATATCAATATCTCCATCAATAAAATGTTTTATTAATTCATCAGCGCTATCCTTACTTCTTATAGGCGGTTTTATCCTTGCGAACACGCTATGTTTTTTGATGCTATCTTCATCAAAAAACATATATTGCGGACAAGTTTCAACATATATGTTTACTCCGTCTTTTTTTGCAAGGTTAATAAGCTTTACCGATTTTGGTGAGCTAACATGAGCAATAATTGTTTTGCAACCAGTAATTTTAGCCGCAGCAATAGCTTGCTTAACTGAAATAATCTCAGCGATTTCTGGTCTGGATTTTGAAAACTCGCTTAAAGTACTGCCTTGTTTTACTTGAGTAGCAGTTTCTTTTAAAATAATATCATTATCTTCACAATGTATCGTTAAACTCAAATTTGTTTTTGCTACTTGTGTCATTACTGAAACTAAGTCATCAAAACTTACTGAACACAAGCCATAAAACTCCTTTTCTCTACCTTTTACCGGTGGCATTCTAAAAGTTTTAAATCCTACCACACCAGCTTTTGCAAGCGGGAGTATATGTTCTATGTTATCAAAACCAGCTCCACCATAAAACCCAATGTTTACATAAGCTTGTTTTAAACTTTGCTCATACCTCTGCTTTAAGTTTTCACAGGTAGATGCAGGTTTAGTGCAACCTGGCATTTCAAGAACTGTTGTAATACCGGCAGTTGCAGCAGCTTTTGTCCCAGAATTAAAGCTTTCCCTATAAGAAAAATCAGAATCGCGCAAGTGCACATGTGTATCAATCATACCAGGAAAGAGCAATAAACCTTCTCCGTCAATTGTAATTTCAGTGTCAAATGATTCATCTTTAGCTTCACTAATTTTGGTGATTTTACCGCCACTTATGTACAAGTTGCTTTTTTTCACACCATCACTCGATACTAATAGTGCATTAATAATGCTGATATTTTGATACACAAAATCACTCCTTACGCTAAATTAATACAGTCTTTCATACACACTTGCGAGCATAAACCACAGCCATCACATTTACTTTTATTTACCGATACATTCCCATCATCGATAGTTATAGCCCCATACCCATTATCCCTACATACAGTAGCACATCGTTTGCATTTTATGCATTTTTGAACATCAATATTAGCTTTTAGTTTAATGTCACGATTAAGCTTTATTTGTTGTGTGATATGTCCAAGAGCTCTCCCACGGAAATCTTCTATTGTTGCAAAGTTTTTTTGCTCCATATAGCCTACGAGGTCTGCTTTAATTTTTTTAATAATACCATATCCATTTTCCATTACCGCTGAACATACTTGCAATGAACTAGCTCCTAAAGCGATAAATTCAACCGCATCTCTCCAGTCATAAATTCCACCACTGGCAGAAATCGGTATATCGACTGCTTGCGATAATTGTGCTACGCATCGCAGCGCTATTGGCTTTATAGCTTTGCCACTTAGCCCTTGAAATGCAGTCATACCTTCAACGGAGTTATATGGTGTTAATTTATCTATGTCAAGTCCTGGTAATGAGCTTATGGTATTGATAGCTGTTATTGCATCTGCACCACCTGCTTTAGCTGACTTGCCCTTACTTTGTATATCCATAGTTAGCGCTGTAAGTTTTGGCATTACCACTTTTGAAGTTTCACCTCGCACCCATGAAACTATTTCTTTTATTTTTTCATCATCACTTCCCAAGGCAGCCCCGCAACCACTTTCTGCTTGCCCATGTGAACATGATAAATTTAATTCTATTCCGTCCACTCCTGCTTCATCTAAGATGATTGTAGTTTTTCTCCACTCGCTTTCATCTAGAATGTCAGTGTGCATCAAGCTACCAAATACCGCATGTTCAGGAAATCTTTCTTTTAGCCAGTTTATACCTTCAGCCCAATCATCTAGCGATTTGGGACTACCAATCTCGAAATTTGTAAACCCCAATATTTTCCCATTATCTTTATATGCGCATATCCTAGGAGTAACATTTTTTTTAGTCCATCTTGGTGTATACTGTACTGTTTTGATTACCGCACCACCCCAGCCTGCTTCAAACGCTCTTGCTATGCATTCGACGTTAGTACTGGGTGGCGCAGATGCTAACATAAAAGGATTGAGCATTTTAATTCCAGCAAAATTTGTTCTTAAGCTAGGCAAAACAGTCACCTCCTTGTATTTTTGTTAGACTTTCAATATAGTGTTGAAAGTCTAACAAAATCTCTTCATTACTTTTTTCCCTATCATCCATTGCTAAACCGTAAATCGGCGGTGTTTTTAAACCGCGACTTTTAATCAAGTCAATAAATTCTTCCATGAAAATCCCTGGTTTTTTTACTAATGATCTAGAAATTTCTTTTGGCCTGCCGCCCCAATCTTCACAATAACTAGAGTAGTTAATGCCACAAGAAGGTGAACCATCGCATGTTAAAATTGCACTTACTTCATACCCAACTTTATAATAGTTATCAATATAATCAACCATAGGCATCGATAATGTTTTACATATATTGCGATAACCTACATTATCATACAAATTTCTACTATTCCACCAACGCTGATTCCCCATATATAAAGTTTCAGGACAAGGTAGTTGAATAATTCCAAATCCATTATCATCTAATATTTTTACTACTTGTGAAAACATTCCCTTATACCTTGCAAACTCATACACTTTGTTGTTTGAGTTGAGTATACAGTTTGCAACAAAAACAATTTGTTTTCCTCTGGCATCTTTTTTATGTAAAGACATATTAATGCTCCATTCAAATTATTCTAAGCTAGCTAATACAGCTTCAATTACACTACTATCATAAATATTTTCTGGAATTTCTTCGATAATGCCATATTTTTGTGCGATAGTAGCAGTACTGTTGACAATATCATCGTTGATAGCACACATTTTTTCTAATTCAGTGCCATTTGGCGCAACTAGCGAAGCTACTTTTTCAGCAGAAGCAGTTTGGTGCTCAATATTAGTGCTCGCTTGATCTAAGTAATTCCAAACAATTTCAGCTGCTTCTTGTGAATTCGCAGTAGCATATGACCAACCTTTCATTGTTGCTCTTAAAAAGCCCTCTGCAAGCTCAGGATTTTTTGCTAGCCATTCTGTATTAGCTATAATAGTATCCTCTAGCATTCCACAATCCTCTTCATCAAAATCAATGATATTGAGTTCATCTTCGCTTAATCCACTCGATAGCAATAGTAAGTATTCGTTATACACAGTAGCACTTGCAACATCAAGTTCTCCACTTAGAAATGAATCCATTGTTGTTCCTTGATTAGCTAAAGTTAAATCTGTGTCTTTGTTAATTTCATATTTGTCGAGTAGTGCATAGATAGGGTAATCAGCTACACCTAGCCAGCCACCTACTGTTTTGCCTACTAAATCTTCTGGAGTTTCGATTCCTGACTCTGCTTTTGAAACTAAAATTAGTGACCCGCTTTGAAAAACTTGTCCAATCATAGTGACAGGTTGCTCTTGCTCTTCAAACGGTAACAAACTATAAAGATTATGGACTCCAACATCCGCAGCGCCGATTGAAACTTGATTTGCTGCAACGATATCCGGTCCACCTGAAAGAATTTCAATTTCAATTCCTTCTTCTTCATAATATCCTAAATCTTTTGCAACATAAAATCCCATAAACTGAACTGAAGGCAACCATTTTAATTGTAGTGTTACAGTTGTTAACTCTTCATTTACAGAATCGTCTGTTGGTGATGATAAGTCATCACCGGATGCATCTTCTTGTGGTGTGCATCCTGTTAAACCAATGCTTACTGCTAGAGTTAGTGCCATTAATAGTGATAATAATTTGCTTTTTTTCATAATAAATTCTCCTTTAGTTTTTTCTTTGTGATGTATGCCATTTTAGAGCGGTTTTTTCGACAACTGATATTATCATATACATCAGTATTCCTAATCCAGCCGACACCACAATATATGCCCATGCCATTGGCATTTGCGATAATTTTATTTGTACGGACAAGTCGTACCCTATGCCTTTTATTGATGTGAAAAACTCGCTACATATTGCTGCCATTAAACCTGTTGTTGTGCTTATCTTTAGCGCAGTTAATATGTAAGGTAGGCTATTGGGAAGCCTAAGTTTTAAAAATATAGTTAATACATCAGCCCCATATAATTTCATCATATTAAGTGAAAAAGGTTTTAAATTAGTTAACCCTCTATATGCATTTATTGCCATAGCAGCCATTGTGAACATTGCTACAACTGCTATTTTTGACTCCATTCCCATACCATACCAGTTATTCATTATCGGTGACATTGCTATCATTGGAATAGCGTTAAGTGCACCTATAATTGATAGTCCCACTTTGCCAAATTTAGGCAAACACGAAGCTATAATCGCTATAACTATTCCTATAGTTGAACCTATCAATATTCCGATAACTGCTTCTTGCAAAGTCCATAATGTATTGCTTATAATAGCTTGATTTTCCTGTATCATCGCCTGTGCTATTTCGCTGGGAATTGGTAGCTGATACTTTTTTAGTTGCAATAACTCATGCACTCCTCCAAATTCCCAAAAAACAACAACTACTATACCAAACAATAAAGGGGAAACAATATTTATTACTTTACTATTCATTTTAATCCCCCTATTCCTCTTCTCTTTTTGACCATGGTATCAATATTTTTTCTGCTATAATAATAACCGAATACCCAATCATCCCCAAAAAGCCAGCTACTAAAACTGCTCCCCAAAACGCTAACGCGCCATCGCTACCGTAATATATGCCACTAATTATTTTTATCCCAATTCCATTATCAGCTCCAAGCATTTCTACCAATATCCCCGCTGTTATAGCCGCAGGTGTTGCAAGCTTTAAACCAGTAAAAAGTGACGGTAATGAAGCTGGGATTAATAATTTGCATATAAGTTCATATTTACCAGCTGCATATGAAAATAGCAGTTTTCTTTTTTCTGGTTCAATTTCAGTTAATCCTGCATGTACATTTATTACTACAGGAAAAAAAGTAATGAATGCAGATAATGTAATTCTCGCTACATCTTGATCTTTTAAAATGGTATACACAATCGGTGCTAAAGCTAATACCGGAATCATCTGAAAAACTATCAAATGTGGGAAAATCATTTTTTCTAAAACTTTTGAAAAGCTTAATATCAAAGCTACAACATACCCAATTATCCCGCCTAATAACAATCCATACATCGCTCTTGAAGTTGTAATTATTCCTGCTTGAAACAGCGAAGATAAATTTGTCATTATATTAGAAAAAATATCAAACAAAGACGGTAGTTTTTGTAGATACATTGGGTCTTTGGCTACAATCTCTAAATCGTAAGCAATATATTCCCACAATGCAACTATAAGCACTATCCAAATTATAGTGGATATAATTGTGGCTTTCTTGGATAATAGCCTTTTCATATCTTTTAAACCCCCTCAAAGCTATTTCTAATCTTTGTAACTAATTTGTTGAATTCTTCTGTCTGTTTTACGCTAATATCCCGTGGTCTTTGCATATTTACATCGACTATAGCAGAAAGCCTGCCTGGGTGGGGCGATAAAACGCATACTCTGTCTGAAAGAAAAGCCGCCTCTGCAATATTATGCGTAACAAAGATTACAGTTTTGTTTGTTTTGCGCCATATTTCAAGTAAATCCTCGTGTAATTTTTCTCTTGTAAATTCATCCAATGCTGAAAATGGCTCATCCATAAATAAAATTCTTGGATTTAACACTAGCGCTCTCGCTATACCTACTCTTTGCTGCATACCTCCGGAAAGCTCATATGGATGATGGTTTTTATAGTCACTCAATCCCACTAACTCAAGCATTTCGTCAGCTCTTTTTATACGCTCTTTTCGCGGCATTTTTATAAGTTCAAGTGGCAAGCAAACATTATTTCTTACTGTTCTCCAATCATATAAAACTGGACTTTGAAACACCATGCCATAGTACCCACGAAGTCTTGCTTGCTTTGGCGTAAGGCCATTGATGATTACTTTACCCGTTGTTGGCTGTAATAAATCAGCAATTATATTTAACAATGTAGTTTTACCACAACCCGAGGGGCCAAGCAGAGAAATAAACTCACCTTTTTCAATATCGAGACTTAGTTTGTCCAAAGCATTTGTCTGTGTTTTTCCTCCACCATAGATCATGCTCACATCTTTTATTTGTATTTGTGATTTTAAACTCATAAAACTTCATTCCTTTCGAAGCTTTTTATTATTTAGTATTTACCAGCTCCATTAAAATTGACATATCATCTTGATTTTCTAAATTATCAACAAATGATATAATTTCCTCAGTTGTTTTAGTATCGCTATACACCCGATTTGCAAGAAATCTGAACTTTTCTTTTACATCATCTAATGTCACAGGATTTCTCCAATCGCCTTTCGGATCATCTACAACAGCTTCATATTCTGTCCCATCTTGCATTGTTATTTTCACAGCACTGGAATAATGCTCAGGATATCTCGCCTCAAACTCTGCATCTTCAACTACTGTAGTTTTGTTCATTAAATCTTTTACCAACGGATCACTTATGTACTTTTCATCAAACTCATCCACAGTAACTTTACCATTTATAAAAGCAATCGCTGCTTGATATGGCATGCTAAACTGTAAATCAACAATGTTTTGTGGTGTCCACTTGCGTTTTTCTGCAAGTAATCTCATAGTGTATTTCGATGAACGTATCATTATTTTTTTAATTTTGTCTGCCTTAGGACTATGTAGTTTCACAATTTCAAGACATGCGTCCAAATGACCTGCTGAATATCTACAACATGGGTATACTTTAATGCTTGAGCTTGCAAATTCCCATTTTTCTCCTAATTTTTCAGTCAAATATTTACTGTCATAGTGATCTAAATATGAGTATGCATGTAGCAGTCCATCTTTCCCCTCGTATATATCAGACGGTCCATTAAACCCTTTTTTCGCCATTCTAGCTGCTATTATCGCATTCATAGCAGGGTGGCCTGCCTGTAACCTTTTTGTAAAGGAGCCTTCTGAATTCCATGCCATCAGTCCAGCTACCATACTACCTGCTATACCTTGTGCATAAGTGGTTTGCTCATGTGTTAATTTCATCAGTTTAGCCGCACTAATCGCCGCCCCCATTGTTCCGCATGTAGAAGTGGGGTGAAAGCCTTGATAATACATATCCCCCAGATACGCAGTCCCCATTCTGCACACCACTTCATTACCTAATGCAACAGCATTAATAAACTCTTTCCCAGTTGACTTTTGCATTTGTGCTATCGCTAAGCTAACTGGATATGTAACTGGAGATGGATGTGCATTAGATTCGTTATGGTCATCTACAAAGTCAAACCCATAACACTGAACCGCATTTGCAAATGCAGCATTCGGTAGCGCTACTTTGTCTTTTTCTCCTACAATGCTAGCCTCTTTAGGTCCTCCCATTTCACAAGCAATTTCTCGAGCTATTTTGCTAGATATAATATCTCTTGTGCCAATCATTGAAGCTAAAACGTCAAGCGTTAAAGTTTTTGCATGCTTAATCGCATATTCGGGTAACATCTCAAATTTTAACTCCAATACTAAATCAGAAATAACTTGCGCTATCTTTTTTTCCATTTTATTTTCCTCCGATACTATGTTTTTTTACTTTTACTATGTTAATTAGCGACCCTACCACTACCAGGCTTACCCCAATAATCTTGTTTATCGTTATAGTTTCGCCTAATATAACAAATGCTAATACAATTGCTAATATTGGTTTTATGAAAAAAGCGATTGATGCTGTAGAAGGACTGCTTAGCTGTATTGCTTTTACAAAACAATAGTATCCAACTCCAGTAACAAATACTCCTAAATACAATACTAATGAAAGATTTTCCAGTGTGATACCGCTGATGATAGGTGATTTCATAAATAGCATTATTATTAGTAAAATTCCACTACCCAAAAGAAAGCTAAAACTATTTTGCGCCATTCCTCCAAGCTTTGCAATCTTCTTTTTTCCTAAGGCGGTATATAATCCAAAAGCTACTGATGCTACTAAAACTATGAGTACTCCAACAATGTCATTTCCCTCACCGAGACTAAAAGGATTTGCTACTATGACTAAACCGATTACGTTAAGAGCGAGGACAATTGCCTTTTTTACTGTAAATTTATCCGATACTAAAAAATGCGAAAAAATCATTGTAAAGACTGGATTAATCGAAATAATAATTGCAGCTAAACCTGCATTAGTTCTCATTACACCTATCTGGTATAAGAACATGCTAAAACATATGCAAACTATTCCAAGTATCAATAAATAAATAAGGTCATGTATAGTTAGTTTAACTTTTCTTTTTATCAAATCTATAATTGCAAATGGCAATAGAATTATTCCACCTATGAAAAATCTTAAAAACGTCAATTGAATTGCATCGAATTGCACCCCTGCAAGCTTTAAAGATATCTCCATAGTGCCAAAGAAAAATGCTGTTAATAAAATACATATCCCAACTGTAATCTGGTTTTTTCTAATGTTCATTGATTTCTCACCTCAAAAAAATAAAAGAGTACAAGGCGGTGTCTTTCGGCACGCCCTTGTACTCTTTAGATTGTCTGTATTATATAATATTCAAAGCGAAAACAAAAGGACATATGTCCTTTTTTCTTCGTTTTTGTCAAAGTTACACATTAATTGTTTAAAAGTGA
>CAYJII010000043.1:0-16723 GCA_964370225.1 uncultured Oscillospiraceae bacterium | reverse complement strand
GAGGAAGAAATTGAGTCTGAGGAAGAAATTGAGTCTGAGGAAGAAATTGAGTCTGAGGAAGAAATTGAATCCGAGGAAGAAACTGAGTCCGAGGAAGAAACTGAATCTGAGGAAGAAACTGAGTCTGAAGAAGAAACTGAGTCTGAAGAAGAAACTGAGTCTGAGGAAGAAGGCGATGCTGAATATGCGCATGAACTTCTATATGGCGAGAATAATCAGTTCAGAGTCGAGATTACAGAAGAGGATTTAGGTATAGGAACAGCGAAAGTTAAAAAAGAGAAAGTAAAACGCCCGAAAAAGAGGAGAGTAGTTAAAAGACGTTCTATTCCGGATTTAATATTTAGAACATTATTTGCACTATTAATTTTAGGTGTAACTGGATATATATGCATGTTCCTAATTGTTGGAGCGGTTGATTTCTTTGGCTTTAGAAACGAAGGAAACGAGAGCAAGACTATCCGTATTCCACCTGAAACACCTCTCTCTGAAATAGCTGATATGCTTGAAGAAAATGATATTATTTGGTACTCAGACATATTTGAGGCGTATATTAGGTTTGTAGTTCCAGATTCAGTATTTAAATACGGGAACTTCACATTAGATGCTTCTATGCCATATCCAGAGGTAATATATGTGCTTGAAAATTCATCTGAATATAATGAAGAGAACATAGTTAAAGTTACATTCCCAGAAGGCTTTACTGCACTTGACATAGCTTACAGACTTGAAGAAAACAATATTTGTGTAGCAGAGGACTTTATATATGCGATTAATAATATTGAGTTTGACTACGATTTCTTAGATGGAATTGAAAACTTTGATGATAGGCCATATAAACTTGAGGGGTACTTGTTCCCAGACACATATGAGTTTTATAAAAATGAAGATTTAGAGTCGATAATTAATAAATTTTTGAAAAACTTTAATAGCCGTCTAACTCAAGAAATGAGAGATTTACTTGCTGCGAAAAATATGAGCATTGATGATGCGATAAACTTAGCAGCGATTACTCAAGGTGAGGCGCCAACATTTGAGACTATGAGCATGGTTTCTGGCATTTATCAAAACAGGATTGCACAAGCAGAAACTTATCCATTATTGCAGTCTGACCCAACTAGAAAATATGCTGACGAAGTGCTTAAACCTCGTGGAGTTGACGAAGCACTAGCTGACGAGTTTAACACATATATTGCAGACGGCTTGCCACTAGGACCAATTAATAACCCAGGATTAGATGCAATTAAATCTGTAATACAACCTACAGGAAATCCATATTTCTACTTCTGTACAAATATAGATACTATGGAATTTTTCTATGCTGTAACGTACGAAGAACATCAAGTTAACCTAGGCAAAGCAGGCTTGACAGAATAATTTAATAAATTACCACTTATCGTCATTTCTAATAAGAAATGACGATAAGTTAGTTAGAAGAAAAGAAGGATATTTATGCAAAATATTGAAATATTATCACCAGTGGGAGATTGGGAAAGACTCGAAGCTGCGATTTTATACGGAGCAGATGCAGTGTATCTGGGGGGCAGTGACTATGGGATGAGAGCCTCTGCTGCAAAATTTGACAGAGAGCTTTTAAAAAAAGCGGTAGATTTTGCACACGAAAAAGGAGTAAAAGTTTATCTTACTTGCAATACACTTCCAAGAAATGATGAAGTTAAGGATTTTCCTGAGTACATTAAATTTGTTGAGAGCACAGGGGTAGATGCATGTATTGTAGCTGACATAGGTGTTCTTGCTATGTGCAAAAAATACGCACCAAATCTTGAGATACATATCTCAACCCAAGCGGGTATTGTTAATTATGAAACTGCACGTGCATTTTACGACATGGGTGCTAAAAGGGTTGTACTAGCTCGTGAATTATCGCTAGAAGAAATAAAAGGGATAAGAGATAATATTCCATCTGATATGGATATAGAAGTTTTTGTGCATGGGGCTATGTGCATGTCTTTTTCAGGTAGATGCTTAATTTCAAATTATATGATAAATCGTGATGCGAACAGAGGCGAATGTGCCCAACCATGTAGGTGGGGGTATCATTTGGTTGAGGAGAAACGTCCGAATGAGTATTATCCAATTTATGAGGATGAAAAAGGTAGTTATATTTTGAATGCAAAAGACTTATGTATGATAGAGCATGTTGACAAGCTTGTTAAAGCTGGGGTTACTAGTTTTAAGATAGAAGGAAGAGCAAAATCTGCATACTATGTATCAGTTGTGACTAATGCATATAAACTTGCGCTAGAAGAGTACAAAAAAAATCCAAGTGAGTATATTACTCCTGAGTGGTTAGTGGAAGAAGTAAGTAAAGTTAGTCATAGACGTTATACAACAGGCTTTTACTTTGACACTCCGACACAGTATTACGAAAACGGTGGATATTTACGCGAGTTTGATGTTATTGCAGTTATAGACGAGTGCAAAGATGGTAAAATATATTGCACGCAAAAAAATAAGTTCTACTTAGAAGATGATACCGAAATTTTATCTCCAGGTGGTAAGCCAATACAGTTTAAGATAAAGAATTTATTTGATAAAGACGGCAATTCTATAGAAGATACAAAACACGCGAACATGAAATTTTACATGGAAAGCGACGAAGTTTTTGTGAAAGGCTCCATGATTAGAAAAGCGCGTTAAAAGTACTTGACAGAAAAAGAAATGCATAGTATAATTAACGCAATAATATAACCAAATAAATGCTAAGATGAAGACTAAGTAGTATTTAAGCGAAATTTATTAGCGAGCAAGGGTTGGTGTGAGCCTTGTATTAGTAGCTTATATACGAATATCACTTCGGAGCACCTAGCTGAAATTTAGTAAGTGTAGGCGGTTTTCCCCGTTATAGGAAAAGCATATGTTAGTATGTAAATAGGTGGTATACAAGTTTTTTAAACTCTTGTCCTGTTTTCAGGCGAGAGTTTTTTTATTTTGAAAGGAAGATTTATATGTACAAAAAGGTTTCTACCGATTTAAATTTCGTACAAAGAGAAAAAGAAGTATTAAAATTTTGGCAAGAAAATGATATCTTCAACAAGAGCATGGATATCAGAAAAGATGCTGAAACTTACACGTTTTATGATGGTCCGCCGACTGCGAATGGTATGCCACATATCGGACATGTATTAACTAGGGTTATCAAGGACTTATTCCCTCGCTACCACACTATGAAAGGTGAATTTGTGCCAAGAAAAGCAGGTTGGGATACACATGGGCTACCAGTCGAGCTAGAAGTAGAGAAACTAGTGGGGATAAATGGTAAAGACGAAATCGAAGCGTACGGACTAGAGCCGTTTTTAGAAAAATGTAAAGAGAGCGTTTGGAAATACAAAGGCATGTGGGAAGATTTTTCTGGAACAGTTGGATTTTGGGCTGACATGGATCAACCATATGTAACATACCATAACGACTATATCGAGAGCGAGTGGTGGGCGTTAAAAGAAATTTGGGACAAAGGGCTTTTATATAAAGGCTTTAAAATTGTACCTTACTGCCCAAGATGTGGAACTCCACTATCAAGCCACGAGGTAGCGCAAGGATATAAAGATGTTAAAGAGAGAAGTGCTGTTGCTAAATTTAAAATAGCTGACGAAGATGGTTATTTCTTAGCATGGACTACAACTCCATGGACTTTACCTAGCAACGTGGCATTATGTGTTAACCCTGAGGTTGAGTATGTTAAAGTTAATTCAGATGGAGAAATATACATCTTAGCAAAAGAACTTTGTGATAAAGTGTTGGGGGAAGAAAACTACACAGTAATTTCTGAGTGTAAGGGTAAAGATTTAGAACGCAAAAAATACCTACCACTATTTAACTTTTTCACGCCTGACAAAGACTGTTTTTACATCACATGTGATAACTATGTAACAACTGGTGACGGTACGGGAATTGTACACATCGCGCCTGCATTTGGTGAGGATGATGCTAATGTTGGCAGAAACTACGATTTGCCTTTCGTGCAATTCGTTAATACAAAAGGTGAAATGACAAAAGAAACTTTGTGGGAAGGCGTTTTCTGCAAAGAAGCGGATGATATGATACTTAAATTCATGCGCGAAAATGGACTGCTTTTCTCTGCTCCAAAATTTGAGCATAGCTATCCACATTGCTGGCGTTGTGATACTCCACTTATTTACTATGCAAGAGATTCTTGGTTTATCAAAATGACTGCTGTAAAAGAAAATTTAATCAAAAACAACAATACTATAAACTGGATTCCTGAAACTATTGGGAAAGGTAGATTTGGTGACTGGCTAGAAAATATCCAAGATTGGGGTATCTCAAGAAACAGATATTGGGGCACACCACTGAATATTTGGGAATGTGAATGTGGACATCGCGAGTGTATTGGAAGCATCGAGCAACTAAAATCAATGTCAGACAATTGTCCTGATGATATCGAACTTCACCGTCCATATATCGATGAAGTTGAGATAAATTGTCCTAAGTGTAGTGCGAAAGCAAAAAGGGTCGCTGAAGTTATTGACTGTTGGTTTGACTCAGGTGCAATGCCATTTGCTCAACATCACTATCCGTTTGAGAATAAAGACCTTTTCGAAAGTCAATTCCCAGCAAAATTTATTAGTGAAGCGGTTGACCAAACTAGAGGATGGTTTTACTCACTCTTAGCAATTTCAACTTTGCTATTTGACAAATCACCATATGAGAATGTAGTTGTACTAGGATTGGTACAGGACGAAAATGGACTAAAAATGTCAAAATCTAAAGGAAATGCAGTTGATCCATTCGAGTCACTAGATGCGTTTGGCGCAGACGCAATCAGATGGTATTTTTATATCAACAGTGCTCCATGGCTGCCTAACAGATTTCATGATAAAGCAGTAACTGAGTATGGACGTAAGTTCATGGGTACACTATGGAATGTATATGCATTCTTTGTGTTATATGCGGATATTGATAAATTCAACCCAAGCGAATATAAGCTAGAAACTGATAAATTATCTGTAATGGATAAATGGATATTATCACGACTAAACTCAACAATCAAAACTGTAGATGATAACCTTGCAAATTATCGCATACCTGAAACTGCAAGAACATTACAAGATTTTGTGGACGATTTATCTAACTGGTATGTAAGACGCACACGCGAAAGATTTTGGGTTAAAGAAATGCCACAAGACAAGGTTAATGCGTACATGACATTGTATACAGCTTTAGTGACATTAGCAAAAATAGCAGCGCCAATGATTCCATTTATGACCGAACAAATATATCAAAATCTTGTAGTAACAACGGATAAAAATGCTCCTGAGAGTATACATTTATGTGACTACCCAGTGGCAGATACAGCTTTTATTGACAAAGAGCTTGAAGAAGATATGGCACAGCTCTTAAACTGTGCGACTTTGGCAAGAAGTGCTAGAAATACAAGCGGTATCAAAAACCGTCAACCTCTGTCAAAATTATATGTAAAAGCACAAAGACCGCTGAGTGATTTTTATAAAAATATCTTAGCTGATGAGCTTAATGTTAAAGAAGTACTTGAAATTAGCGATACTAGTGGATATATAGCGTATAATATCAAGCCGCAACTGAAAACTTTAGGTCCAAGGTTTGGTAAGCAATTAGGTGAAGTGAGAAATATTCTGATGGCAATCGATGGAGCAAGTGCAAAATCTGAGCTTGACAGCAATGGATTTATTACAATAACTCTTTCGAGTGGAGAAGAAAAACTTACTAGTGACGATTTGTTAATCGAAACTAAACAAACAGAAGGTTTTGAATCTGTGTCTGAGAATAATATTATCGTTGCGCTTGATACTCATTTGACAGAAGAGTTGATAGAAGAAGGATTTGTAAGAGAGATTATCTCAAAACTTCAAACGATGAGAAAAGATTTAGATTTCGAAGTGCTTGACCGTATAGATATTTACGTAGCAAACAATGAAAAAATAAAAGAAATCGTTGAAAATAACATCGATGTGATTAAAGAAAATGTTTTATGCAATGAGCTTTGCTTCACTGATTGTGAAAGCATGCAAAACTGGGATATCAATGGTGAAAAAGTTGATTTCGGGATAAAAAAAGCTTAAGTCAAATTTTTACAAGAACATTTCACTATTTTTAGTGAAATGTTCTTGTTGTTTTGCTAAAAAAACTATGCTTGCTATATGGACATTAAGTGAAGTATATAGTATAATTTAATTAAGGGATAAAATATTGTAATTTATAGTTTTTTATGTTTATAATATTAATAAATACTTATTTCTAATAAAATTTAGTAAGGTGCAGATTTGATGGAATTATTGGACAACTTTTTGCTAACTATATTCAGTGTGATACGTAATTTCACGATAAGTGATGTTATTGATATTGTGTTCATATCGTATATTGTTTATAAAGCATTCAATATAATAAAAGAAACCAGAGCAGAGCAACTCTTAAAAGGAATTGCTTTACTTTTGATTGCGTATTTCGCAGCCACATTATTAAACTTAAGTGCTACTGGATATTTATTAAGTAATGTGTTACAAGTCGGAATTTTAGCGGTTGTAATATTGTTTCAACCTGAGCTTAGGAGAATACTCGAAAAAGTTGGTAGAGCAAAAGTTACAACAGTATTTGGGCAAGACGCAACAGAAAAAAGTCAGTCACAATGGGATAAAGTTATACCTGTGATAATCGAAGCAACAGACGAACTATCAAAATCACGTACAGGTGCAATTATCATCATTGAGCGAACAACAAAATTAGGTGAACAAATCCAAACGGGTGTTATCGTTGATGCTGCACCGAGCGTGGAGCTTTTTGGAAATATATTCTTTAATAAATCACCGCTTCATGATGGTGCGATGATAATGAGGGATGGCAAGATTTATGCTGCAGCTTGCTTTTTGCCTAAGCCCCAAAAAGAAGAGCTGATCGCTTCGAATTTAGGTTCAAGGCATCGCGCGTCGATTGGCATTAGTGAAATTTCAGATGCAATCACAATAGTTGTTTCTGAGGAAACAGGGACAGTATCCATTGCAGAAGACGGACAATTATTAAGAGGGTTTGACCCCGTACGATTAAAAGGATATCTTAAAAATAAATTAGTACCAAGTAGTGAAGAAAAAAGCAAAAAAACTTCTTTCTGGAAAGGGAAGAAAAAATAATGAAGAAAAATACATTTACGAAGATTTTTGATAATAACTCCTTACTAAAAATAATATCTGTATTTGTAGCGATAATTATCTGGTTTATCATAAGCACAATAATTATCCCAGACACAACAAGGTCAATAGCTGGTGTAACCTTAGATATTGACGCTATTGAAACTAGCCTTGCAGAATCGGGACTTAAAATAATTGATGCTGATGACATTACTACAAGCGTATTCGTTCAAGGTGGGTCATACACTGTAGGACTGCTAGAGCCAGAAGATTTTTTACTTACCGTTGATTTGACTGATGTAACAAAACCAGGTGAGTACGAGCTTAATCTTAAAGCTGAGCCTGCAAATGCGCTGCAAAATGATTTTAGTATTTTGTACTCACGACCAAACACAGTAACTTTGGTGTTCGATAGATATGTCGATAAGCAGTTTGCGCTTGATGCGTCTGCTCCGAATTTAGTAATACAAGATGGATATATCCAAGAAAAGCTTATACCTACTACTGAAAATATTATTTTGACAGGGCCAGAAAGTGAAATATCTCAAATCACTAAATGTGTAATAGAAAATGATGAGAGTATGTCTATTACATCATCTACGCAGATAAGTGGAGAGATAGTTTTTTATGGTAGTAATAATAATATATTAGAGCTAGAAAATGTATCGTACGATATGCAAAACTTTAATATCTATGTTCCGATATATTTAAAACAAACCGTACCACTTACATTTGATTATGTGAATGTGCCACAAGGTTTTGATGTAGAAACAATGAAATATGAAATGCTTGTGGAAGAAATTACAGTGGGCTTGCCTACAGATACTGTGGCAAATATTGAAGAAATTTCACTTGGAACAATAGACTTTAGAGAAATAGGAATAGGTTCTGTGTTCACGTTTGATATTGAGCTATTAACAGGATACATCAATATTGATAATATATCGCATGTATCAGTAGAATTCGAAAGCTTTGGGATGTCAGAAACAACATTGACTGTGGATAATATCATACTCAATAATGTGCCATCAAACTTCGATGTAACCCTAATTAGCGAAGTTGTTGCAGATGTTAAAATTGTTGGAGATATGCAAACAATTGCAAATCTCACACCATCGGATGTCAGGGCAATAGTAAATTTCTCTAATGCTAATTTGAGCGAAGGAGAGCAAACTGCGACTGCGAATATTTCCATGGTATCCAATAAAAATGCATGGGCAACAGGTGAATACACTGTACTAGTCAGAGTACAAAGCAAAACTGAAAGTAAAACTGAAGATTAAAAGGATTATGTTGTTCATTCAAACGGATGAGCAACATAATTAATAAAGGAAGAAATATGTCTGTAATAGTAAATAATATTAAACTGAGTCCGAATAAAAGAGAGAGCAATTTGCTAAAAAAAGCTGCAAGTTTGCTTGGTTTAGAAGAAGTGGACGTGAGCGAATGGCATATTCGCAAGAAATCGCTGGATGCGAGAAACAAGAATAATCCCATGTTTGTGTACTCGGTGTTATTGGAGCTGAAAACAGACGAAAAATTAGCAGTAAAAAATGCTAATAATAACAATGTAAAGCTTTTTTTGAAAGAAGAATTAATAGCAAATATAGGTCAAAAACCACTAGATACTCCAGTTTATGTAGTTGGTTTAGGACCAGCGGGACTTTTTTGCGGATATCTTTTGGCGAAATATGGGTACAAACCCGTTATTGTCGAGAGAGGATATGATATCGATAGAAGAGTATTAGCGATTGAGAATTTCTTCAGTAATGCTGTATTAGATGAAAAATCGAATGTCCAATTTGGGGAAGGTGGAGCTGGTACGTTTTCTGACGGGAAACTCACCACTCGTATTTCTGATAAACATTGCGATTTTGTGCTCGAAACTTTAGTAAAGTTTGGTGCACCCGATGAAATTTTGTATAAAGCTAAACCACATGTAGGAACTGACAAATTACGTGATGTGATAAAAAATATCCGCAAAGAGATTATTAATCTTGGCGGTGAAGTGCATTTTGATCATAAGCTTGAAAATATAATTGTGGATAATAGCAAAATTAAAGGGATTGTCGTTAATTCAGATGAAGTAGCAACTGATAATGTAGTATTAGCGCTAGGTCATAGTGCGAGAGATACTTTTGAGATGCTACTTAATAAAGGTGTGTTTTTAGAAGCAAAATCGTTTTCAGTAGGTGCGCGAATAGAGCATTTGCAAAGCGATATAAACGAGAGCTTATATCGCCTAGATGCAGATAAGTTAAAGCTTCCACAGGGTGAATATCAGCTGTCATATCGTGAGAATGATAGGGGAGTTTACACGTTTTGCATGTGTCCTGGTGGCGTAGTAGTACCATCTAGCTCAAGCGCTGGAAGTGTAGTAACTAATGGAATGAGTGAATATGCAAGAGATAATGTCAATGCTAATGCAGCTGTAGTAGTTTCTGTTACTCCAAATGATTTTGGGAACTCACCACTTGATGGTGTACGCTTTCAAGAGCAAATCGAGAAAAAGGCGTTTAGTTTGGCTGGCGGGGATTATAAAGCTTGTGCAGTTACTGTTGGCAATTTTTTAGATGGGAAAATAGGACTTGATATTAATAAAGTGAAACCTTCTTATTCCATAGGTGTGAGTGAAGCGGATTTCAATGAGATTTTGCCTGAATTTGTTACTGATATGATGAGAAAAGGTATAAATAATTTTTCGAAAAAAATGCGCGCATTCTCAAAAAAAGACGCTGTGTTAACAGCTCCTGAAACTAGGACATCTTCACCTGTACGAATTGTGCGTGGAGAAAATGGTATGGCTACAAATTTAGAGGGACTGTACCCATGTGGCGAGGGTGCCGGATATGCTGGTGGTATCATGAGTGCAGCGGTAGATGGAATTAAGACAGCACTGAAGATAATGGAAATGTATAAACCATATTAATAATAACCTTTAAGTGATAAATTACATATAATATTATGTAAGTTTTTATTTAAAGGGTGATTATATGGAGAATTTAGCTTTTATCATTATAGTATCTCTATTGGTGGTTTGTTTCGTAGAGTTTGTGAAATATATGCTTGAATGTGCATTTAAAGAGGAGAAAAAAATAGTTATCCTACCACTTAAAACAGATATAGATAAACTTGATGCTTTAATTGATGAAGATGATGATAGAAATGTATATTACATACTGAATTTGGATTTAAGCGAGGATGACAAAGAGTACTTTGAGCAGTTTTGTAATAGGAATTCACATGTTAAAATTTACTGCAAAGACGGCTTAGAAGATATACTGAGTAAGAGGTATACATATGAACTTGCAGATAAATTCAGTATTAGTTAAGAGGAATGGAAAAAAGTAATGGCGATAAATGAAACGGAAATACTTGAGGGAGTAGTCGAAAATATTGTATATACGAATAAAGAAAATGGATTTACCGTTTTAGACTTAAGCTCAAATTCTGAGCTTATCAGTGTCGTCGGAGAATTCATGGACTTACAAGAGGGTGAGGAGCTAAAAATTACAGGGTTTTATACTTCTCACCCTACATATGGTCACCAATTTAAAGCACAACTGTATGAGCGAAGTCTTCCTGTTACTTCCATCGCAATAAGGAAGTATTTAGCTAGTGGAGTGGTTAAGGGAATTGGTCCTGCTATAGCAAAGAGGATAGTAGATAAATTCGGAGACGAGACTTTAAAGGTTATTGAGGACACACCGGAGAGACTAGCAGAGATAAAAGGTATTACAAAAGCAAGATGTGATGAGTTAGCCGACGAATTTAGACAAATTTTTGGAGTGCGAACGCTGATGCTCTTTTTGGCATCGTTTAATGTTTCACCAGCGCAAACAGTTAAAATCTGGAAAAGATGGGGAGTACTAGCGGTAGATATTATTAAAGCAAATCCATATAAGCTTTGTGATTATTATTTCCAAATTGATTTTAAAACAGCAGATAAGCTTGCGATATCATATGGTTTTGAAACTAATGATTATAGCAGAATTTTAGCAGGACTTCGCTTCGTATTAATGTACAACCTTAATAATGGTCATACCTGCTTGCCACAGGATAAGCTCGTTGTAATGGCACAAAAATTGCTCGAAATTGATTCGGACGATATCATAATTGCACTAGATGAAATCATCGAGAATGAAGATTTGACTAAGGTGAGTAAAAGCAAAGAGTTTATCGCACTCAACGAGTATTATAGAGCGGAAAACTATATTTCTTCACGTGTTCAGTTGATGACAATAGCAGAGCATGATTACGACATGAAGTTGGACTTGTTAATTGACAATTTGCAAGTAAACAATGGGATTGAATATGAAACATTGCAAAGACAAGCAATGATGAAATCAATGAAATATGATGTAATGATACTAACTGGAGGTCCAGGTACAGGAAAAACCACCACATTAAACGGTATCATCGAGCTATTTGAAGCAGAGGAAATGAAAGTGCTTATTGCTGCTCCGACGGGTAGAGCTGCAAAACGCATTAGCGAAGTAACGGATAGGAAAGCAAAAACTATCCATAGGATGCTTGAAGTAGAGTTTAACGATGGTGATGTGAAATTTAAACGCAATGAAGAAGAGCCACTTGATGCTGATGCAATAATAATAGATGAGATGTCCATGGTTGATGTAATGCTTTTTGAAGCGTTACTAAGAGCAATTCGACCAAACTGTAAGCTTATATTAGTAGGGGACTATAACCAACTACCGTCGGTGGGTGCAGGGAATGTGTTACAAGATTTATTGGAGAGCGATATTATTCCATGTGTGAAATTAATGCAGATTTTCCGACAATCTTCACATAGTTTAATAGTTACGAATGCACATGATATTGTAAAAGGTGAAATGCCAAATCTGACTAAAAAGGACTCCGATTTCTTTTTTATGTCAAGACAAAGTGCTAATGCTATAAAAAGTACAGTGGTTGAGCTTGTCTGCCAAAGACTGCCTAAATCATACGGGTTTTCTCCGCTAGAAGATATACAGCTTTTGTGCCCGCAAAGAAAAGGAGACTTGGGCGTAGTGGAATTTAATAAACTTTTACAGGAGCAGTTAAACCCACGCGCTGAAGGAAAGTTTGAATTCAAGTCGAAGATTTATACTTTTAGAGAAAATGATAAAGTAATGCAGATAAAAAACAATTATGATATTGAGTGGACTAAAGATAATGAGAAGGACACTGGAATTTTTAATGGGGACATTGGTATAATACGCATGATTGATAAAGGCTCACAAACTATGGCTATAGACTTTGACTCACGTGTTGCGTATTATACTTTTGAAATGGCAGAGGAGCTTGAGCTTGCTTATGCGATAACAATCCACAAAAGTCAAGGGAGCGAGTTTGAGGCTATAGTAATTCCAATTTTTTCGGGGTTCGATAAATTATACTATAGGAATTTGCTATATACAGCTATAACGAGAGCGAAGAAAATTTTAATATTAGTTGGGAGCGAAAATAGAGTTGAGTACATGGTAAGCAATAATATTAAGAACTTACGCTTTACTAATTTAAAAAAGCTTTTGATTGAGTCGATTAACTAAATTTCATGCACAAAGGGAGTGTTAAAATGAAATATAGTAAAGAGAATTTTGGGAATCCAGTTTTGCGTTTTCTGAAGCATATGTTTTTCCCGAATAGATGCATTTTTTGCGCTGACTGTGTTAATGTTAATGAGTACTCGTGCTCAAAATGCGATATTCAAGTCAAAAATAGTTTAGTGGATTTTTGCCCAGTGTGTGGAAATGTAGACTGTATTTGTGAAAATAATACCTCACTTGATTATGTTAAATCAATTTTTATCCATGAGGATTTACCTAGGAAAGCAGTCCTTTCGCTCAAGTTTTATGATAATGTAAGTGCTGCGAAATCTATTGCGATTATAATGCATGATAAACTTACAAAAGAAGCTCTATTTGATAGTTTTAACTTAATTATACCGATACCAAGCTCAAAGAAAAAACTTAAAAAGCGTGGTTATAATCAGGCGCTTCTCATTGCAAAATCATTAAGTGAGCTGAGTGAAAAAGCATTGAGCGATGGCGTTTTGATTAAAGTTAAGGAAACTGAGTATCAGCACGAATTAAACGCTAGCGAGCGACTGAGCAATCTAGATAATGCATTTGATGTCGCTGATAAAAATTTGATTATGGGGAAAGATATACTACTAATCGACGATGTGTACACTACAGGCGCAACTATGAGAGAGTGCGCAAATACGCTACTATCACAAGGAGCTGCATCTGTAAAAGCAATGACATTTACTTGTGGTGATTTGCTTGATTAAAATTTTACTTTGTGGTAAAATATAAGTATTAATTTCTAAAGTTATTGAGAGGAAAGAGAAGATGAAAAGAGAAAAAATTAGATTTTTATATGATAATATAAATGAGTATGCAGATAAAGAAATAACTATTGGAGGTTGGATTAAAACTATACGTGACTCAAAAGCGTTGGGATTCATCGAGCTAAATGACGGTAGTTCATTTAAAAATCTGCAAATCGTTTTTGAAAACGATAAAATTGACAATTTTGCGGAAGTAGCCAAATATAGTGTTGGTAGCGCAGTTACAATTGTAGGAACAGTTGTAGTAACACCACAATCAAAGCAACCATTTGAACTACATGCTAGCAAAATTACGTTATTAGGTGCTGCTAATAGCGACTACCCACTACAAAAGAAAAAGCACTCACTTGAGTTTTTACGCACAATACCACATTTGCGTTCACGTACTAATACATTTGGAGCTGCATTTAGAGTGCGTTCAGTTACAGCATATGCAATTCACAAATTTTTCAATGACCGCGGTTTTGTTTATGTTCATACTCCAATTGTAACTTCAAACGACTGTGAGGGAGCTGGAGAAATGTTTAGAGTAACAACTCTTGACATGCAAAATCCTCCGAAAACTGAAAATGGTAATATTGATTATTCACAGGATTTTTTTGGTAAAGAAACTTCATTAACAGTATCTGGGCAGCTACAGGCAGAGTCAATGGCTATGGCTTTTGGTGATGTTTATACTTTCGGTCCAACATTTAGAGCGGAAAACTCAAATACTCCACGACATGTAGCGGAGTTTTGGATGATTGAGCCTGAAATTGCTTTTGCAGACTTGAATGATGATATGAATTTAGCAGAAGATATGATTAAATTCGTACTTAAAGAAGTAATGGAAAATTGTCCGGACGAAATGCAGTTTTTCAATAATTTTTACGATAAAGGCTTAATTGAAAAGCTAAATAAAATTGTGAACGACGATTTCGCACACATCACATATACACAAGCAATCGAGATTTTAGAAAAAAATAATGATGCTTTTGAATTTAAAGCTTATTGGGGTTGTGATCTGCAAACTGAGCACGAAAGATATATCACTGAAAAAATATATAATAAACCAGTTTTTGTTACTGACTATCCTAAAGACATTAAAGCGTTTTATATGAGAATGAACGATGATAATAAAACAGTAGCAGCTATGGATTTGCTTGTACCGGGAGTTGGAGAACTTATCGGAGGAAGCCAACGTGAAGAGCGTTTAGATTATCTGCTAAAACGTATGGAAGAGATGGATCTTGATGCGAACGAGTACTCATGGTATCTTGACTCTAGAAGATACGGTACAGTTGAGCATGCGGGCTTTGGTGTAGGCTTTGAAAGACTGATTATGTACATCACTGGAATTTCGAATATAAGAGATGTATTGCCATCTCCAAGAACAGTAAAAAACATACAATTTTAAATAAAGAAGTGGGATTAATGATAAATAAAATTACTGATTATTTAAATGATATAGGGGAAGATGGTTTGTGCCTAGCTTTTTCAGGTGGGGTTGACTCCACAGTATTACTAAAGTTAGCTACTTTGAGTAATATTAATGTTATAGCAGTAACTTTTGATACTTATTTGCACCCAGTGCGAGATATTGAAAGTAGCATGGCTATAGCAAAAGAGTTTGGCGTGGAGCATTATGTGATTAAAATAAACGAACTTGAAAACCATAATATTTTTAATAATCCACCAAATAGATGCTATCATTGCAAGCATTTGTTATTCAGCAAACTAAAAGATTTTGCACTACTAAAAGGATATAAAACCTTAATTGATGGCACAAATTTTGATGATTTGCATGAGTACAGACCTGGACTTCAAGCTTTAAAAGAGCTTGAAGTATTAAGTCCGTTTGCACTTTTAGAGATAAAAAAAGAAACAGTGCGTCAAATAGCGAGAGAGCTAAAATTAGATGTGTCAGAAAAGCCATCTTCGCCATGCCTTGCGACGAGGATACCGTATAACACCATGATTAAACCTGCGCAGTTAAAACAAATTGAATCTGCAGAAGAATACTTAAAAACTTTAGGATTTAATAATATCAGAGTTCGTTATCATGGCGACACCGCACGCATAGAAATTGATACAAAAGATATAATTAAAGCAGCAAAACAGGCTAGAGAAATTTCAGTTAAGCTAAAGGAAATTGGCTTTGTGTACGTCACCTTAGATTTAGAAGGGTTTAGAAGTGGCAGTATGGACATTGGGATAACTAAATAGGTTTTGATTGGAGTATAACATGAACGTAAATGAACTGCTACAAAATTTTAAAGATGAGAAAATTACATTGGAAGAGGCGCAAGAAAAATTACAACAACTGCCATATGAAAACTTAGATTTTGCTAGAATTGACCACCATAGAAAACTGAGGACTGGTTTTGGTGAAGTTATATTTTGTCAAAGAAAAGCTACTGAGCACCTAGTGCAAATATTTAAAGCTTTATCAGAAAAAAACACCGAAGTTTTGGGTACGAGAGCATCAGTTGAGCAATATGAAGCAGTAAAAGTAGTTTGCCCTAATGTTACCTATAATAAAAATGGTGGACTTATAATAATGCAAGAGGAAAAAAGAGAGCTTATCGGGGAAGTTGCAATTTGCACTGGCGGAACTGCTGATATTTCTGTTGCAGAAGAAGCTGCAAGCACTGTTGAGTTCTTCGGCGGGAAAGCTGTGCGTTATTATGATATCGGAGTAGCTGGAATTCATAGGCTGTTTGATAGCCTTGAGCAAATAAGAAAGGCAAATGTTATCATTGCGGTAGCTGGTATGGAAGGAGCGCTTGCAGGAGTGCTTGCTGGTTTAGTGGAAAAGCATGTAATCTCTGTCCCAACAAGTGTTGGATATGGTGCAAACTTTGGAGGTTTGTCAGCGCTTTTAACTATGCTAAACTCATGTGCGGACGGAATGTCCGTTGTGAACATAGACAATGGCTATGGAGCAGGCTATTCAGCTGCTCAAATCAATCGACAAATTGCTGATAAAATATAGGAGTAGAGATGAAAACATTATACTTTGAATGTAAATCAGGCATTAGCGGTGATATGACTATCGGCGCACTGCTTGATTTAGGAATTGATAAAGACATACTAATTGACGGGCTAAAGACATTAAATTTTACTGGATATGAACTAAAGTTTGAAAGAGCTAAAAAATCAGGCATAGACGCATTCAACTTTGATGTTATCTTAACTGAAGAGCATGGACATAGTCACGATCACGAGCATGGACATAGTCACGATCACGAGCATG
>CAYJII010000042.1:0-18334 GCA_964370225.1 uncultured Oscillospiraceae bacterium | reverse complement strand
CTTCAAATACATTGTGTCCTAAAAGAAAAGCGTTTAGTTCATAAGGATATACTTGGGTGAAAACACCATTTTGAAGATAGGCGATAGAAGGTTCGATGTTTGCGTTATAAAGCGATTCAGAAATTCTATTAAAATGTGCATCACTAATGTGGCCGTTCTGGATAATTAATATCTCTCCTAAAATCTGGCTAACTTGTATTTGTGATTGCAGGGCCGATTGAATTCTATCAGCATATGTTTCGATTATATTCTGCTCCTTTATCTCTATGTCTATATATGTTAAACTTGCGACATAAAGAGATAAAAACAAACTAATGATGAATAGCGAAATAAATAGTATTCTTTGAAGCTTCATTCTATCTCTCCTGACTATATCCAATAAGCCAATACATTTGAAACAAATATTATTATAGTAAGCATACTGCTTTTTTAAAAAGAAATAAATAATTATTTAAAATTATTAAAATTTTCTACAATCAAAATCTTGCACAAAATAATGAGAATTTTCTGTATAATTATATTATACACCTGTATTTGTCTGGGTGTCAACAAAAAAGTGTTAGTCCTATTATTCTTACGCGGACTCAGAGATATTAAAGGCTAACAGAATTACAAATTATAAGGCAGAGCTATAAAATTCAATATGTTTTTCATACCAGTTAAAAGCTATAACATATGAAACAAACGCTTTTTACAATACTCTATAGCGTAATAAAATAAATAACAGCGATACGAATATTTTCGTATCGCTGTTATTTTGTCCGCCGTGGAAAATTAACTATATTTATGTAGTTTCAGCATAGCTATCGACTTATTTAAGTCCAATGCCTTCTTCGATATTAGTAATCATTTGATCCATAGCAGTAATACCACCATCGCATAGATACCAAGATGAACCAGGTTCTAGGTAAACGATTTGGCCATTTTTATATGCATCTGTTTGCTTGATGATGTCATTATCCATTTGCTCCATAGCTGCTACTGCTTCTTCGCCTACAGCGTTGTCTTTGTCAAGAACAAAGAACCAGTCAGGATTTAAAGCAAGTAGGCCGTCATATGAAATTGCATCGCCATGATTTACGTCTTCGTCAGCTTTTACATTGGTAAAGCCCATTTCATTTACAATAATAGAGCAACGACCGTTGTCACCAAGTGCATTTAGTCCGCTTGCAAAGATAAGTAGGGAAGCAGTTTGTTCTCCTGCAAAATCAGCAATAGCTTCTATTCTAGTTTCGTAGTCAGCGATAATGCTATCTACTTCATCTGTGATGCCAAAGATTTGTCCGTGTTTTGATGCAAGCTCTTTGTAGCTAGCCATGAAGCCGTCTTCGTACACAACAGCTGCTGACATTGTAGGCGCAATCATAGTAAACTCTTCGTACATACTTTCAGTTCTGTCGCTAGAGAAGATAACGTCTGGTTGAAGAGACATAACAGCTTCCATGTCAACGTCTTTCATGCCGCCAACATTAACTATGCTCTCATCGTCTACATATTTTTGTAAATGTGCAGGGTATGAACCACTTTTAATAAGGCCAACTACACTGTCACCCAAGCCCACTGCATCCAAAAAGTCCATTGTTTGCCAGTTTAGAACAACTACTTTCTCAGGGTTTACAGGGAACTCAACATCTATGTCATTGCCCTCTGCATCGGCTACTGTAACGGTAACTGTTGTAGGTGTGTCTGCGTCGTCTGCTGAGTCGTCATCCGCAGCGTCATCGGAAGAAGATGTGTCTACATCTGCATCATCTGCAGCTCCTGAATCTGATGCAGCAGGGGAACAAGCAGCCATTGAAAATAGCATAGTACCTGCTAAAATTAGTGATAAAAGTTTTTTCATTTTGATTATCCTTTCTTAGATAAAAAATAAATATTATATATAAAGGCATTATGCCTAAATATTAAGTTAACTACTGCTAACTCGCAGCCTTTTTATAACCTCGCATTTAGCGAGGTTATAAAATTAGTCTTTTGCGTGTCTTGCTTTGTGGGCGTCAATCCAATATTGTTTCATTTTATCCAATAATGCACTTAAAGTTTCTTGCTCTTCATCGGTTAAACCGTTGAGTAATACTGCATCATCAACTTCAATTTTTTTAAAATGCTCTCTTTTTTTCTCAATCAAGCTACCGCAATTAACAATTTGGTTTAAAAGCTCTTTTTCATGTTCAGCCATATTATCTCCTTAATAATAAATTGAAATGGGCTTGCCATTAATAATTTGGATATCAAAATCCACTTTATAGAGGTCTTTTAGCGTTTCTTTCGTCATAACTTTGGAAACTTCATCAAATTTATACAAATGTCCATCTTTAAATGCAGCTATATAATCGGAGTAAACAGAGGCAAAGTTAATTTCATGAAGCACTAAAATAACAGTTTTCCCTAAATCCTCACACAATTTTCTAACCAATTTCATAAGGTTTGAAGAATGGTAAATATCGAGGTTGTTTGTTGGCTCATCCAGAAAAACAAAGTCCGTGTCCTGTGCTATAACCATAGCGATATATGCTCTTTGTAGTTGCCCACCCGAAAGCTCATCTATAAATCTGTCGGTGAACTCGTCCATTTCCATATAGCCTATTGCCATATCTACCATTTTAAAATCTTCTTCAGTTAGGTTGCTGCCCGAATAAGGGAAGCGACCAAAAGCAACGAGCTCCCTAACTGTTAGTTTCATGGAGATATTGTTTTGTTGTGTAAGTATCGCAAGTTTTTTTGCTAGTTCTTTACTTTTCCATTTGCCCAGTGCGGTATCGTCTAAGTGTACCTCGCCACTGTCCTGTGCGATAAGTCTTGTTATAATGTTGAGTACAGTGGATTTACCCGCGCCATTAGGTCCGATAAGCGAAATAACCTTGCCACGAGGAAGCTTAAAACTTACCTCTTTAACGACTTGTTTTTCGCCGTAATATTTATTTATGCCTTTTATTTTCATAGATTATACTCCTTTGTTTTTAAGCACAAGGAACAAGAAATATGCTCCGCCGAACAGGTTGATAAAGACGGAAATTTGTGTTCCAAAGCCAAAAACATGCTCTATTAAAGTTTGTCCTCCCAAAAGTACCGCAACACCCATAAGTGCCGAGCCTATCATAAGATAGCTATGCTTGTAGGTTTTAAAAAATTCTCTTGAAAGATTTGCAATTATAAGCCCGAGGAAAGAAATCGGTCCGACTAAAGCTGTTGCAATCGTTATAAAGAATGTGACCCCGATAAGTAATCTCCTTACCGTCTTGTCATAGTCAACACCTAAGTTTATCGCTTGGTTTTTGCCGAGGGTTATAACATCAAGCAGTTTAATGTCTTTCCAAAATATGACCACTGTTATGGCAATTAACCCGAGTGCCATATATATCAGTTCAGCATTTACGTGGTCAAATCCTGCAACAAGTTCGGTTAAAAGCTTGTCGTATTCATTTGGATCCATAACACGAGTCATCGTGTTTGAAATGCTTGAAAAAAATGTGGCCAAAACAGTCCCAGCAAGAAGGACATAAAGTATATTGTACTTTGTCTTTTTAAATAATGATCCATATATAATTGTACCCAAAACGCCCATTAAGACTATATCCACTATAAAAGATACATATTTGTTTGCAGCAAGAATGCTGCTTCCACCCAATACAAAAACTATAGCCGTATGTAGCAAAATATAAAGTGAGTTCATACCCAAAAGGCAAGGGGTAACTATTCGGTTTCTGATAATCGACTGGAACACAATGCTCGCAGTTCCTATACAAAAAGCAGCAATTATCATTGTGATAAGTTTAGGTGTTCTTATGTGCATAGCATAGTCAAAAAACTGCATGTCTACAAAGATAAACTGATATGTAAGTCCAAAAAGTATGCAGATAATTATTAATACAATCATCTTTTGTAAGGATGTAAAAGGTTTTCTTTTGCTTTTATCCTTTGAATTTGTTTGAGCTATTGTCATTGCTTTATTCACCGCAACTTACCTCCTCTTTTTTTATCTTTGGTTTGCCCGAGTTGAGGCGTTTAAAGAGAAGGGCGATAAAGATTACGCTTCCAATAATACCAGATATAAGTTCGATAGGCATTTCGTAAGGTCTTATAACGACCCTGCCAATTATGTCACAAATTAGCACGAACATTGCGCCGAACACTCCGACGTCTAGGATACTGCCACGGATTTTATCACCTCGGAACATCGCTACTATATTTGGAACAATAAGTCCTATGTAAGAAATTGTGCCGACAGTTACAACCACACTCGCAGTAATAACAGCTGCAATGGAAAGTCCGCCGAACATAACAATTTTGTAGTTTACACCGAGATTGGTTGAAAAGCTCTCTCCCATACCGACGATATTAAAGTGATTGGCATAGATAAAAGCGATAAGAACAAGCGGTAAAATTAAGAATACTATTTCATATCTTCCTGCCAGTATCAGTGAAAAATCGCCTACAAGCATGCTTGCTAGAACTTGTGTTAAGTCATTTTCATAGGCAAGATAACTAACAACACCGCCTATTACACTGTTAAACATAATACCGATAAGAGGAACCATGATGACATCTTTAAATTTTATTTTTTGCACAAACCACACAAAAACCCATGTGCCTAGAATAGACAGTACAAAGGCGAAAACAGTTCTTACCGCCAAAGTAGCAGTAGGTATGAAAAGCATTGCCACAACTATACCAAGCTGTGCGGAAGAAATAGTAGCACCTGTTGTTGGCGATACAAACTTATTCATACAAAGGTTTTGCATTATAAGTCCTGCAATACTCATGCCAATACCAGTACAAAGTATTGCGAGTACACGAGGCAGTCTAGCGTTAATAAGTACAGTGAGTTGTAAAAAATCACCCTCCAAAATGCCGCTTAGTGATACATCATAAGCACCAATAAAAATTGAAATAAAGGAAAGTATAACTGTTAATACAATCATTAAGATTGTAATTTTATATTTTTTCATTAAAAAAATCCTCTCGGAATATTGTTAGTCGCTTCTAACCTTATAAAGATTAGCACAAACTAACCTATATGTCAAGCGAATAAAACATTCAAAACTTATAATGGTTAGTTTTGACTAATAAACAGTTTTCTTTTGGTATAGAATTAGTTTTTTTTACAAAAATACAAATTGATAACGCAACCATTCCTTGTCTACGAAACTGATCCGTTAGAGTCGAATAAGGACTAACAATTCTCGCAAATAAAAAGACACAGCCGAAGCTGTGCCTTTTTTGCGTTATGTTTCTCTAACGATACTATCACTATCTAGTTCAATCCAAAGCTGATAAAGTGGAGGGAGCGCCAGTTTCGCTGTGCTTATGTCTGTACTGGGACGGGGTAAGTCCCACCTCTGCTTTAAAAAGCTTTAAAAAATGCTTTTCGTCGGTGTACCCCACTTCCGCTGCGATTGTATTCACTTTTGCAGTAGTTTCTCGCAACAATCTTTTTGCCATGTTTATGCGGATTGACTTGACATAATCGACAAAGCTTTTGCCAGTATGCTCTCTGAAACTCTCGGAAAAAAAAGTATAGTTCATGGACACGTAATTTGATACCGTTGCCATATTAATATCACCCATGTAATTTTCTAGAATATAGTCCACAGCAGCTTTAACTTTCGCCTTTGTGTTTTGCTCATGGGCATTAGCACTGAGGTCTTCCACTTTTTCAAGGAGTTTTTCCTCAATTAGCCTATCTATTTTTTCAAGCATCTCTACAAAGGCAATGCGGTCAATCGGCTTTAGTAAATATTCACACGCTCCCCTGCGCATGGTTTCAACTGCGTAACTAAAATCGTCATACCCACTTATAACTACGATAAATGCATCGGATAGCTTTTCCTTTGTAAGTGTATCTAAAAAGGAAATCCCATCCATCATCGGCATTTTTATATCGGTAATCACTAAGTCAAATGTATTTTCCTTTAGCGCCATGACCGCTTCTTGACCGTTGCGCGCTTGAATGATTTGCCCTTTGCATAAACCACTACGTGTTATTATTGTTTCAAATCCCAAGCGGACAAATTTCTCATCATCAACTATTAAAATATTATTCATCGCTCACACTCCTAAATGGCATTGTCATCGTTATTTTAGTGCATAGATTTTCTTTACTCTCAACTACAATGCCGTATTCTTTGCCAAAACGCCTTTCTAAACGCTCGTGCACATTCACAAGCCCAATCCCTGTTACAAACTCGGAATTATCGGGGTTTTGTAGTTTCTCATTTAGCTCTTTAACCGTTTGTTCGGACATCCCTATTCCCGTGTCTGTAATACGTATAGTCAGTACATCATCATTTATTTTTGCATTGATTTGTATTATCTCTTTGTCGTCCCGATGCTCAATCCCATGGACAATGGCATTTTCCACAATGGGCTGAATGCACATTTTCGGCACTAAAGCGTCATGTGCGATTTCATCAACTGCAAATAATAGACGGATTTCGTTGTCGAAACGCATATTAAAAAGCTTCACATAATCTTCCACATAAGCAAGTTCTTGAGCAAGTGGCACCATTTGCTTTTTCCAGTTCATGGAATAGCGCAATAATCGTCCGAGTGATGTCACAGTATCAGCAATATTGTCGTTATTATCGATAATAGCCATCATCTCAATATTGTTTAGCACATTGTATAGAAAATGTGAATTTATCTGGTTTTGTAGCGCTTTAATCTCTGCGTCTTTTTCGAGGAGTGCACGCTTGGTATTCTGCTCGATTAACACGTCAATTTTTTTAGCCATACGCTTAAAGTAGTATTGCAGTTGCTCAGACTCATCATAGGCTAATTTCTCTTGTTGCGTGTCGGTATCTTCGGAGGAAAAACCCTCAATCTCGTCTAAGCGCTTACCTTTCTCGATAGCTCTCATTGCAGAAATAGTGGAGTATATGCGTTTTAGGAAAATCCTAACAATACCTCCGTAAAAAAAGTACATTATGATAAAGAAAATGAATATGATTACGTACAAGAGCATTTGCATATTGTACGTAGATCTGATAGCGTCTGTTATATCATGTATCACATAAAGCTCTCCCCCCATACCGTCAAGAGTGGAGGAGCGCAGCACATACTGCCTGCCCATATAGGTGATAGTGTCCGCATCACTGCTGAAATTTTCTAAAGCGAAATGCGCTATATCACTGCGATTTTGGTTCTCTTCATGCAGATATAATGTATCGTTCCTGCAAAAAAACGAATAGTTCTCTGCTGTCCCTTTGTAAAGCGTACCAAAAAAATCGGACATAGTGTACGAAACTTCCACAATGGGCTGTGGGGCGGTGTCTGTATCAATGGCTGTTGCAAAAGAGATTAAATTTTCTCCGCTGAGCTGAGTGGTTGCATCTGATAATTTTTCGCTATAATCCACCCTAATAGCGGTGCTATCGGGCTTTATGCCCCCGTACCAGTCAATACTGTTTACCCGTTCAATATCTACAAACACAGGCCAGAGTTCCGGGATATCTGAAGCGTCCGAGTATATTCTAAGGCTTCTCACATATCCGTTTGTGTACACCAGCGCCTCTAAATATGGTGCCATGGTTCGCCCTAATGTGACAAGCTCTTCTGAGGATACTGGGCCGGACAGATAGTCGGTGAGCTGTGTATTGGCGATAATAGACTGCATGATACTGGTGGTAGTTTGGCGGTTTGCCTCGATAAATACGGCAGCATTTGTCAGCTCGTCTTGCACTGAATTTTTGGTGTCCTCTATTATTTCTACACGCATGGAGTTAAAAATGTAAAACAGCGACAACAATGTGGGTAATATGAGTAGCGACACGAGAAGCGTGGAAAACTTGCGGTTTAAAGGCATTTTATTCCATATATTCAGTAAGGTTTGGCGTGGTGTTTCCATAATATCGTCGCTCCTTTTTATTTTACTCGACACCTAAAATTTCCTTGTTCTCTTCCAATTGTTTTTGCAGTTCTTCTATCAATACCTCGTAGTTTATTTCTGTTAACCACACTTCGTATTCCGCCCAAAGAGCGTCGAACTCCTCTTCGCTTTCTGCTAATATGAGCTTTGGCAAAAGCTCGCCTTTTTTTCTCGAATTTTCGGCATCAATCATCGCTTCTTGTGAAGTTGGGTCGAGCGAAAATGCATAAAGCGAATTGTCAGTGGCATATTGCTCCGTCCAGTCTATTATCTCCGCTAAATACGGGAAATCGGGTGGAATATACCCATTTTCGAGCGCATAATAATCGTTCATCATCGGCCAATGTGTCGCATCTGCACCATATTTCAAGTCAAACGCTCGCCTATCGGTATAAAGCAAATCAAAATACTCTTCATCAAAGATCAACTCGCCCTCAACCATGGTGTAACCGTTATTTTCCACACCAGAAAATATCAGTTTTTGCCCCGCATCGCTCGCAAGAAAACTCATTAGCTCAAACGCTTCGTACTGGTACTCACTATTTTTTGCGATTGAAGTCAGTGTCCAGCCTTGGATCCCCTGTGCACTGAGCATATGGTCGTCTCCATTAGCGTTTTTAGGGCCGTCTATTGCGATATATTGCATTTCGGGGTTTGTTTCATAGAGCTTTTTTAATTGAGCTTGACAATCCGACCACTGATATAGCATCGCAAAATAGCGTCCTTGTTCAATCTTTTCCTCCATTTGGACTCTGGTGTCCGCAAAAATATCTACAGGCATTAGACCTAAATTATTAGCCTCATTCAGCATTTTCAGCCATGTTTTTGAGTCAGAGGAGAGAAATCGGTCATTTACTTTGCCGTCTATTTCATATTCGGCTGCTAAAAAATCCTGCAAATAATCCTCCAAGGAAGCGTTGCCATACTCGTTAAATTCCTGTAAACCCAATGGAATAAGCGGTTTTTCGCCCACTGTGGGGAATGCTTCTTTAGCATCACCCAGCGCCGTCAAAAAACCTTCGGGCGTGGACATGTCAGGCGAGCCTATAGCCTCGTAGATGTCCTTGCGCACAAGGAACGTGCGGTTGCTCTCGGTCGCACCGTTCATTGGGAATGTGGCGTTAGGGTATCCGTATATTTCACCGTTTTCGTTGGTATACCATTCCCTTGTGCCCGGTGCGAGAGTGTCAAAAATAGCTGCGTGTCCGTTTTCGACACTCAAATCCGATAGGGAGACGATAGCTTCTTCCAGCAAAAGTTCGTTAAACATTTGGTCGGACCATGGGATTGTCAGCAAGTCCGGTAAGGTGCCCGTAGCGATTAACGTGCGCAAATATTCGTTTTCACTGCCTATAGGGATTATGTACTCTATATCATATCCGGTAATGGCGGAAATTTCTTTTGAAACTGCATCGTCTCCCCAGTTGCCGTGAAACCACGAATAATGCACATACCACTCTAAGGTTATGCGCTGTGCAGTATCATCGGTGTCATCTATATCTTCAGAGTTTATTTGACAGCCGCCAAACAAAGTCAATATAAAAGCCAAGGCGAGAATTAATGCAATTTTCCTATTCATATTGTTTTTCATCTAACCCCCCAATTCTTTGTATAAATTATAACGCAATAATGCATATAAGACAAGGGATTCATAAAGAATTCCTTGTCTTTAATATGTGAGTTATTGTCCTAATTTTTCTTTGTTTGCTTCTATGCGCCCTACATTGTAATCTAAAACAGTTTGGTAGTCGTTATCTTCTTTGTATTGTTGGAAATCACTCCAGATTTGGTCGAATTCATCTTCGCTTTCAGCTTTTAGAAGTTGCGGTAACACTTCGCCCCATTTATTTCCGACTTTAACGCCGATTTCGTATTCATCAGTGTCAGCGGGAGGAGTGAGGTTATCATATAGACCGTATGAAGCGGATTTGCCTGCTGCCCAATCTGCGTATTGATCAAAAGGAACGTCCGGTTCTGGTTGCCATTCTAGTAGCATGGAAGTTTGTGCGAACATCCAGTATTCGTTTAAGATGTTGTATTGTTGTTTGAATGTAGCCATGTCGTCATTTTTAAGCGCCATAACTTCTTCTTTTATCACTGGTTCACCGTCTACGATGTCGTAAGTTACACCCTCTTCGCCTAAGTAAAGAGCTGTTTGACCTTCTTCGGAATGTCCCCATGCAAGTAAGCTTGCGATTCTCTCTGGGTTTTCAGCGTTTTTAGTAACGAATGTTACTTCCCAACCTGAGTAACCAGGCACTGAAAGTGCATGTGTGTCCAAATCGCTGTTTGACGGGCCATCCACAGCTATGTAAACTGAGTCAGGGCTGTTTGCGTATAGTTGTCCTAATGGGTTCATAGCATCAATTGCCTGGTACATTAGTGCAAAGTATCTGCCTTGTTGGATTTTTTCTTCGATTTGTGTTCTGTCGTCAATGAAGATGTCGTCTTTTAGTAGTCCATCTTCGTTTGCTTGACGGAATGTTTTTAGCCATGTGATATATTCTTCGGAAGTATTACCGTTGCTTGTTGGAACAAATTCACCATCGATTTCTCTAGGTACTGCCAAAAATTCAAGCAAAATGTCCTCAAATCCTGTGTTCCCAGTTGTAGTGAATGCAGTTGTGCCGAATGGGATTAGCGGTTCGCCGTTAAGTGCTTCGGGAAACTGTGCTTGCGCATCTTCTAAAGCTTGTAGGAAGCCTTCAGGTGTGCGCATATCTGGTGAGCCAATTGCTTCGTAAATGTCTTTACGCACGAGGAAAGTTCTGTTTGAAGTAAGACCTGCATCTATGTCCGCTTGTGACACGGAGTTACATGGATAAGCGTATGTATTTCCGTCGTCTTGTGAATACCAGTTAAATACTGTTTCGTTGAGTAGAGGTTCCAATTCAGGTTCCATTTCAAATAGTTCTTGGTATGAATAGGTGTAGTCAGCGTTAGAAATCATTTGTACAGCGCCGTCCCACCAGCCCATTGTAACCATATCAGGCAATGTGTTGGAAGCAATCATTGCGTTTAATTTTTCTGCAGGGTCACCTACAGGGATAATGTAGTCAATCGCTACACCAGTTTGATCTTTGATTAAATTCCATACTAAGTTGTCGTCAGGTGAAGAAAACCAGCTTTCGTTTACATACCATTCAACCGAAATTTCTTCCATGGATGCGCCTTCATTGTCTGCACCGCCGCCTTGGTTTGCAGAATCTCCTGAATCATCTGTAGGAGCTGTACAGCTTGCTAAAATGCTCATAGTCATTATAGCTGCTAATAATACTTTGATACCTTTTTTCATTAATATTTCCTCCTAAAATTTATTTCTGTTAATTTTAACCTTTTACCGAGCCTATCATCATACCTTTTACAAAGTATTTTTGTAGGAACGGGTAAATACATACGATTGGGATTGTCGTAACAATCATGGTCGCCATTTGTAGCGATGTTGAAGTGAAAGTGCTCTGTTGTGCGGCACCTGCCATCATTGTGTATTTGCTAGTTTCTGAAGTGTTAATCATTCGATATAGATATGTTTGAATTGGCATCAGCCATTCATCATTAAAGTAAAGTTTACCCATGAAATAGTCGTTCCAGTTATAAACACCATTAAATAGCGTGATAGTTGCAATAACCGGCATGGATACAGGTAAAATAACCTTAACAAATGTCGTGAAATAACCTGCTCCGTCAATAGTTGCGGCTTCTTCAAGCGAGTCCGGAATTCCTCTGAAAAATGACTGGAATATTATTAAGTCAAAGAAAGAGAACATTGTGGGGATAACATATACAAGGAAGTTATTGTATAGTCCTAAGTCATTTATCAGTATGAATGATGGAATAAGTCCACCAGAGAAGAACATGGTGATGACACCCATTCGCATATATATTTTCCCGCCGATGAGGTCTTTTCTGGAAAATGCATACGCTACCATCGCTGTGAAAAATACATGGCAAGTAGTCGCTATAAGTGTGCGCGCCACGGTTATGCCAAAGGCAATTATGATTTCGCTATCGCGGAACACTTCTATGTAGTTATCGAGCGTAAAGACACGTGGCCAAAAATATAGTCCGCCTTGTGCGGCGTCAAACCCCTCATTAAGAGACTGAACCAATACATACCATATGGGGTATATCATCACAAAGCATATAATAGCCATAAATATGTAAAGCCCTGTGTCAAAAATACGAGAGCTCATTTTCGCACTCTTCGGTTTTTTAATTTGTTGTGCTTGCATACGTTCCCCTCCTTTTAGTACAATCCTGTGCCAGTTAATTTTTCGGAAGCTTTGTTTGCTCCGAGCAATAATCCGAATGCTACAACCGAGCGGAGTAGTCCTATTGCGGTTGCGTATGAGAAACGCCCTGCTCCGATACCCATTCGGTAAGCGTAAATGTCGATAACATCTACTGCGTCGTAGAGCACGGGATTTAAGAATACGAATAACTGGTCAAAGTTACTGCCAAGTAGATTTGATATACTCAAAACCAGTAGCACTGAAATTGTGCCTCGAATACTCGGTAAGGTTATGTTCCACATTTTGCGAATTCTACCAGCTCCGTCAATCTCTGCCGCTTCGTAAAGGCTGGGGTCAATGCCCGAGATTGCTGCTATGTAGATAATCGCCGACCAACCGAGCTCTTTCCAAAGTTCTGCTGAAACTAATATGCTCCAAAAGCCGTCTGTAGTTGCAAGCATGTGATACGGTTCGGGAATAAGACTCGTGTTAAACAAAAGTTCTGTGATAAGTCCCGACTCGGACATCCAGTTTGTCATGATACCTGCCACTATTACCCACGAGAGAAAGTGCGGGAGATAAGAAACTGTTTGCACGATTTTTTTGTACCTAAGCGAACTCATCTCGTTTAATAGTAGGGCGAAAATGATACCTGCAGGGAAAGTGACTATGAGCCTAAATAGGTTTAGTCCTAAAGTATTTCCGATTACAAGCCAAAAGCGGTCGTCCTCAAAAAATTCGATAAAGTACTTAAACCCTACGAACTCTGAACCAAAAACTCCTTTGTTTGGCATGTAGCGCTGAAATGCAACTACTATAAAATACATTGGTATGAAATTGAATATAATCATCCATATTACGCCGGGCAATGCCATGGCTTGTAGTGATATTTGTTTGGATAGTCGATGTATTAATGACGCTTTTTTTGGTTTTTTAAGCACGCTTACATTTTGTGGTTGCTCCATAATGTTTTCTCCTTTGCGTTTTATTTGTTAATATCATTATAATACAAATTTCAAATTGTTCACAATGTGTTAATTTTCTGTTTTGGTGTGTTTTTTTCGGTGTAAAATTTTCGTAAAATACCTATATGAAAAAAACACACCTAAAACGAAAAACAGTGCATTGTTCACTACAATGCACTGTGATAAAATATTTATTAATAATAAAAATAAGGAGGTGGACTGTATAGCAAAAACAAAGCTATACAGCAATATTATGAATAATACTAATGATTCAATTGTAAATATCGGCGACCACCGATACTATAAAATGGAGTGCACAGGTGAGTTAACTCCATTTTTTATCAATGTGTGCACTGCTAGTGACGTGTGGTTTTTTATCTCGTCACAAGGGCCATTGACCGCAGGGCGCAAAAATGCAGAATTTTCACTTTTCCCATATGAAACTGAGGACAAACTCCACCAAGCGGCTGCCACAGGGCCTAAAACTATAATCATGGTAGGCGACATTTTCTGGGAGCCATTTCACAGGTCGGACATAGTTATGCCGCATATAACAAGATATATTTACAAAAGTATTTATGGTTGCAAAGTAATGTTTGAGGAAATAAACAGTGAGCTCGGATTAACTTTTAGATACACTCTCCATTCGAGCGAAAAATACGGTGTTGTTAAGAGCTCGGAAATAATAAATAATTTAGATGAAGAGCAAAATATTTCTATTTTAGACGGAATGCAAAACATCATGCCATACGGTGTTGCTTCGGGATTGCAAGCGACTGCAAGCACTTTGGTTGATGCATATAAAGCCTCTGAGATTGTGGATAAAAGCGTTGCAGTTTTTTCCATGACTTCACTTATTAACGACACACCAAATCCTATTGAAGTGTTGCGTGCAAATATCGGTTGGACAACAAAAAAAGACGCAAAAATCATCGTGGATACTTTTACACCATCTGCATTTTGCAGAAAAGAAAAGCTAAAACAAGACGACTGCTATGGAAAGCGCAGTGCATTCTTCATACAATATGATGCGCTACTTCCTGCGAAATCTTCCCAAACGCATGATATCGTCTTAGACAGTGGGTATGACCACTGCGCCATAGCAAAACTATTAAGCGAAAAACCGAGTGGTGAAGTATTGCACAAAGACATACAAAAAGGTGTACATGAGCTAAAAGAAATAGTTGCAGGTGCGGACGGAATATCGCAAACTGACGATGGAATTGCGAGCGCATACCACTATTCAAGCACAATGTATAACGTTATGAGGGGCGGAACCTTTGAAAAGGGATATGATTTTGATAAAGCGGATTTTTTAAGTTTTGTTGCTGCGAGGAATAAATCTGCATATGAAAAGTTTTGCCATGAGGAAAATTCAGTAAAACTTGATGAAATAAAAAACATTCACGAACTAAAAGAAACTTATAAAAACGATGAAACACTATACCGAATGGCACTTGAATTTATGCCACTCTCATTCTCCAGACGTCACGGTGACCCAACTCGTCCTTGGAACAGATTTAATATACACCTAAAAGATGAAGACGGTAATCGTGTAAATAGTTATGAGGGAAACTGGCGTGACATTTTCCAAAACTGGGAAGCACTCGGAACTTCATTTCCTGCGTATTACGAGAATATGATTGCTAAATTTGTCAACGCTTCCACTATTGACGGCTTTAACCCATATCGCATATATCGTGACGGCATTGATTGGGAAAAACCTGAAGAGGGCGAACTGTTTTCGGGTTTCGGGTATTGGGGCGACCACCAAATTATTTATTTACTCCGCCTGTTAAACGGTCTTAATCGTCATTTCCCGTCACAGTTAAAAAGCTTGCTTAGCAAAGATATATTCACATATGCAAATGTACCGTATCGCATCAATGAATATTCCGAGATACTAAAGGATAGCAAGAACACGATAAAGTTTGATTGGAATAGAGATAGTGAGGTAGAAAAATTATGCGAGACTTTTGGGACGGACGCAAAATTAGTCATATCAAATGATGAAGTTTTACATGTTTCGCTATTGGAAAAGTTATTTATTCCACTACTTAGCAAGATGTCAAATCTGTATGTCGGCGGTGGTGTATGGATGAATACACAGCGCCCCGAGTGGAATGATGCAAATAATGCGATAGTGGGAATCGGGCTTTCCATGGTGACTGTGTACCACATGCATGGCTATGTGCAATTTCTATTGGACATTCTAAAAAATGAAAACGCTTCATTTAGTATATCTTCCGAAGTTGTGGACTTCATCACAGACTTGACCGTTATTTTATCGAAATACGATAAAGCATACGAAGATAGTGAAAAAACTTTGCTTGATGAAATGGGGGAAAGATTTTCTGCATACCGCACTACTGTGTATAAAAATGGTTTTAGTGGTAAAAAGAAGGTTTCAGCAGAGAGCCTCACTGCGTTTTTAAAGCAGTGTGAATTAGCGATAAACGAAACCATTACTCGAAACAAAGGTGAGCTTTACACTACATACAATCTGTTGCATTCAGATTTTTCTATTTCTCCAATGCGTGGAATGCTCGAGGGACAATCAGCTGTAATTGGCAGTGGTCTATTAAACGAAGCTGAAACATTAAATTTACTAAAAAACATGGAGAAACCTCTACTCGATACCGAAAATGGTTGTCATTATCTATATCCTGTACAAAAAACCGCATTGTTTTACACTCGCAATACTATTAACATTGATGTCAAACCAGATAATATGGTGATTATCCAAGATGTAAGTGGCATTAAGCATTTTGCTCCATCCATTACTACACAGGGGAAATTGGAAGAACTACTCGAAAAATCATACTATAACAAATTAGAAAAATATGCAATAATTATTGAATTTGAGCGCATTTTTGGGCACAAAAGTTTCACAGGGCGCAGTCAAAACATGTACAAATTCGAGGGAATCGGCTGTGTATACTGGCATCAAAATGCTAAGCTGACACTTGCTGTGCTTGAAGTGGCGCAACGTGCGAGTGCGTTAAAAGGCGATGTTAGTAAAGTGTATGATACATATCGAAAGCTAACAAACGGGTTTGTTTTCCGCAAGCCTTCGCATATATGTAACGCTATCCCGATTGAGCCATACTCACACACTTCGTTCAACAAAAAAAGCGAGCAACCTGGTATGACGGGGCAAGTAAAAGAATCAATATTAATGCGTCGTGGTGAATTGGGTGTAATAGTAGAAGACGGAGCGATAAAATTTAACACTGCTTTTGTAAACCCAAGCGAATACCAAAAGAGTGGGAAGCTAAGTTTTTCTGTGTGTGCAGTCCCTGTTATATACACAAAAACAGGTGAAACTTCACTTGTATTAGAACTTACAGACGGGACAGTCCTCACACAGGAGAATACTATTTTATCAAAAGAAATGAGCGAACACATATTCTACAGAGACGGTGCGGTTAAGTGCATAAAAGTCACATTTTGATTTATTAGATGTAGCCATTATTTTCCCTAAGCGTAATTCAGTATTGGTGCTCTCCCATTATCCAAAACGGGTCACACCAGAGGATAAGGAGAATTTAGGACTAACACTTTTGTGACAAATAGAGCACTTTCGATTACTCAAAAGTGCTCTTAATATTATTTTTTACTCTCCATAATCGTACTGTGTACTTGTGTGAAAAATTCACCATATCGCAATGCCCCAGGAATCGTCACAATACCGCACCACAGAGAAATCGGAATATTTTGCTCTTCAAATAAAATTGGTTCCTCGTTATGACTTAATATTTTTTTCATTAAAATTTTAGCTTCTTTCTCTTCTTTTAAGCAGGTGATGACCACAAACTCATCTCCGCCTACTCTCAAAATGCACATTTCATCTGTTGCGTATTTTTCGAGCCTTTTTACCATTTCTAAAATTGCCAAATCTCCTGCTTTGTGAGAAATCTTATTTATTCCCATCAAACCTTTAATGTCAAAGCATAACACATATGTTCCATGATTTTCTTTCAAAAAATCATATGCTAAGCTAATGTCAACTTGTTTTCTTGCCATGTATAAACACTCTCCTTCTATGTAGTTAAAATTTATTTTCGGGAAAAGTCCTGTGAATTTATGTTTTTTATTAAATTCAGACGGAATTATTCCCCAAACTCGTTTGAACGCTCTGGAAAACACCTCTGGCGAGGCATAGCCTAATTTATAGGCAATCTCGGTTATATTGTCTCGCTTTTTGGATATTTCCATTGCTGCCACTGTCATTTTTCGTCTTGTGATATAATCTGAAATGCTTAAGTGGAGTGCGTATCGAAAAATTTTTTCAAGCGACGAAAGTGAAATGAATGAATTTTCTGCAATGGTTTCTCTATGCAAATCTTCATATATATTTTCATCAATATAGTTTATTGCTTCTGTGAGTGCCATGAAATTTTTCATCTACACACTTCCTTTCTGCAAATTAATAAACGTTTATTATGAAGTTATTATAACATAGGTTTTTATATATTACTTGATGTTTTGAGCAAAAAGTGTTAGTCCTATTATATCTCAGTGGTTTTTGAGGTCAAATTAGGACTAACACTTTTGTATTTATATGAGCAGGAGCACAAGCTACTTTATTCAAATATTCAGATTGCCTAAGGGCTTGGACATCATCTTTTAACAATTGTAAATATTGATTTTCACAATTATTCATTGCATTTTCAAAATTGTGGTCAATGCTTTTTAAATTTCTTTTTTCGTTTACTTACTCTGTGTCCACTAAAAAAGGCATAAATCAAACCGCCCACTAAGGGAAGTGTAAACATTAGAATAACCCATGTTATTTTATTTTCTTGATATGTGTCTTGGATAATAATGTAAACTATACATAAAAGACTGAAAAGAGGAAGTATGATAAGTAGCCACTCGGAAAAATCACCGAGCAAGTAAACAAGCCCAACCTATAAGCTGATTTGTAGGATGACAGTTATAATTATTGCAACAGAACGTGCAAATATATTCGATAATGCTATTTTTATTTGTCCCTCCATATGCTATCTCGATTTGTCCGTGTCATAATCCGCTCGCCTTTTGGGTCTTTAAATATAGTTTTCTTAAATCCTAATTTTTCATAAAGACTAATTGCATTGTAGTTATCTTCATGAACTGATAGATATATTTTTTTACATCTATAATCTTCGTGCAATTTTTGAAGAATTAGCTTCATAGATTTCTTGCCATATCCTTTGCCTTGATATTTTTTATCAATCATAAATCTATCAAGCCACACTTGCTTATAAAACAAAATCCTATTTTCA
>CAYJII010000041.1:0-19443 GCA_964370225.1 uncultured Oscillospiraceae bacterium | reverse complement strand
TATGATTTTATTGCCGTGGGGCAGAAATGGCCCACATGGCAGATTTATATTTCACTGTGTGAAATATAAATAAAATGAAATATGTACTTTACAATAATTCGGATTAGTGGTATAATATATATTGTTAAAAAATTAACAATATTTGCTATAAAGGAGAATTTTATGAAAATTAAAGTATGCATAGGTAGTTCATGTCATTTAAAAGGATCACGACAAGTAGTGGAAAAAATGCAACAATTAGTTGAAAAAAACGAGCTAAAAAACAAAATTGAGTTGTCGGGAGCATTTTGCATGGGCAAATGTCAGCAAGGGGTATGTGTTGCGGTTGATGAGAATATCTTTTCTGTGACACCGGACACAGTAGATGCGTTTTTTGAAAAAGAAATTGCAACACAAATTCTATAAAAAAGCAGGTAAATAATATGTCTGAATTCTTAAAACTAAAAAAATCTAATTGCAAAAATTGCTATAAATGCATTAGATGTTGTCCTGTAAAATCCATTCGCTTTTCGGGTGGTCAGGCAATCATTGTGGGAAACGAGTGTATTTTATGCGGGCAATGTTTTGTTAACTGCCCACAAAATGCAAAAGAAATTACAAATAGCGTAGAAACGGCAAAAGTTCTGATAATGTCCGGCGAGCCCGTAATAGCATCAATTGCACCAGCTTTTATAGCTAACTATGAGGGCGCTGGAATAAAAGCGCTTGAGGCTGCACTAAAAAAGCTTGGCATTCATTCAGCAGAAGAAACGGCAATTGGCGCTACCATAGTAAAAGATGAGTATCAACAAATGATAGACCGTGATAACAGAGATGTGCTCATTAGCTCATCATGTCATTCTGTGAATTTGCTTATACAAAAGTATTATCCGAAATTACTTCGCTATCTTGCAGATATAGTGTCTCCGATGCAAGCGCATGCTATTGATATTAAAAAGAGACATCCGAATGCAAAAGTAGTTTTTATCGGACCATGTGTAGCAAAAAAAGATGAGGCTAGTCATTATGAGGGCATTGTGGACGCAGCACTTACATTTGAGGAGTTATCACAATGGCTACAGAGTGAAGACGTAAGTATAGATTTAAATGAACCAAAAGAGAGTATTGAAAAAAGCAGAGCAAGATTTTTTCCAACGACGGGTGGAATTATTAAGAGCATAAAAAATAAAAATGAAAACTACACGTATTTAGCAGTTGACGGAGTAGACAATTGTATGAAAGCATTAGCAGAAATAGAGCAAGGTGGAATAAATAAATGTTTTGTTGAGATGTCTGCATGTGTCGGAAGCTGTATAGGTGGCCCTGTAATGGAAAAATACAGAAAAAAAACTATAACGGATTATATGAGTATAAGTAGCAGCGCGGGGGATGAAGATTTTGAAGTTGAGAAGCTTGAATCATCGTATTTGCGTAAAAATTTTGAGCCAATAGAACTAAAAAATATTGCTCCATCAAAAAGCGAGATTAAAAACATATTAATACAGCTTGGTAAAGAAAAAGAAGAGGATGAGCTAGACTGTGGCTCATGTGGTTATAACTCATGTAAGGAAAAGGCTGCAGCTGTTTATTTCGGTAAAGCAGACCTTTCCATGTGCTTACCTTCACTGTATGAGAAGTCGGAGTCTTTTTCTGATACTATAGTTGAAAATTCACCAAACGCAATCATTGTTTTGAATAATGATTTAGAGGTGCAAAGATTAAATTCCGCTGCATTAGAGCTGATTAACATAAGAAGAAAAAGTGACGTTTTAGGTGAGCCTGTTATAAGGATTTTAGATCCGATTGACTTTATTAAAGTGAGAAAAAGTGGTATCTCTGTAAAAAATGAGCGGAAATATTTAGCGGAATACAATAAATATATTGATGAGAGTATCATTTATGATAAGCAAAACAAAGTACTAATCGCAATAATGCGAAATGTTACAGAAGAAGCAATGGAGCGTGAGAAAAAGGAAGTTATAAGCAAAAAAACGATTGAGACAACAAATAAAGTGATAGAAAAACAGATGCGAGTAGTGCATGAGATAGCTTCGCTTTTAGGAGAGACTGCTGCAGAAACAAAAATTGCTCTCACAAAACTAAAGGAGTCGATAAACGATGATTAATTATTGTGCAGAAATCGGCTACAATAGTCTGAATAAGTACAAGGAAGAATTGTGCGGTGACCAAGTTGCAGTTATCGAGGGGGATGATGGCACTAGTACAATCGTGTTAGCAGACGGGCTGGGTAGTGGAGTCAAGGCGAACATACTTTCCACATTAACTGCTAAGATTATTTCAACGATGATCTCGGAAGGATTAAGCATTACCGATTGTGTTGAAACTATAGCGGAAACTTTGCCAGTGTGTGCAGTGAGAGGGATAGCTTACTCTACCTTCACAATTTTTAGAATGCTCAATAACAATAAAGAGGCAGAGATAATTCAATATGATAATCCGAGAGTTATACTTATTCGAGACGGAGAAAATTATGAGATACCGTATAATGAAATGATTATTGGAGGCAAAAAAATACTTATGTCAAAGATTGATATAAGAGAAAATGATTTATTTATACTTATGAGTGATGGCTGTATACATGCGGGGGTTGGCAGTATGCTAAACTTCGGTTGGGATAGAAAGGAAATTGCTGAGTTTATTTCTCCACTTACTAGCACAGGCTTTACTGCAAAAACGCTTAATACAATATTACTAGAGGAGTGCTATTCTTTATATGGCGCTATGCCAGGAGATGATACAACAGCGTGTATGGTTCGAATTAGAAAAAGGGAGCCTATGAATTTGATAATAGGTCCACCATCAAATCATAATGATGTAGATAAAATGATGTCGCTATTTTTTTCTAAGGAAGGTAAACACATCATTTGCGGAGGTACAACATCGAGCATTGCAGCGGATTATCTGGGTAAAAAACTTGAGGTATCACTAAATTTTGAAGATAGCGATGTTCCGCCAATGGCAAGTATAGAAGGGGTGGATTTAGTCACTGAGGGAATAATCACGATAAACAAAGTATTGACTTATGCAAAAGATTATTCTGAGGAGAATATGCTGTATTCACAGTGGAATGTGAAAAAAGATGCTGCTTCATGCATTTCTAGGTTGCTTTTTGAAGAGGCGACAGATATAAATTTTTATGTAGGAAAAGCAGTAAATCCAGCACATCAAAACCCAAATTTACCAATAAATTTTAACATAAAAATGCAACTGATTGACGAGCTTTCAAAATGCCTTGAAAAAATAGGCAAAAAAATAAAGGTGAGTTATTTTTAGAGAAAGGCAAGGGAGTTAATGAAAAAGTTTGATACAAAAGTGCAGTATTTAAAATATAAAGTATTAAGAGAGGTCGCGACTCATGCATGGGCGGATACTTTGCTTGAGAATGTGACGAGTATACCTAAAAAGATAGTGGCGGGCAAAGAGTCCACTATGCGCTGTTGCGTGTACAAAGAACGAGCAATTTTATCTGAACGTGTAAATATTGCAATGGGTGGAGACAAATCAAATCCGAATGTTATTGAGGTTATTAATATTGCATGCGATGAATGTCCATCATCTGGATATGTTGTAACATCTTCATGTCGTGGCTGTTTAACACATCGCTGTTTTGATGTATGTAGGTTTGGCGCAATATCGTTTGATGATAATTATACGGCAAAAATCGACAGTACAAAATGTGTTGACTGTGGTGCATGTTCAAAAATATGCCCATACCACGCAATCATAAGTAGCAAAAGACCATGTGAATCTGCTTGCAAAGTGAATGCAATAAAAAAAGCAGAGGATAACAGTGCTGAAATTATAAATGAAAAGTGCATTGCTTGTGGGGCTTGTGTTTATCAATGTCCGTTTGGTTCAATTGCCGACAAATCGTTTATATTGGATGCTATAGACATAATAAAAGATAGCGATGAGAATAAAAAATATAAAGTGTATGCCGTTGTAGCGCCGTCGATTTCAAGTCAGTTTCAACACGCAAAATTAGGACAAGTTGTTAGTGGGATTAAGGAATTAGGCTTTTACACAATAGTAGAGGCAGCGCTTGGTGCGGACGCGGTTGCTCTAGAGGAATCAAAAGAGCTTGCGCAAAAGGGATTTTTAACAAGTTCGTGTTGTCCTGCTTTTGTAATGTATGTAAATAAGCAGTTTCCTGATTTTGTTGAGCATATTTCTCATAACCTATCCCCAATGGCAAGGATATCAAAATATATAAAAGAAACGGACCCTACTTCAAAAATCATTTTTATAGGTCCATGTACTGCTAAAAAAATGGAAGTACAGCTAGATAGCGTAAAACCATATGTCGATTGTGTGATAACCTTTGAAGAGCTACAAGCGTTATTTGATAGTAAAGAGCTGGATTTATCGCAATTACGAGAAGATGTGTTAGATAATGCGTCATATTTTGGTAGAATTTTTGCGAGAAGCGGTGGTCTATCCGATGCAGTAGCGCAAGCAATGAAAGAGCAAGAGATAGAGTTTGATTTAAAAGCGGAGAGATGCAATGGAATTGATGCATGCAAAATTGCATTATTAAAATCATCAAAAAAACTGATAGATGCGAACTTTATTGAAGGTATGGCTTGTGTAGATGGTTGTATCGGTGGAGCGGGATGTTTAACTCATGGACCAAAAGACAAAGCACAAGTAGATAAGTATGGGAAAGAAGCGCTAGAAATTAACATGCTTGATGCTGTGAGAGTGATGAATATTTAGCAGTTTAGTTATATTAAGATAGCAAAAAAAAGCTTAGACAAATTTCAAGGTGAGCGCACATTACTTAGCTGATAAAATAGTTATTGTCAATCTCATAATTAGGATCATTTACTGCGGATTTCTTATGCAACTTTAAGCGATAATAAATAAAAGTAGCTATTATTGAAATTACAACAAAATCAAGAGTAAATTAGTATAAATAAGGTGCAATTCATGTATTGTAATATAGTAATACATACAAATGTTAATAATTTTTATTGTAATATACCAAAAATATATTATAATGTTAGTATAGCATATTACGCTTGGCGTTAGTTGTAATTGGAGGTAGCAAAATGAAGAAAAAGGAATGCAATAAAGTAGTAGCAATCATGATGGCAGTAGCTTTAACTTTGTTTCAAGTACCGTTTGTATATGGGGCAAATAGCGCTGAAGATTTGGTTGTGAATACTAACGCAGAAAGTGAAGATTTTATATCCGAGGACGCTTTAGATGATGAAGAGAGTTTGGAAATAGAACCTTTACTAAATAGTGAATCCGAACAACAGACCGAAATTATAACCTCCATAGCTGAGTTGGACGAAACTGTATTGCCTCAGGTTTCTGCAGAAATAGCTAAGACTACTGCAAATTTTTCTGTAGATGACATCTTAGTTAAACCTACTAGTGACGATGAAGGTAAAATAATATATGCAAATGGTGCTACAACCACTATTGGAAAAACAGCTGATTTAAGTAAATATATCGTATCTTTCGAGGTTGTTGGTGCTGATAATAGTATAAGAACATTCTACTTAGGCGCAGCGGATGAGATAAAAGAGAATGAGGCTGACGCACGAGACTTTGGCAGTTTTGAATCATACGTTATAGTTGGTGGCTCAAAAGGTGGGGTAGTAGAGAGTGTAGACATCACGATAGAAGATGTTGGGGTTGCCAGTATTGTTGGAGGCTCTATTGCTGGTGGAGTAGTACAAAAAAATATCGTAGTGAACATTAATAATCTGGAAATAAATGGTGAATTATTAGGTGCTGGTGACGACGCATATGCCATGGGTAACGTAAATTTGAATATAGCGAATTCGATGATTTATAGTAATGTTTTCGGCGGTGGTGCTGATAGCTTTATTGGTTACTCTTCTGCAAACGAAAAGAACGCTGAAAAAAGTATTATAGAAGTAGATGTTAAGAATACTGAATTTTACGGGAATTTGTACGGCGGTGGTATGTCTTCTGTTTTAAATGCTGACACGATTGTTAATATAAGAGATGAAGTTTTCGAGGACGAAGCACAAACGCGTATACGAAGTTCTGTATATGGTGGCGGTAAGCGAGATGTGATAATCGGGAATACTACAGTTAATATACATAGCGGTAGAATAGATGGATCAGTATATGGAGGAATTGGGTACAGTGATTCTTCTGACTGGTCAAGAAATGTCGAAAAACCTTCGCTAGAAGTAGGAGAAATAGATTTCAATGTGGTGCACGGCAACACTAATGTAAATATTCATAGTGGCGAAATATATGGAAATGTATATGGCGGTGGAACTGATGATATTATTGTAGGAAATACTAATGTGAAAATTAGTGGAGATACATATATTCGTGGATCAGTTTACGGTGGAATTAGTGGTGCGGGTATAGAAGTTAGTTCTGTCGAAAAAAATATCATGTACAGTGTTGTGCATAGCAATACTTACGTAGAGATAGCTGGTAGTGATGTATTAATCGAGGGCAATGTTTTTGGTGGAGGATACTTTGATAAAATTTTAGGAAATACTAATGTGACAATGACTAATGGTAATGTCGTAGGCACTGTATATGGTGGAATAGACAGCTTATTCGGGGTTATTGGTAGAGCGTTAGTTAAGCCTAGTGAAGCTGATTTGGAAAATGGCTACTCAATAGTACATGGTGATACAAAAGTAATTGTATCGGGCGGTTTAATAGGAATAAATCCAATGAGACCAAGCTTTAAAATAGTCGGCGGAGTATTTGGCGGTGGTAGATCGGATATTATTGCTGGAAGTACATATGTAGAAATATCTGGAGAAGATGCATTTGTTGTAGGCAGTGTATATGGTGGTGTTGATGTAGATCATAACAGCTTTTATGAGGACACAAACAATCTATCATATGGAATGGTGCTTGGTAGTACAGATGTGAACATACTAGCAGGTGGAGTTGGACAAAATGTCTTTGGTGGTGGATATGGCGATAGTATTCATATGAACACAGACGTGGAAGTTAGCGGTGGCGAAATATTTGGTGGCGTATTTGGCGGAATAGAAGCATTACCTCTAAATTATGGATTTGGAAAAGGTGTTTCTGCTGAAGTCGAGTCAGAATTAGTAAGCAACGAATTTGGTGTGGTAAATGGAAGTACAAATGTGCTAATCGGTGGAACTGCTTGGGTTGAGGGCTCTGTATTTGGAGGAGGATATTTCGATTTTGTAGAAGTGGATACTAATGTAGAAATAACTGGCAACTCAAATATAGTAGGTTCGGTATATGGTGGCGGTTTTATCACAGCAATTGGCGAAAACACTTTTGTTAAAGTGAGTGGCGGTGTGATAGGTGCGCAAAGCGTAGATGAGGGGTATTACCCGAATTATGGGAGTGCAGACGAAGTTCCTCATGTGAGTAAAGGCGAAGTATACGGTGGAGGCATTGGTATGTGGCCTTTTGACATAGATGGGAACAACCTGTCTGTTACAGGCTATCATGCTGTAAACCCTCCTAATGGTGTATCGGTTAAAAACGGTGTCGGTAATGTACAAATCGTAATTGATGCAGGCAATATTAAAAATTCAGTTAACGGTGGTGGCAGAGGGCTATCGGTCGTGGTTGGTAATGCTGATATTATTATCAATGGTGGAACGATAGAAGAGGACGTTTATGCTGGAGGATCATTTATTGGATATTATCTGGATGTAAATGAAGAATATCCAAGCATAGATGAGATAGACGGTAGTGGAGATGTATCGATAAAAGCATTTGGCGGAACTATTTTAGGAGATATAATTGCTAGTGGTAGATTGGAAGACTATAGTTCGCATATGTTTATAGCAGGAGGGAACTCTAGCTATTCAGCAGGGGATGCATTCATATTTGTAGATGCTAATGTTAATTTAGATGGGGATATATATAAACATGACTCCATTATAGGAGAAGCAACACTAGAAACAGGGTATATACAAATGCTATTCCCACCACAGATAGCTGGCGAAACGACTATTGTGCTAGAAAATGAAACTAGCAAGATACTAGGAAACCGAGAGAAAGGTGAAATTGAACCATCCGATTCAGAAATGAACATCATTGGAGAAGAATCTATAGACAGTATAGAGAATATACTTAGATGGTACAAAGAGTCTTCTTACACGCAAGCCCATTGGGTGATGGGTCAGTTAGACGACAACGCAGATGAAGCAGAGTATTCTACTGATTTAGTAACGCCTAATGTAGTGCTTCCGATAGATGTATCTGATGCAATAGCAATAACAGTAGGGCAAGAACTATATATTCCAATAAAAGCAGAATTATCAACTGAAGGAGCTCTGACAAATGAAGGTTATATTATAACCATGATACCAGAGTTAGACTTAAGTATTGAGAAAAACAATGTAATGGGAATGACCAATATTCAATCAAGAATTTATAGGGGAGGGCTTTCAAACTGGCTACAGATTGAAGATGCTACATACATAGTCGGCGACAGTGCAAAAATTTTAGACGCTACTGCTAGTACTGACCCGATTTGGAATTTCCTATACGCAAATGGATTTAACAGTAAAGTTAAGCAGAGTGGGAACTATGTTTGGAAATCTGGGGCAAGCGTGCTTGCTGGCATAATAAGCTCGATGTATACACCAAGCACTGATAAAGCCGGTGAAACTATATACACAGTAAATGTTACTATGGAGCATGCGTTTGAATCTGTTCCTGACGGAATATTAACCGACGCTACAGATAGTGACACTGCGATAATAACTGTGCTAGAAAAATATAATTTGACTGTAAATGATGGCAGTGGCAGTGGGGACTATTTAGAAGGTGCAGAAGTACCAGTATCACACGATGATGCACAAACTCCAGAAGGAGAAGAATTTATAGGCTGGGATACTGATGGCGATGGCGATGTTGATGTCATTACAGAAGATTTCATATTCACAATGCCTGATGAGGATACAGTTATCTCACCTGTATACCAACCAATACCGCAACCAGCACCACAACCACCAGTTGAGGATGAATTTATTCTTACAGTAGTGGACGGTGATGGAGACGGTACATATCCAGAGGGCGAACGAGTAGATATTACACATAACGACGGTGCTACTCCAGAAGGGGAAGAGTTCATAGGCTGGGATACTGACGGAGATGGAGATGTCGATGTCACTACAGAAGACTTCATATTCACAATGCCTGATGAGGATACAGTTATCTCACCTGTATACCAACCAGTACCACAACCACCAGTTGAGGATGAGTTTATTCTTACAGTTGTAGATGGCAATGGAGGTGGCACATATCCAGAGGGCGAGCGGGTAGATGTTACACATAACGATGGTGATACACCAGAAGGGGAAGCGTTTATAGGCTGGGATACTAATGGAGATGGCGATGTTGATGTTACGGATAAAGATTTTACATTCACAATGCCTGATGAGGATACAACTATAACACCAGTGTATAAGGACTTGGGCGATATCATAGTTGGACCAACAGACCCCGAGATTGATGATGGAACTATAATAATTAGGCCAATTATTCCTGGAACATTCCCAGATGATGTAATCATGGACGGAGTTACGCTCACTCCACCAGATGACTTTACAATAGGTGAGGGGAACACAATAATAATTACATCAAATTTCCTCGCTACTTTAGAAAATGGTGACCATACTTTAACTTTAACATATGGGGAAAGTACATTTGAATCCACTATAATTATGAGTAATGGCGTTCCATTAAGCGCAGGTCCATTTGCGTTAGTAGGTAATGCGTGGAGCTTATTTGATCTTATCATGACAATCATCGTAATATTAATACCAATTATATTTGTTATGGTAGCACGCAGGAAAAAAAGTGAAGATGAAAATAGCTCACATGAAACCCAAGAGCAGGATGAGTACGATGACGAAAAAGAACAAGCGAGTGAAAACCGCAAATTAATCTTTGCGATAGGAGCAGTTTTAGCAGTTATAACTGTAGTACTATTGTTGTTGACTCAAGACTTCACGCAACCTATGGGAATATTTGATAAGTGGAGCATTTGCTTTGCAATAATATTTGTTGTGCAACTAATTTTCGCAATAATTTTTGGAAGACAACAAGGAAATGATGATGAAAGTGATTATGAGAAAAATACAGCATAATTAATTTTCTAAAAAAGATATAAAAGGCAGACTCACAAAAGTGAGTCTGCCTTTTATATAGAGTGTTTTAACTTTTTATTTAGTGTGTAGGACATTTATGTATATAAAATAATTTTATCGGATTATAGTCTATAGCCCATTAAGAGCTCCCTCATCTTTTGAAATGATTATCTCAAGATTGCCGTTTCTACATCTGAGTTCATCGATAAACTCTTTTTCGAGAGACACGTCATTTAAATCTACATCATATCTCAGTTTGAAAAGGCTACCCATACTTGTAGTTTTAGCGCTTTGTAGGCTGTACTCTGATGCGTATTTTTTCATTATATCATCAAAAACTTCTGTATAATTTAAATTTTCTGGAATTGTTATGCACAGTGCTCTAGCGTTTCTGCTAACATCTCCAAAGCTTGTAGCACTTAAAATTAGGGAGAAAAGGGAAGCAATTATCGCAAATAAAACTGCATAGCCTATGTACCCCATGCCTATGGTAAGACCAGTACACATAACTGTAAAAATTGCACTGATTTCTTTTGCGGTACCGGGAACAGAGCGGAAACGAACAAGACTGAAAGCTCCAGCAACAGCTACACCAGCACCAATACTTCCATTTACCATTAATATTACTATAGCGATAGCCAGAGGTAATACTGCAAGACTTAGCACGAAGCCTTTGCTACATTTGGTTTTATAGGTATATATTGTTGCGGTGAAAAGTCCTAAAATAATAGACGTAACTATACACATCAAAAAGTTCATTGGTAAAATTGTGCTTGTAGTTCCTGTGGGGTTAAAAATTGTTTCAAATATTTCACTATACATTAGCGAAAACCTCCTTAGTTTTTTGAATTAATTGTGGTAGTAAGAAAATATTAAAAGCAGTGCCATATTTAGAAAAAGACTCTTTATAGATGTTGTTTTGGTTGAAAAATTCAATTAACCAAAACGGCAAACCTTGAACAGTTTTAACCTCTAGTAAAACATGTTCATCGCCTAATACAGAGACATCATTTTCATCTGAAAACAGCGAGATATTTGTATCGCGCATTTTAATATTAAAATCGAATGTCATTCTGAAATTGTCATCAATTTCGCAAAAATATGCTTCACGTTCATATGATAAGAATACTTTTGGCATCAGTTTATTTTCAAAACTATCAATGAAATAATCAATTTCCTTATGAATTTGAGAAACTGCAGACTTTTCTTCTCTGTCTAATAAAAGAGAAAGAGCCACATTTTGATTTTCTGTTATTCGTCTTTTGTAAACTACACCTTTAAATTTCTTTTTCAACTCGATGAACGCAGGCTGTGCATCATTTGGCTCGCCATATATTCGCAGTCTAAGCTTTTCTTTATAGTTAGGCTTTTCTAGAGAAAATCTGATAATTCTGTAATCGTCAGTATCAAAATAGATATTAGAAATTTTGTGCCTACCATATGAGTCGAGCTGCATTTTATCTTTCATAAATTCCTTTAAATCATCATACTGTTGCGTTGTCAATTTGTACTTGAGCTCATAACGTTTGAAAATAGTTTGAACAGACATTTTACACTCTCCTTATAATTTATTTACATCCCATTTACAAAGTTAATGCACAAGCAATGCATTTTATTGCATTATTTCTACATTTTTTTTAAAAAATATTGAAATGATAAATTCTCATATACTAAAACAAAGCAGATAATGACGGGGAAAGTCACTATCTGCTTTGTTTTCTGTCTTATTAAATCTCATCAAAGTAAAAGGCACTCACCAAGGTGAGTGCCTTTTATAATATAAAGATGTAAAGTCAAGCAAAAGTTTGCTTAATAATGCAAACTTGCAAGACCAACTAAATACCTCTTTAATGTAAGCGATTACAAATTTATAGTATTTCTTTTATAGCTTTCTCTAAAATATGGATATCATCAACTGGCTCAAATCGACCTACTACAATACCATTTTTATCAATTAAAAACTTTGTAAAATTCCATTTAATATCATCGCTTTTTTCATAGTTTTCATCCATTTTTAAGAACATTTCTTTTAATTTTTCATTTAATGGGTGATTTGGGTTGTTAAACCCTTTAAAACCTTTTTGGAGTTTTAAGTATTTAAAGAGAGGGGTTTGGTTTTCGCCGTTTACTTCAATTTTTGCATAAATTTCATAAGGTGTGTTATAATTCAATTGACAAAATTCTGTAATTTCGTCGTTTGTTCCCTGTGCTTGCTCGCCAAATTGGTTACAAGGAAAATCTAAAATTACAAGGCCTTTATCGCTGAATTTATCATACAATTGCCTTAATTCATCATACTGATAAGTAAAACCACAATGAGTAGCTGAGTTGACAATTAAAATTGCATTGCCTTTAAAATCTTTCATGCTTTTTAAGTTGCCATCTTTTTGTAAAATTTCAAAATCAAATATATTCATGTTTGCGTCACTCCTTTTATTTATTATAACATAAAATTACAGTAAAATGCAATTTGTTTTAAACAATTCTACTATTTTTCACAAATATAACACTTAATACAACTTATCATCAAATCAAAAAAATTATAAATACACCTAGTTTTATAATATAAGCTGACCAAAGCTGTGATGGTCATAAATTTTGAATTTCGGTTTGTGTTTTCTATTTGTTTGTGATATAATCTTTAAAGATAATTTAAGGAGATGTTTAGAATGATACTTATTAAAAATGGGCAAATAAAAACTATGGCAGGCGATGACATAGAAAACGGCCAAATTTTGATAGATGGCAAAAAAATAGTTGCAGTGGGGGAGACAGTTATAGCACCACAAGATGTACAAGTGATTGATGCTTTAGGGAAGCTTGTGTTGCCAGGATTTGTAGAAGCTCACTGCCATATAGGGCTAGACAATGAGGGTATGGGCTGGGAAGGCAGAGATTACAATGAAATAGTAGATCCAATAACTCCCCAACTGCGCGCGATAGACTCAATAAATCCGCAAGACGAAGCTTTTGAAAATGCAATAAAATCTGGCGTTACCACTGCTGTTACTGGACCAGGTAGTGCAAATGTTGTAGGGGGCACATTTACTGCAATTAAGCTAGTAGGAAACAGGGTAGATGATATGATAATAAAAGATCCTGTTGCAATGAAAATAGCTTTTGGAGAAAACCCAAAAAGATGTTATACTGCGCTAAAAAAATCGCCTCAAACTCGCATGGCAGTTGCAGCAGAGCTTCGCGAACTGTTGTATAATACAAAAAAATACATGGCAGATAAAGAAAAAAGCGATGATAATAGTTTTGATATGAAACTGGAAGCGATGATTCCAGTTATGAAAAAAGAAATTCCACTAAAGGCACATGCTCACAGAGCAGATGATATTTTCACTGCAATTAGAATTGCAAGAGAATTTGATTTAGACATTACTCTAGACCACTGCACAGATGGTTCATTAATTGCAAAAGAGCTTGCGACGGAAAAATTGCCAGCGTTTGTAGGACCTTCTTTTGGAAGTAAAACTAAAATTGAGCTTAGAAACAAAAGCTTTAAAACTCCTGCAGACTTACATAAAGCAGGTGTGCCTATTGCGATTATTACAGATGCGCCAGTAATTCCACTTGAATATTTATCACTTTGTGCAGGGCTTGCTGTAAAATCAGGACTTGAAGAAGAGGAAGCGTTTAAGGCAATCACTATTAATGCAGCTCAGCTTTGCGGTATTGGTGATAGGGTAGGTAGTATTGAAGTTGGTAAAGACGCGGATATAGTTATATGGGATAATAATCCACTTTATGACATAGGCGCTACAGTTTCATGCACAATAGTAGATGGTAAAATAGCGTATAAAGCTTAAAGTTTTTTGAGCTTCTTACGTAAATAAAATTTTTGGCATTTAATTATGTCAAAAATTTTTGCACTTGAGTTAGCGAAAACTAACTCAAGTGCATGAGATGGAAAATGCATGCACAGGATTTAGCCCCATTATCTGTGCTTTAGACGGTATCAATGGTAGGCAAAGAATATAAGATTCCTGGAAATAGGATTTAAGAAGGAGATATTATGGGAGATAAAATACAAAATTCATATAAATCGACAAAAAATATTTATGATGTGATAATAACACACAAAACTTGGTGGAGCAAACTTTATTCAAAAGTGGTTTGGAAAGGTGGGGATAATAATATAATAGCAGAAAAACTTCTGGGCAAAATACCAAATGATTTTATCGGAAAAATTCTTGATGTACCAGTGGGGACAGGCGTGTTCACCTTTGAAAAATATAGTAAAATGAAAAACGCTGACATAACTTGCCTTGATTATAGCGAAGATATGTTAAATATTGCAAGAGAGCGAATTAGCAGTAAAAATACAAAACTTGTGCATGGTGATGTAGGAGATTTGCAGTTCCCTGACGGAAACTTTGATATAGTTTTAAGTATGAATGGTTTTCATGTGTTTCCCGATAAGGACAAGGCATTTGCGGAAGTTTCAAGAGTGCTTAAAAAAGATGGCATGTTTCTCTCTAGTTTTTATGTTGAGGGAAAAGGCAACATCGCCGACTTTGTAGTGAAAAAAATACTTGCTAAAAAAGGATTTTTCACACTTCCTTTTGATAGCGAAAAATCTATTAGAAGAAGATTATCAAAAGACTTTGAATTAGAGTTTTTTGATTGCAACGGCTCATTGATTTATTTTTGTGCAAGAAAGGTACGGTAATAACTATGGATAATAAAAAACTAAGCGGAGTTCCTGACACTTTGTTTATTCCACTAATGGCAAGGATATATGTTTCAAAACGATTTCCAGAATATTTTTATGACGAGAAGGCGCTTAGCCTTGAGAATGTTATACCTAAAAATATTATAACAGAAAAAAGTAGCGAGTATGCTATGATGGGTTCTGCTTCAAGGGCTGTTAATATGGATAAAGTAGTTAGAGAATATGTTCGGAAAAATAATAAAAGCAATGTGGTTTGCATCGGTTGCGGACTGGAAACAATGGCGTTTAGGCTTAGTGATTTGTCTAAGAAAGCGCATTTTTTCGAAATTGATTTTCCCGATGTAATAGAGAATAGAAAAACAGTTTTGGGAACACTTCCAAATGAAACCTTAACCCCAGTAAATGCAAACGAGCTTGATTTTTCACAGTATATGGACTGCACTATGCCCACAATTTTCGTTGTAGCTGGTGTGTTTCAATATTTTAAAGAGCATGAAGTTTTAGCGCTTATATCAAAGCTACAAAAACAGTTTAATAATGCAGAAATTCTATTTGATGCCACCGATGAATATGGAATAAATTATGTAAATAAATATGTAAAAAAGACGGGTAACAAAAATGCAATGATGTATTTTTATATAAATGATCCGAAAGAATTTGCTGAGAAAGCAAAGATAAAGCTAATATCAGCAAGCGGATTTTATGGTGGAATTTCAAAAGAACTTCGCAAAAAACTAAAACTCTATACAAAGATTGCGACAAAAATAGCTGACAGTAAAATGCACGCGATGATATTAAGATATAAAATGCTCAATAATGAAAAGTGATAAATTCCATTAAACGTATGTCAGATAATGATGCAACTATGTACTTGATGAGATAATTTAATCAAATTTTAATAAATATATGCTATACTACAAACAAGGATTGTGTATGGGGGAGTACTTATGAGAATATTACTTGCAGAAGATGAACGTGATATGAATAAAATTATCACCAAAAAATTAGTATCAGAGGGTTATGCTGTTGATAGCTGTTTTGATGGAGAGACTGCACTTGATTATATTGTTAACACCGATTATGATGTAGTAATACTTGATATTATGATGCCAAAAATGGACGGTTTTTCAGTGCTTAGCACAATGCGCACTAAATGCATAGAAACACCTACTATTTTTCTAACAGCAAGAGATGCTGTGTCAGATAGGGTAAAGGGACTTGATTTAGGTGCAAATGATTATCTAGTTAAACCTTTTTCTTTTGAGGAATTGATGGCTCGTATTCGTGTGATGACTAGGCTAAAATCTGGATCATTTACAAGTATACTATCAGTGTCGGATTTGACGCTTGATATTAGCTCACACATTGTAAAGCGTGGCGAAACCGTGATAAATCTATCTGCAAAAGAGTATGCTTTATTGAAATATATGATGTATAATGTAGGGATTGTGCTTTCAAGAGAAAAAATTGAAAATCATATTTGGAATTATGACTATGAGGGTGGCACAAATGTTGTAGATGTGTATATAAGATATCTTAGAAAGAAAATCGACAGCGACTATGACATAAAACTCATACATACTGTGAGAGGGAGCGGTTATGTGCTTCGGGAGGAAATATGAAAAATATATCAGCAAAAATAAGGCTCACCCTTTTTACCACATTTCTTATGCTGCTGATGGCAGGAGTTTTAATAGCTTTTATGTTCACAGTCAGTGACGACATAGTTTCATCAAGCAGTATCGCTCAGCTAACCGAAGTGGTGGATGATAACTCAGATGAGCTTGAGTTTGATGACGGGGAGCTTGATGTTGGTGATGTTGACTTCTTTAAAAAGGGCGTATATATACTTTTGTACTCGACGGAGGGTGAATATATAGCAGGTGATTTTTCAGAGGATGGAATCGCAGCACAGCCGTTTAGTGACAAAGAAACCAACGAATTTACCGTAGATGGGAAGCTATATTATATTTATGATAGATTAGTGCCGGTAGAAGACTCTCGCTCGCTTGTGTGGATGCGTGGTGTTATAGCTGTAGATGAGGCTATAAGTGCAACGAATGATGTCTTAAAAATAGCATTATTTTCACTACCTATTTTTGTGCTTTTCGGAGCGATAGGTTGCTATTTTATTGCTAAAATTACCTTTCGACCAATAGACAAGATTGTGAAAACAGCGGAGGAAATAAGCGAAAGTGAAAACCTTGCCTTGCGTATTGATTTGCAAGGCGGAAGCCCTGAAATTCGCAAGCTTTCCGAAACATTCAATAAAATGTTTGAACGTTTAGAGAGTGCGTTTGAAGCAGAGAAGCAATTTACATCCGATGTTTCACACGAACTGAGAACACCGACTGCTGTTATTCTAGCACAGTGTGAGTATGCCATAGGGGATAATATTACACTAGAGGATAAAGAGGACGCACTTGAAACTGTGCAAAGACAAGCTTTAAAGATGTCTAATCTCATATCCGATTTGCTAAGCCTAATACGCCTTGACAGAGGTACTCAAAAAACGGAGCTTTTGCAGACAGATTTAAGCGAGCTTGTACGAGAAATCTGTGAGGAGCAAGAGCTAATTGCCCCACCTGGTTTAAAAATGACATACGATATTTCACCGAATATAAGTGGAGCATTTGACTCAGCGATGATTAACAGGCTTCTCACAAATTTAATTAGCAATTCTTTTTGTTATAAAAATGAGAGCGGTAATGCTAATGCTCATGTCTCACTCACTGAAACTACTGCAGAAATTGTGTTGTCGGTGAAAGATGATGGAATAGGTATAGCAAAAGAGCATCAGGAAAAGATTTGGCATAGGTTTTATCAAGTGGATAGCTCGCGTACAGCAAGCCAATATGGAAGTATGGGTTTAGGTTTATCGATGGTGGCGCAGATTGCTAAACTGCACAACGCAAAAATTGAACTTAAAAGCGAACTAAATAGTGGTAGTTTGTTTACAGTGAAATTTCCAAAATAAAAATTAAAGTTTTAATGATACTTTAATTTTAGTGATGTAGTATTAATGTATCAAAGATAATTATGAATTAAAGTACTAGGAGGTATTTATAATGAAATCAAAAGTTACATTAAAAACAGTCGGTATTGTCTCTGGTGTTGTTATTGTTACGGCAACATTGACAGGTGGCGTTATGGCTCTTGCTAGACCTATGACAACATCTCAACCTGAGCAATCTACTTACGAACAAACACAACCAGTTGAATCTAATTTTTCGACAGAACCCTTGGTGAATTTCACCGAAACGTATATCGGAGAAGAAGAAGCGAAAGCTATTGCACTAGCACACGCGGGAATGAATGAAAGCGATATTTCACATATGCTTTGTAAACTTGATTATGATGATGGTATCGCAGAGTATGAAGTAGAGTTTTGGGATGGCACAACAGAGTATGACTATGAAATCAACGCAGTGAGTGGTGAGATTATAGGTTATGATTACGACATGGAAAGCTATGATGCAAAGGCAGAAACTGCCCCTACTGTAGATGCTTCAACCGAGTATATTGGAGAAATAGAAGCGAAAGCTGTTGCACTAGCACACGCGGGTGTGACAGAAAGTGAAGCTAGTCGCATCAAGTGTGAGTTCGACTATGACGACGGTTATGCTGAATATGAGGTAGAGTGGGAAATCGGTAAAATTGAGTACGAATATACAATTAGTGCTACCGATGGTGCGATTTGGGAACACGATATGGAATATGATGATTAATTAAAAGCATTGTTTAAATATTGAGATTTTAAAACTTACTGAAATAACAAAACCTCACTGAAACCAAGCGGTTTCAGTGAGGTTTTGTTTTGGGGGATTTCCATATATGATACGGGTAGCTTGTCAAACTATTTGAAAGTATCTATTCTAAGTCTATGTCCAATATTTTGGCTGAGTCTTAGCATAACGTAAGAGAGGGAAATGCTAAGTAAAAATGTAGCTATATAAAAAGCAAGCATGATACCACCAGGTGAAAAACTATTAATAATATACGGTGGCATTTCATAGGATAAGGAGTAATGCATACAAAGCGCAATTTCCACAGAACTAATTGGTAATTATACAAAAAAGCAGATAATAATATGGCATAAAAATAAAATTTGTCGGAGGAATTATGAGAAAAAGGAACGTAACAGGTAAAATTCTATCAGCTATTCTCGCCTTAAGCATGATAGTGTGCGCATTGCCACTGAATGTTTTTGCAGAAGAAGTAGTGAACACAAACAACGAAACTGTAAACGCAACTGCGACACAGGCTGTGACACAACAGGGCACAGTTGTGGGCGACTTAACCGTGACGGGCGGTGAGCTTGGCAAAGATTATACATACGACGAACATGCAACAGCTGCGGGTATATACGTGCTCACTATCATAAGTGACACCCCATTAACTATCAGTATGGCGACAGATGTCTACAGAAGTACGAAAGACACAATTGTGGTGAAAAGCGGCATTACAGCTAATCTTACACTAAATAATGTTAGCATTAATGTGGACGGTAATACTGATGTTTGCGCTTTTGAGATAGAAAACGGCGCAACAGCAAACATCACATTTATCGGAGAAGATAACGCAAACGAACTGTGCAGCGGCGAAAACAGGGCTGGCTTGGAGGTTGAGACAGGCGCAACTCTCAATATCTTGGCGAACTCCACC
>CAYJII010000040.1:0-19500 GCA_964370225.1 uncultured Oscillospiraceae bacterium | reverse complement strand
CATCTGTATGGCCAGGTGAAACAACTGGATCAGCTAGTTCCCAAATTTTTCCGATTGGGTCTTTGAATGCGCCATCACCATATACTAAAACTTCAATGTTTTTGCCAGTTTTAGCTAGTAAATCGCTTTGGATGTTTTTAGCAAGTGCTTCGCAATCAGTAGGGAATAACTTAACTGTAGTTTCAGTAGCTTTATTTGATCCTAGTAGTCCGTAATCTGGGTTGCAACCACTGCCATTAACGCTTTCTTTTAATATATCATCCATACCAAGTACAGTTTGAGCTCCAGCAGCTTTAAGCAAACGCTTGCTTCTTTCTCTAGTGTGGATATCACAACATAAAACGTTTTTAGTGTAATCTAGGATAGCTCTAGCATCATTTGCGAAAATTACTTCTACTTCTGCGCCTTCTCCACGGATAAGCTCAGTGTAGTACTCAACATAGTCGACACCAGTAAACGTATGCTTTTTATAACCAAATAAGTCTCTGTATTTTTTCTCATCAAGAATGTCAGTCCAAGGGTTAACGCCTTTTTCATCTAAAGTATCCAAATCAACTAAGTGATTTCCAACTTCATCAGATGGGTAGCTTAACATTAGTGTGACTTTTTTAGCGCCTTTTGCGATACCTTTTAAGCAAATAGAAAATCTATTTCTGCTCAATATTGGGAAGATAACGCCGATGTGATCAGCAGCGAATTTTGCTTTTACATCAGCAGCTATATCATCAGTAGTAGCGTAGTTGCCTTGAGCTCTTGCAACAATTGCTTCAGTTATTCCAATAACGTCTTTGTCGTTAAGGCTAAAGTTTTCTGAATTAGCTGCATCTAATACACTATTTACAACGATATCTTTAATATTATCGCCTTGTCTAATGATTGGTGCACGTACACCTCTAGTAACAGTTCCGATTAATCTTGACATAATATCATACCATCCTAACTAATTAATAATTTTTAACTTGAAAGTTTATCATTAATAGTATATAATATTTTACGACATAAGTAAAATTATTATTTTTTATCAAAGGTATAAGGTGTTCTTATGGATACAAATTTAGAATATTACAAAGTTTTTAGAGAAGTAGCAAATAGACTATCGTTCTCAGCTGCAGCTAATGCACTTTTTATAACTCAACCAGCTGTAAGCCAAACAATTAATGCTTTAGAAAAATCGCTTGGTGTAACATTATTCTTCCGTACTGCAAAAGGTGTTGTTTTAACAGTTGAGGGCAAACATATGTTTGAGTATGTAAACTCAGCGCTTAATATGCTTGAAACGGGGGAGGATAAGCTTGGAAAATTATTACAACTTGAGCAGGGTGAAGTTACAATAGCCGTGCCAGATACAATTTCTAAGCATTATCTACTGCCATATCTAATGAAGTTTAACCTTAAGTTCCCAAATGTAAAAATTAAGGTAATCAACCGTACTTCTGATGATAGCATTGCACTTGTCAAAAATTCCTTTGCAGACATAGCTTTCGTTAACTTACCTGCAAAAAACATCTCGGGGCTGTATGTAAGCAAATGCAAAGAGGTGCATGATGTTTTTGTGGCAAGTGAAAAATTTACCCACTTAAAAGGCAAGAAGATTTCTCCTGTGGATTTATCAAAAGAACCACTGATATTACTTGAGAGCATCTCTGCAACAAGGCGATATATTGACGATTATTTTATGAAGCATTCAATCAGAATTTATCCTGAAATTGAGCTGGGTTCACATGATTTACTACTCGAGTTTTCTAAAATAGGACTAGGGATATCCTGTGTAATAAAAGAATTTGCAGAAGAATATTTAAAAACAGGGGAGTTATTTGAACTAAAGCTTTCTCCTGCATTAAAAGCAAGGCAAATTGGAATTGTATATTCAAAGAAAATTCCACTTTCTAATACAGCTTCCGAGTTTGTTAAGTATATCGATACTAAGGATTACAGTTCTAAAATTAAAGAATAAAAAAACAGCGATTTTATATCGCTGTTTTTTTATTCGACGTAAATGTTAGTTGAGTTTGTAGGAGGAGTTTTCCGAAATATTTGGAATTTCGCATAATACAAATATCAGAAAAGTTGATTTTACCATCTAAGTTTAAATCTGCAGTAGAATTATCAGCTATTATGGTTTTATGCGTTCATTATAATATGCAAAGCGTTTGTAGCGTTAGGAAATTTCGTTATTTATTTGTGATTAAATGTACAGCGTCTTTCACTTTTTCCCAGTCTTTTTCACATTGCGACAGATATCTCTTTCCTTTTTCGGTAAATCTATAGTATTTTCTAGGAGGACCTTCTGTCAAGTCTTTTGAGAAGCACTCGACACATTGTTCGCTGAGCAGTCGCCTGAGTATGGTATATACTGTTTGCTCTGTAGTGTCACTAAAAACTGTTGTGATTTTTTTCATTATCTCATATCCATAACATTCCGATTCATTTATTATGCTGAGCACACAAAATTCAAGAACACCTCTTTTGAGTTGTGGTAACATTATTGTGACACCTCAACTTTTCCTTTAATTTTTGAAATAATAGTTACTGCAATGGTTAAAATTATCGCGAAAATTATCCAGACGATAACATGATATATAATGTTATATCTCATATTGTAATAAAAATCTGCTTCAGTAGTCACCAAATCCATATGTTTTAGATAGTAAATAATACCTCTAATTATCAATGGGACAGAAGAATTAATAAGAAAAGCATAAAACCCAAGCTTGCCATAAGTCAGTGACTTTATAAGACAAAATGATGCAAAAACTGAAAATATTAATGAAATAGAAATACAAATATTTAAGTATATATAAGCAAAATTTTGAATGAATACTATTTGCTTAAAAAGAAAAAGGTCAAAAATAAAATATAATGCCATAATTATTATCGCGATTACAACGACATTCACAAGATATAATAGCGATATCTTTTGGTTAATTTTAACTTTGTCCATTGTTACACTCTTTCCAGCTAGAGCAATTAATGTTACCATATATGCAAAAATTGCTAGTAAGTTTAATGTTTCGGCTATACTGTAGTAATTAATACTAAAATTAAAGTAAAAGGGATTAAATATTTTCGAAGGTAAATCATATACGCTATCAATAACAATTGACAATAAATCGTAACTAGATACTAAATAACCACCGATGATGGAAAGTGCAAATAAAATGATTATGCGGGTGAACATATGCGCACTGGGTGCCCTTCCATTAAGTGATTCTGCCAGTACCAGCTCAATATCACCACATTTTTCTACTAATTCCTCTTCTGGCAAATGTGCATTTTCACTAAAGTATTGTTCGTACCGCTTTATAATTTCATCGGATTCTTTTTTGCTAACTTGAAATAAAAGCTTCCTCTTTAGTGAAGATATAAATTTTTCCTTTGTCATAAAATCACCTCTTAAAATAAGACGAATAGATGTACTGTTCTATAAACAGTATACAATACTACTGTTTAATAATCAATAGATAAAATTGCTAAAAAAATACAATATGTTTGTGCAATTAGACATGGTTTAATGATAGGAAAGCCCCATATTAAAGTTAACCTTTAATATGGGGCTTTTGTTTGGAATTATAAGATAATAATATTATTGCTTATATAGTACCATCCCAAGTAGAAACTTCTGTACTTTTCTTTTCAGTTTCTGTGAACCAGTGGGAAGTTACTGTTTTGCTTTCAGTATAAAAACGGTATGCATCTTTACCTAAGCAGTGTAAATCACTAAAGAATGAATCTTTGTGGCCTGAGAATGGGAAAATTCCCACAGGCACAGGTATTCCAACATTAACGCCTACCATTCCACCATGTGTTCTTTCAGTGAATTCTCTTGCAAAATATCCACTTTGAGTGTAAATAACAGAACCATTTGCAAATGGATTATCATTCATAACTTTTAGACCCTCTTCAAAATCTTTAACCCTTTTCACACAAATTACTGGACCAAAAATCTCTTTATCGCCGATTGACATACCAGGTTTAACATTATCAAAGATTGTAGGAGCAAGATAAAATCCATTTTCATAGCCTTCTACTACGGTTTCTCTACCGTCAAGAACTAATGTAGCTCCTTCTTCAATGCCTTTTTCAATCCATTTTAATACATTAGCTTTATGTCCACCATTTATTACAGGGCCCAGTCTAGAGTCTTTATCGTATGCAGGACCTATTTTAATTTTGCTAGCTAGTTCGCATAATTTTGCCACTAGTTCATCTGCAATTGACTCTTCTGCTACTACAACTGGTAAAGCCATGCAACGCTCACCAGCGCACCCAAATGCTGCGTTGATTATACCAGCAGCACTACGCTCAATAGCAGCATCGCTTAATACTAATGCATGGTTTTTAGCTTCACATAAAGCTTGTACTCTTTTACCGTGAGCTGCAGCGACAGAGTAGATATGTTTACCTACTGCAGTAGAACCAACAAAAGAAACACCTTTGATATCAGGATGAGTTAAGAATAACTCTGCTTCATTTCTTGAGCAAGTTACAATATTAAATACGCCATCTGGAACGCCAGCTTCTTTATAAAGCTTAGCAAAACGTAGCGCAGTTCTTGGAGTAGAGGATGACACTTTTAAAATTATTGTGTTACCACAAGCGATGCAAAGTGGGCTCATCCAACCCATTGGAATCATAGCAGGGAAGTTGAATGGAACTACACCAGCGAAAACGCCGATTGGTTCGCGGTATAATACTGTATCGAAGCCTTTTGAAGCGTTCATTAGCGATTCACCCATCATTAGTGAAGGAGCTTGGCATGCAAGTTCAGTTGCTTCTTTAGCTTTAAGAACATCACCCATAGCTTCTTCTAGCACTTTACCATGCTCTGTAGCTACTAGTAATGCAAGCTCGTCTATATCTCTTTCGATAAGCTCTCTAATTTTATATAGAATTTGTGAGCGTTTCATAACAGGTACTTTTGACCAGCTTTCATAAGCAGTTTTTGCATTAGCTATAACTGTTTCTATTTCGTCTTCTGTACAACAAGGTGCAAGTGCAGCAACCTCACCAGTACTAGGATTAAAAACATCTGTATATTTTTCAGTTGTTGATGTGAAAAACTCATTGTTTGTGAAATACTGTAATTTTTCGATTGACATAACATTCTCCATTCTGCCGCAATTGCGACAATAAATTTTTTATATTCTCTCTACTAGTTTTACGCCTTTTGCGTCACTGATAATCTCTATCACTCCATCGCAAGTACTCGCATTTTTCGCTCTTATTGTCATTATACTAGCTACCGAAGCGCCTGTGATATGGTTAAAATCTGTGAGTTCAATATCACTGAGCACCAAATCATGCTCTCTCAAAGTGGCTATTAGTCCACTAAGATGCCCAGGTTTATTAAATTCTACATATACATTAATGATATTTGAGCGAGAAATCATGTACTGATTTAGTTTTGAGATAAAAGTTTCAATTACCAACAGCATAAGACTACCTAAAATCGCTACTTCATAAAACCCAATTCCTATAGCTAATCCTAAACTAGCGGAAGCCCAAAGTCCCGCTGCAGTCGTCAGCCCTTTAACCTTTTGACGTCCTGTAACCATAATGGCACCCGCTCCTAAAAAGCCTATACCACTAATAACCTGTGCGCCGAGTCTTGCAGGATCACTACCTTGATAAAACTCAACAATAAACTGATTTGTAAGCATTGCTATTGTTGCACCCATACACACGATAATGTGAGTTTTCATGCCCATGGGTTTGCCTTTAATCCCGCGCTCAATCCCGACAGCGCCACCACATATAATGCAGAGTGTTATTCTAAGTACGATTGTGAGTAAGTTCAGTTCTTTTAGTATTGGTAAATATTCAATTATCATTTTTAATCTCTTTTTCTAAATAAGTGCGTTTTCGCGTATGTAATTTCTAGCTTTTAGTGCGTATACAAAAGGGTTAGCAGATGCAGGGTCTTGCTCTGCTTCAACTAATAACCACCCTTCATAAGCGTTTTCTGCTAAATATTTTAGTATTGGTTTAAAGTCGATATCGCCATCTCCCGGCACTGTAAATGTTCCGAGTCGCACACCTTGAAGGAAGCTTAAATCTTCGTCAAATACTTTTTTTATCACGTCTGTGCGAATGTCTTTTAAGTGAACATGTTTGATGCGAGGGAAAAATTCAGTTAAAATTTCGTTTGGATCTTCTTTTGAGTATGCTAGATGACCAGTATCAAAAAGTAAGAATACTTTTTCTGGGTCGGTGATAGCCATAAGTTTTTTTACTTCTGCTGATGTTTGTACGACAGTTCCCATATGGTGGTGGAACACAAGTTTCATACCTTTTTCATTAGCAAGTTCTCCTAGCTTTTCAAGACCTCTTGCTAACGTTTCCCACTCGCTATCATTTAGCACATATTTTTCTTTAAATACAGGAGTGCAAATTTGTCCTTGAATACTATGGCTTTGCTCAGAAACTACTACTACTTTTGCGCCAACTGCATGCAGAAAGTCTCTATGTTTTATGAAGTCTGCTGAAACTTCTTCAATTGGCTTAGTTAAGACAAATGAGCTAAACCAAGCACTTGCTATGCGTAGATTTCTAACTTTAAGGTACTCGTTTAAAACTTCTGGGTCTTTGGGATATTTATTCCCAACCTCTGTACCCTCAAAACCAGCTAGTGCTGCTTCGCTAAGGCATTGCTCAAAAGTATTTTCTCCTCCTAAGTCAGGCATATCATCATTGGTCCACGCGATTGGTGCAATTCCTAAAAACACTTTATTTTTATCAAACATCGTCATATTCTCCTTTATTAATATCTTCTAGCGTTATATAAATTTGCTGTTTTATCTTCAAATACTTTTTTGCTACTTTCTTTTTCCGAGGTGGAAGCTACACCTACATGCCACCATGAGTTATATCCGTCAGTCATAGTTTTGGGTAAAACTTTCATGTCAATTAATACAGATTTTTCATCAGCCATCGCTTTAGTAAGCGCTATTTTTAACTCCTCAGGGGTGTTTGCTTTATAAGCTTTCATTCCATAACCCTGTGCGACCATTGCAAAGTCTGTTAAAATTAGTTCTCCATCTTGTTTACCACTGTCAGTTCTATATCTAAATTCTGTTGCTAAGCTATCTAAACCGCTGTTCATTTGCAGATTATTTATACAGCCAAAACCACAGTTATCAAACAGTAATACGATAATTTTCTTGTTTTCCTGTAGGGAAGTGGTGAGCTCAGAATGTAACATCATAAAGCTTCCATCGCCAACCATGCTATAAACTTGTCTTTCAGGGAAGGCCATTTTAGCTCCGAGTGCAGCTGCAATCTCATAACCCATGCACGAATATCCGTATTCCATATGGTATGAATCTACTGCATCGGTTTCCCACATCCTTTGTAAACAGCCAGGTAATGAACCAGAAGCCCCAACAATGATTGCATCATCTTCGATAACATCACGGATTATTCCGAGTGCGTTTGTTTGAGTTAATACACCATTTGTAAGTTTAACAAATTCTTCGATTGTAGGCTCGTATCTTGCCTTTACAATAGGGGAGAAGTCTTCGCCATATTGGTAATTAGTAAGAAACTGCATTTCTTCTTCCCAAATTTTATTTGCATTATCAATTTCATCAGTATATGATGAAGTATAATTTTCTGATTTCAGTGCATCTGTCAGTTGAGATAATACTGTTTTTGCATCGCCAACGAGTGGAAGAGCATCAATTTTCAACGCATGATAACGCGATAAATTGATATTAACGAAATCTACATCAGGATTTTTGAATAAACTTTTTGAACCTGTTGTAAAGTCAGAAAGTCTGCTTCCAACCGATATTACTAAATCAGCTGTTTCTGCGATGGTATTAGCTGCAGCATTACCTGTAACACCGATACCACCTAAATTATATTTGCTGGAGGAAATAGTCGAGCTTTTACCAGCTTGTGTTTCGCCTAAAGGAATGTTAAAGTCCTCACAAAATTTAATTAGTGCTGCACCAGCTTGAGAATATCGAACACCACCACCACAAACGATGATTGGTTTTTTCTTAGTCGCAATTAGTTTAGCTGCTTCTAAAATTGAGCTCTCATCAGCTTTATCTCTTGTAATTTTATGTACTCTTTTCTTAAAAAAAGATGCAGGATACTCATAACTTTCACCTTGAACATCCTGAGGTAATGAAACGCAAACGCCACCTGTATTAGCCCCATCAGTTAGTACTCTCATAGCGTTAAGAAGCGCTGACATTACTTGTTCTGGACGATAAACTCTATCAAAATATCTACTAACTGGTTTAAATGCATCACTTGTAGTGATAGTCAAATCATGTGATTGCTCCAATTGTTGTAGTACTGGATCGGGTTGGCGTGATGCAAATGTATCCCCAGTGAAAACAAGCAAAGGCACATTATTAACAGAAGCAGTAGCTACTGCAGTTACCATGTTTGCAGCTCCAGGTCCAATGGATGAAGCACATGCTATAATCTTTTTGCGATTATGTTGTTTTGCAAAACCGGCTGCAACATGGCACATTCCTTGCTCATTTCTACCTTGGTAAACATTAAGTTCGCCAGGATTTTCGTCTAGAGCTTGACCTAATCCACAAACGATGCCATGTCCAAATACCGTAAATATCCCGTCAACAAATTTATTTTCGATACCATCGTGTGATACATATTGGTTGTCTAAAAACTTAACAATAGCTTGCCCAGCTGTCATTTTTATGTATTCCATTTTACTTTCCTCCTAATATTTATTTATCTAAAAGCCAAGTATGTGCAGGGTCGTCGTCTCTTGATGTCCATGGGTTATTCTCTAAATGACGTATCATCCAGCAGTAGTACATGCTATATCCTGGTGCAGTAACTTGTGGATGTGTAAGCCCACCTTTAATAATACTTGCGCATGAATCTTTTAACATGAATGCTTCATCTCCGATAAAGCTAGCACCAAAACCTTGTGGTTTGCTAAATTTATAGTAATACACCTCAGGCTGTGGGTGTGAATGAGGAATGTAACTTGACCATCTACCTGGCATATTTACAACTTCGCCAATTACTAAGTTTGAATAAGGAGCATTTGCATAGTCAAACACGGTAACTACTTGCCTTTTTGCACTTTGTTCCCAGACATCTGCGCCGAAAATTTCAGTTTTTATTATTGATGGGTCATAAAATTTTATTGGGAACTCTTTGTTGTTTTCAGTGGACTGAATAATTATTTCGCTATCTTCTACAGCTGTAATAGTCGATGAAACTCCTTTGGGTGTATGTAGGCAATATGGTTTTCCATCAAAACAAGATTCTCTTTTAGCACTTATTTTTTGAGTAGCAAACGCAAACTCAACATTGCCACAGACTAGCAAAACAGCGGTTTCGTCCACATCATTTCCTACTGTCACACTTTCACCTGATTTTAGCTTTTTTACAGCAATATCCATGAGCATTTCATCTTGTTGTGTACACAAAATCTTAACTCCGTTATTATCGAAATCTTTATTTATAATCATTGAGCAGGTACCTCCTCATTAATCGATACCATACTGCCATATTTTTCAGTAGCTTCTTTTACAAAAGCTTCTAAGTCTGCAGTTTTTGGCATATCAGCTGAACAACCATGGCTTGATACTAGCATAGCAGCACATGCACTAGCGTTTTCTAAGCATTTGTCTAAACTTTTGCCATTAAGCAAACCAGTAAGGAATGCAGATGCGTAACCATCTCCACCGCCAAATGATTTCAACAGTTTCACTGGGAAAGGTTTTACGCTAAAACTTTTATTATCGCTTGTATATGCTATTGAGCCTTCTTTACCATGCTTAATTATTACGATTTTTGCCTTTTTATTAAACCAGTAGTTAGCTTCTTCTTGGTCTGTAGGGTTGTTGTGTACGAATTTACTCATTAAATTAAATTCTTCTTTTGAGCCTAATATTACAGCTGAATATCCTGCTACTAATGAGTAGTAAACTGCTGTTTCGTCATCATTTTTCCAGTTATATGGACGGTAGTCTACGTCAAAAATAATTGGCGTATTATGTTTATCTGCTAGCAAAACTGCTTTAAGTGCAGCTTCTCTTGATGGGCTTTCAGCTAATGAAGTACCAGAGATAAGTAGGGCTTTAGCAGATTTTATGTATTCTTCATCTATGTCAGAAACTTCTAGTTTTAAGTCGGCAGCGTCATTTCTATACATAACGATACTGCTTTGTGTTTCGCTTAAAATTTCTGTGAAAGTAAGACCGATTTTTTCACCATTTGTACATCTGTTCACATGAGAAGTATCGATGCCTTCGTTGTTAAAATAATTCACAACGAAATCACCAAATTGGTCGTCAGATACTTTTGCAAAAAATCCTATTTTCTTTTGTAGTCTTGCCATCCCGACAGCGATATTAGCAGGGGAGCCTCCTACGTATTTTTTGAAAGTCATACTTTCTGAAAGTGGGCAGTAATAGTCAAGTGGGTTTAAGTCCACTGCTATTCTCCCAAGTAGGATTAAATCCAGTGGGCGCTTTTGGTCAAAATTTAAATAGTTCATCAGTATATTTCACCTCTCCAATTTTATATGATTTTTGCGTGTTTATAATCTACATTTCTGTTTTTACATAGTATTGCAAGCTCGCTTTTATTATCACCATCACTAATTACAGCATCAAAATCATCAATATCAGCATAAGTCATTAAAGCAGCATTATTGTACTTAGTATGATCTACTAATAAATACTTTTCCTTTGCCTTTTGCATAATATATCTCTTTAAGTCATATTCAAGCAAAAGTGAATTTGTAACATTCCCATCACCTGAAACTCCTGTTGTTGCCATAAAACATTTGGTGATATTATATCTTTCTAGCACTGAGATAGTTTCAGTGGAAACGATAGAATTAGTATTTTTATTAAGTCTACCAGGCAAAACAAAAATTTCGATATTAGTAGCATTAATAGATGAGTTTACTACACTAAGGTTATTGGTTAACACAGTAATATTCTTTTTATCCGCCATATACTCAAGCATATGCATTGTGGTAGTGCCTGAGTCGATAAATATTATATTATTATCCTCAATAGTTAAAGCAGCTTCTTTTGCTATTGCAATTTTTGCATCCAATGTTCTAAGCTTTCTGTCTTCAAAAGGGATTAGGCTGGCTTCTTTTCGCTTAGTCACACCACCATAGATTTTATCCACTTTGCCTTGTTGGACTAAAGTTTGCACATCCATACGCGCTGTATTCATAGAAATATTCATCTCACTGCATAGCTCGGTCATAGTAACAGTAGTTTTCTCGTTTATGTACTCTTCCATGTTTTTTAATCTAACCGATTTCATTAAAAACCTCCTAAACTCGCATAAATGACATTTTATTGAGTTATTATAACATAGTTAGTTATATTGGTAAATACATTTTTCACACAAACTTAATAGTAAGATTTTATGATATCTCACAAAAAAACTTGGTAACTTTTGTGATATTGGCAGTTGAAATTATAGTAATTTTATGATAATATATGTGAAGTTAATAAAAAACTAAATGCAAAAATAATAAAAAGAGCTTAAAACATAAAGATTTAGGCGGAATGGAGAAAATTATGTTAAATTTAGGTATCATTGGAGCAGGTAGAATAGGCAAAGTTCACGCACAAAGCATAACTTATCATGTAAAGGGTGCTAAAGTTGTTGCAATCGCAGATCCATTTATCGATTTTTCAAAAGAGGAGTTTGTAACAGAGCTTGGTATCGAAAAATGCTATAACGACTATCATGAAATTTTAAACGATCCTACAATTGATGCGGTTTTAATTTGTTCTTCTACTGACACACATGCAGACATTTCTATCGAAGCGATTAATGCTGGCAAACATGTTTTCTGTGAAAAACCTGTTTCTCAAGATTTAGATAAAATCTATGAGGTTAAAAAAGCATTAGAAGGAAAAGCACTAAAATATCAAGTTGGTTTTAACAGAAGATTTGATCACAACTTTGCTAGTGTTAGAAAAGCTGTAACTGACGGCAAAATCGGCGATGTACATATAGTTAAAATCACTTCTAGAGATCCTGATGCACCTCCTGTTTCATATGTTAAAGTATCAGGTGGCATGTTCCTTGACATGACAATTCATGATTTTGATATGGTTAGATTTTTAACTGGAAAAGAAGTAACAGAAATTTTTGTAAATGCTGGTGTTATGGTTGATAAAGCTATTGGCGAAGCAGGCGATGTTGATACTGCTATCATCACAATGAAACTTGAAGATGGAAGTCTTGCTGTTATTGATAATTCAAGAAAAGCAGCATATGGATACGATCAACGTGCTGAAGTGTTTGGCTCAAAAGGTCAAGTTGCTATAGCTAACGACACAGGTAGTACTGCTGTAATCAGCGGCGAATGCGGAGTTGTAGCAGAAAAACCATTATACTTCTTCTTAGAAAGATATATGAACTCATTCACTAGCGAAGTAACTGACTTTGTAAATGCTATAATTAATGATACTGAAGTGCCAGTTGATATTGAAGATGGACTACAAGCAGTTGTGATAGCTTTAGCAGCAGGAAAATCGGTAAAAGAAAATAGACCAGTGAAACTATCAGAAATATAAATAAAGGAAAGTCCCCTTATTGAAGTTTTACTCGATTTTTTTCAAAAAATCGTGGTATCCATAGGCGAAGTCTCGGACGTTTGTCCGCAGACAAGTGGAAGAGCTTAGCGATGTGAAAGCGGCAAAGGGGCAGCTATGATACAGGCACCATTTGATTTTATTGCCATATGGCAAGAATACCTAACATAGCAGACTTATATTTAAGGGAGTAAAAGCTTTGAAAGTTCTATTAGATGAGCAGATAATAATCACAAAAGAAATGTCAAAAACTAATATAGCAGTTGATGTTTTAGTAGATGATGATTACTCAAAACTTATTTTCGACTGCGAATATACACCAAAAGAAATTCATGATGACGCAATATGTAAGGAAATTATCGAAGAAGGCATGGAGAGATATTTGCCCAAAGAGCAGTTTTCATCATATAAAAATTTTATGCCACTAAGTAATCTAATCACAATTTCTATCGATGATGAAAACGGTAATTACTTGGGTTGCGCACATAGAGGTGCGTCTAAGCTCACACATGTTATATCTGAAAATTATTCTGACAAAGGCTTTATCCCAAAGAAAATCCAAAAAGGCACGTATAAAGTCGTACTTAATGTGCATTTAGTCGCCTATGGTGAAGTAGCATACAAATTAAAGGTAGTTGGTGAATAATATGGAATATAAAAGTGTCGAACTGCATTGCCACACCTACCATAGTGATGGCGGATTTTCTGTAAGCGAGCTTTTTTCGGAAGCGAAAAAGTTAAACTTAAATGGGATTGCTATTACGGACCACAACACTATGAGTGCGTATGATGATCCTCAGATAAGCGCGACAGATGGTCTTTGTCTACTAAAAGGAATTGAGTGGACAACCTTTTTTGGACACATCCTAGTGATAGATTGCGATAAATTTGTCGACTGGCGTTATGCAACAGTGGAAAATATCGACGAATATTTAAAAGATATTAAAAAGAATAATGGTGTTGTTGGCATAGCGCACCCATATCATTTAGGGAGTCCATTTTGCACAGGTTGCCATTTTGAATTTGATGTAAAAGATTGGAATAATGTTGACTATATTGAGGTATGGTCTAGAGATTTTCCGATGAATGTATACAAAAACAAAGAAGCATATAAGCTGTGGATGCGTAAGCTAAATGAAGGTTATAAAATTGCTGCTACATCGGGGAGAGACTGGCATGGGGTGTTAAAAGATAGCGATGATTTTGCTAATACCTACCTCGGGATTGATGGTGAAATAACAGCAAATAAAATGAAGCTTGCATTGCAAAAGGGTAAAACATTTGTGTCGGTAGGTCCATTATTCGAGTTCTCTGGCATTGATATCGGTGATGAAATTAAAGCTGGAGAAATTAGTTTTGATGTAAAAACTAGTACGACTGAAGGAAAAAATAATGCTTGCACAAAAAACATTAAGATAACGAACAACGAAAAAATTTATTTGTTTGACCACTTGGATAACCAAAGTATCACTATAAATTTTAAGGCTGAAGAAGGCTTTATTGTTATTGAAGCTTGTGGAGATTATTTTGGAGAGAGCGATAAAATGCTCGCGTTTACTAGCCCAATTTATGTGCTATAAGATAAGCAAGGTAATAATAAAAAGCTTGCAAAAAAAGCAACGAATAGAAATTCTATTCGTTGCTTTTTATTTCACTGCAAAACAGTCGTTATTATAAATATTTTGCTAAGATTATTTCAAGCGGCTCATCCTTTAAAGTAAAACCACCGATATCGGAATAATGAAGTTTGCGATAAAAATGTTGAGCTTGTTCATCTGACTGAGTAGAAGTTAACACTAATTTATGGCCTTGATTTTTCATTTCATCTTCCCAAAAAGTCACCGTTTTTCTTCCATATCCTTTAAATCGATACTTTTCTTCAAAGACTAGCATATTCATAAAAGGAGTATTGTCCCAAAAGAAATTATATCGCAGCCAGCCAATTATTTTGCCTTCTAGTTCCGCCACGATAATTCGCTTAAGACCCACAGAAGTTTTTAGCTCATCCGTGGAGATATGTATGTCGTTTTCAATTAAATAGTCGACATCAGATAGACATGCAAATCTTATGGTCATAGATTTACTCCTTGATTTTTATTCTGCAGGTTGTTGAGGGTGGAACCAGTAGGAATTGAAACCAGATAATTGCTGTAAAGCTCCTTTTGGCATTTGCATAAACGCATTAAATATATTCATAAAGTCGCCTCCGCCACAAAGTACTGCACCAAGTCCTAGTGAAAACAAAATATTTGCTGCAAGTGAATATGGCATGAAAATCCAAATTATCAGTGGTAAAAAACCGAATACGAAATTAGGCAAAATGCTCATAAATACAAATCTTGCTCTTGAAATTGGATCTGTGCATGTAACGCACATCCCACCAAACATAAAAAACATATGTACTTCTGAGCTTTTTAAAAAGCAAATGCCATGCAAAAATTCGTGTGGAAGAATAGAGAGTAATGACAAAATAAGCCCCTCTAACCTAATTTCAAAAAGAGATAGTGGGGGAGAGCTTGTTAGAAAAGATTTGACTAAGACAATCAATACTACTAATAAAAAAGCTGGTATTGTATGAACAAATGCCATAATTTGTAATGTAATTTGATTGCTCGGTTCTTTAAATTTTACTGCGTTTTCCGGTAATTCACCTACCGGCATTTTTTCGTCTTTTAGCATTCCGCGGAAAATAAATTTCAAAATATCACACCTTCTTAATTAATAATCAAATTATACCAATAAATTAAGACTTAGTCAAGTGAAAATGACTAAGTCTATAGCTTAAAATTAAAATATGTTTGTAAGAATTAGAGACAAACCAGACAAAATTAATAAAACTATTACAAATTTTTTGACTGTTTCCTCTTTTGTTTTTTTAGCTAATTTTATACCAATAAATAATGCTAATAACATAATTGGAAATAGCCATGAAAAAGTTTGCAATGACTGAAAAGTTAATATCCCACTTGATATGTATATGATAAATCTAAATACATTATCTACTATAAATACTATGTTTAATGTTCCTTTAAAAGAATCCATATTCTCAGTCGTGCGACTTACATATGCCGCAAGCAGAGCACCCACTCCGAATAAGCCACATAGTACGCCAGATATTAGACCAATCCCTATCATCAAAATTGGATGTTGTTTTTGCTTTTTCGCGTCAGCTTTTCTAAAAAACATCTCAACTCCAACTATGATTACTACCACACCAAACACTATTTTTAGTAAGCTTTGGTCGACTCCTTTTAAAAAGAAAGCTCCTGGTATAGCTCCTAGTATTACTAAGACTGATAACATTAAAGCAGTTTTCCACTCAATTCTGCTTCTATTTTTTACTACTAAAATAATATTTGAGGGGAAAGTTAGCAGTAGCTCTATTGGCGTTAAAAACACATTATTATGTGCAAATCCGGCTATCGTTGTAAAAACCAATGTATTTGCAAAACCGCATAATCCCTTCACGATATAAGCAACAAATACTGCAAAAATAAGTAATGCTATTTCCATTTTCCCTCGATTTCTCCTATGTTTTGATAGGGTTAAGTTTAATTCATAACTTTAAAAGTATATCATAACCAATATAATAAGTCAATGAAAAAAGCTATTGTAGTTTAAACTACAATAGCTTTTTAAAATAGCATTATCGCTTATATTAGCCACATCCGCCACAAGTTCCACAATCAGAACCACATGAAGCGTCTACTTCTTCACAAGTCATAGGGTCTTGGCCGTTAACGCTTTTCATAAGAATAGTTGTTACTTTTCCCATTAGCACATCTAAATCATTTTTAGAATTGCTAAAATCAGCCATGTTATCATTAGTCATAACTGCTTGGTAAAGGTTTTTTAGTTCTTCGTTAAGCGCATTGATTTTGTCATTATCCTTTTCAGGTGACGCCATTAATGTATTTAGCTCAACTCTTTTCATGTTAAAGTTGTTAATTGCCTCTTGTAATTCGGTGTCGTTATCATTTTTTTCTCTAGCGATATTAAAATTTTTGTATTCATCGCTTGCTTGGATAGCAGCACCCATTTCTCTTGCCATCATAATTAAATCCATTGAATTTTCCTCACTTTTTTAATAAATTATATCTCCAAGTAATGCCCAATTTAAGGTTTTTGTGACTTTTACATCAACAAAACTTCCTATCAATTCGTCCTTACCTTTGAAATCTACGATTAAATAATTGTCTGTTCTTCCTGTTAAATACCCTTCTTCTCCGACTACTTTGCCATATCCTTCAACTAAAACCTTGTAAGTTTTGCCAAGGAATTTTTCATTTTTTTCTGAGCTTATCTCCTTTTGTATCGCAAGCAGTCTCATCAGCCTATCCGATTTTTCTTTATAGGGAACTGGATCTTCCATTTTCGCTGCAGCTGTGCCTTCACGCTTAGAAAAAATAAATGTGAATATAGAATCAAATTCCACTCGTTTAATAAGATTTACCGTCTGAATGAAGTCATTTTCATCCTCAGAAGGGAAGCCCACGATGATATCCGACGTAAAGCTTACATCGGGAATTTGCTCTTTTGCGTAGTCGATTACTTTTATATAATCAGCAACAGTATATTTTCTATTCATTAGCTTTAAAATTCTGTCGCTACCAGACTGTACTGGCAAATGTATGTGATTACAAATTTTCTTGCAATCTCTTATTGTATCAATAACCTCAAAAGTAATATCTTTTGGGTGTGAAGTCATAACTCGAATATTAAAATTTCCATCTATTGCATTTATTTTCCTTAATAACTGCGCGAAATTAATGTTTTCATCAGAGTTTTGTCCATATGAATTAACGTTTTGACCTAATAATGTGATTTCTTTATAGCCTTCGTTAACCAAATCTGTAATTTCTCTTACAATATCATCAGAACTTCTACTTCTTTCTCTGCCTCGTACAAAAGGCACAATGCAGTATGTACAATAATTATTACAGCCAAACATAATTGGAACGCTTGCTCTAAAAGTATTATCACGCAGTAGCGGTAAGTTTTCTGCGATGACTCCCTCTGAGTCTGGTGCATTAATTACACGTTTTTGTGATAATAAAAACTCTTTCATAATGCTTGGAAACTCATGTATAACATGTGTCCCAAAAATTATATCAATTTGTGGATAACTAGATTTTATTCTTGAAACCACATGTTCTTCTTGCATCATACAGCCACAAAGTCCGATGATAGTATTAGGACGCTCCTGTTTTACATGCTTTAAACGCCCGATTGTACCAAAAACCTTATCCTCAGCATTTTCTCTTATGGCACAAGTATTATATATAATGATAGAAGCCTCTTCGGCTACATCTGTGAAAATACAGCCCATTTCTTTGAGCATACCCTTAATTTTTTCCCCATCAGTCACATTTTGTAGACATCCGAAACTATGTACGAAAGCTAGTGGATTTTCAAGAGGGAAGTGCGATTTCAAAAGCATTGTAGACTCATTAATAGCTTGATACTGTTTGTCGATATCATTGCTTTTGATATAAATTTCTTTTTGCAAAAATGTTACCTCCGTTATAAAGTAGACAAATCAAATGGCGTTTCTTGATATACAAAATTTAGCCAGTTTTGAAAAAATAAATTAGCATGACCGCGCCAAATAAAAGCGGGATCATTATTTATATCATCTTCTTTAAAATAATTATATGGGACATTTATAGGGAGTCCCGCGTTTTTATCCCTAAAATATTCATTTGCTAGCGTATCTTTATCATATTCACTGTGCCCACAAACAAAAACTTGTCTACCATCTTTTGCGCTAACACAGTTTATTCCAGATATATCAGAATACGTCAGCACTTTTAAATCCTTACAATTACGAACGAAATCTTCATCAATTCGCGTATGTCTAGAATGTGGCACATAAAATGTCTCATCAAAACCACGTACTAGCATATTATGTATGTCCGTAACATGATGTGGAAATACTCCGAACATCTTATCTGGCAAATTCTCTTTTTTTACGCCATAATGATAATATAGCCCAGCTTGTGCGCCCCAGCATATATGTAAAGTGGAGTATACATTAGCAAGTGACCACTCCATTATACATTTTAATTCTTCCCAATAATTTACATCTTCAAACTCCATTAGTTCAACAGGAGCCCCAGTGATAATTAAGCCATCATATTTTTTAGATTTAATATTATCAAACACTTGATAAAAATTTAACAAATGATCACTGCTAGTATTTTTTGATACATGTGTGGCTGTTTGCAACAAATCAACATCAACTTGTAAAGGAGAATTACCCAATAAGCGCAATAGCTGAGTTTCTGTCTCAATTTTCTTTGGCATAAGGTTTAATATGACAATTTTTAACGGTCTGATATCTTGATGTATAGCACGTTCTTTAGTAATAACAAATATGTTTTCAAATTCCAGCGTTTTTTTAGCCGGCAAAGTTTCCGGAATATTAATAATTGGCATATTTACCTCCGTTAAAATATAGAATTACATTACATTTTATTATAACAAAGTTTCTATAAAAAAGCAAATAATTTTTGAGGACAAATAATTATCCTCAAAAATTAAGTGTTGTCTTATTATTTATTTGCAGTCTGACATATCTTTTTTGCTTGATTTTCTCATTTTAGAATGTGAACTATCCTGTGAAGATGGGTTAACATTTGAGTTATATGTTGACATATCATCGTTAATAGAATTTTTGCAATCCGAAATATTATTATTCATTTCGTTATTATTATTTACTTTTTTACTTTTTCTACTCATAATTTCACCTCAATATAATATTACCAAGTCTAACTTGATAATATTATTATGCACAAGTTTAGCTCATATATATAAATGAATATTCTGGCATAAATACTTTATTTTCATTTTGTACTTCCCTTAACCGCGCTAAATTTTAATTTAGCGCGGTTGTCTATATTTCTAAAGCTCAGTTTTCTTTTACTACTTG
>CAYJII010000039.1:0-21841 GCA_964370225.1 uncultured Oscillospiraceae bacterium | reverse complement strand
AAGGAGCAGTAAAATTATCAGCACTTTCATTTGACTTTGGCGATGAAACTTTAAGTTGTGTTGTGTTCATCATTTTGTTAAAGCTATCAGCGTTAATTTTTAAGAATGTATCTTCTTTTTTTGCTGCGAACTGCTTTAAATTTGAATTTATCATAGTTTGAGTAGCTTCTTCGTTCTTAAAATTCGCGACGCTTTGTGTATTTATCTGTGTTTTTCCTCTTAGCTCATCGTCTTTAAGCAAAACCGATTTTATCGCAAAGTAGATAGCTTCAAACACGGCTTTATCATTTGAAAATTTAACCTCTGTTTTAGCCGGGTGAACGTTCACATCAACCAAATCAAACGGTATGCTGATTTTCAGCACACAACCTGGGTATTTTGATGTCATCATAGAGTTTTTATATGCTTCTTCTACTGCAGCAAATCCAGTTACAGTTTTGATATATCGATCATTTACAAAGAAATGCTGCATATTTCGATTAGATTTTGAGTAGCTTGGCTTTGTCACAAATCCAGTGATTTTTACCCCATTATACTCATAATCTATAGGTATTATCGCAGAATAAAACTCCTTGCCAAGTATCGTATATACCGAAGTTTCTTGCTTGTTATCCCCCGCTGTGTGAAAAATAAGTTTGTTGTCTTTGATAAATTTAAATGATACATTAGGGTTTGAGAGTGCTATTTTTTCTACTATTGACTGTATCGCATTCCCCTCAACAAAATCCTTTTTGAGGAATTTTTGCCTAGCTGGCACATTGAAAAACAAGTCACGCACCACAATCGTTGTGCCATTGGGGCAACCAGCATCTTCAAAGGAGTTTTCCTCACCACCACTGATGATATATTTCGCTCCCAGTTCGCTGTCTCTAACCTTGCTGATAAGCTCAACTTTCGCTACTGCAGAAATTGAGGCAAGAGCTTCCCCTCTAAAACCTAAAGTTTCAATTGAATACAAATCATCCTTATTTTGAACTTTGCTTGTAGCATGGCGCAAAAAAGCTAGGGGCATATCCTCTTTTAGTAGACCATCCCCATCATCTGTAATGCGGATAAAACTAATTCCGCCATTTTTAATTTCTACTGTGATGCAAGTTGAATTTGCATCGACCGAATTTTCAAGCAATTCTTTTACGATAGACGCAGGACGCTCAACAACTTCTCCAGCTGCAATCAGTTCTGCTACATGCTTATCTAGCACATTAATTTTACCCATTTATCCTCCTATTTTAACATTTTTTTTAGTTCGTATAATAAATTTAGAGCTTCCAATGGAGAGATAGTCTCAAGCTGAGTATGCTTAATTTTCTCTTCAACTTCAGAAATGTAACTGTTAAAAGTCATTTGATTTGTTGGCTCTTTTTCAGGTTTTACATTTATTACTTGCGTAGTCTGTGACTCAAGCTCTAATAGTATCTCTTTTGCGCGAGTTATTACTTTTTGCGGTACCCCTGCTAATTTTGCTACTTCTATCCCAAAACTATCATCAGCAGCACCTTTTACGATTTTACGTAAAAATGTTATATCGTCATCACGCTTTATAACTGCTATATTGTAATTAACTATACCACTTGTCTCGTGTTCCATTGCTGTTAGTTCATGATAATGTGTTGCAAACAATGTTTTGCATCTCAACGATTTATTTAAAGCTATGTACTCAATAACTGCTTTTGCTATACTCATTCCATCAAATGTAGAAGTTCCTCTACCAATTTCATCGAGTATAACAAGGCTTTGTTTAGTGGCAAATTTTAGAATATTTGCCATCTCTGTCATCTCAACCATAAATGTCGACTCGCCTGCAGCTAAATCGTCAGAAGCCCCAACTCTAGTAAATACCTTATCTACTACAGAAATATTGGCGCTGGTAGCGGGAACATAGCTTCCTATTTGCGCCATTATAGTAATGACTGCAACCTGTCTCATATACGTCGATTTACCAGCCATATTAGGGCCTGTTATAAGCCAAATTCTATCGTTGTTATCAAGGTTTGTATTATTTGGCACAAACGGTGTGCCATTTAGCATTTGCTCTACAACTGGGTGGCGTCCACCTACGATTTCGATTTTACCATCAGTCAAAACTTGTGGGCAAGAATAATTGTTTTGGTTAGCAACATAAGCAAGTGAAGCGATAAAATCAAGCTTTGCAATAGCGTTTGAAGTAGATTGAATAAGGTCAATTTTAGTTGCAATATATTTTTTAATCTCCGTTAAAATTTCACTTTCGAGACTTACGATTTTTTCGCTTGCAACTAAAACTTTCGTTTCAATCTCCTTTAATTCCTGAGTGATATATCTCTCGCAATTTGTGAGTGTCTGCTTTCTTATGTACTCATCTGGAACTTGTGATAGGTAGGAGTTAGTGATTTCAATATAATAACCAAATACACGGTTATATTTAATTTTTAGTGGCTTAATACCTGTTTTTTCACGTTCATCATTTTCGATACGTTCGATATATTCTTTTGCGTTATTGCAAATATCTCTATACTCATCAAGTTGCGAGTTGAAGCCTTTTTTTATGTATCCACCATCTTTTTGAGTTGCTGGCAAGTCATCATTAATAGAATTTTCGACGAGTTTTTTCACATCATTTAGCTCATCTATACTTGTATGTATATCTTTTAGGTACTCCTTCTTAAATTCAGATGTAAGCTCTTTCACTCTTGGCAAATTCTCTAGAGTGTACTGCAATGCCTTTAAATCTTTAGGAGTTGCTGTGCCGTAAATTACTCTTGTCATTAACCTATCTAGGTCATAGATGCTTGCTAAATTTTCAATAATCTCTGACATTGTGATGCTGTTAGAAATTAGTTCACCAATCGCATTTTGACGTTTTGTTATCTCTGCGATATTCATCAAAGGTTGTTCAACTGCATTTTTTAGATAGCGTTTCCCCATTGAAGTTTTAGTTTTATCTAGCACCCATAGCAGCGTACCTTTTTTTTCGCCAGACCTAATAGTCTGAGTTAACTCTAAATTTTTTCTAGCTGAAAAGTCAATATTCATGTACTGATTTTCACTATAGCGATTAATATTGCTTATTCTTTTTGCACCATCATGTTGTGTGTAGTTTAAGTAACTTAACAAATGTCCTAAGCTAAAAATAGAAAGTGAGTCTTCAGCAATATTTAGCATTGAGACATCATCTACACCAAAATGTGTAGTAATCACCTTCACATTTTCACTGTTATTGATATTCACATCATCAATTAAAGTGAGCGTAGCGTTTAACTTTGTATCAAGATAAGCTTTAATCTCCTTATTTTCAAGAAGCTTTTTATTGTGAATTATTTCGCTAGGTAAAAATTTTGATATTTCATTTATTACATCTAAATAACCAACGCCACTTACTTGCTCGGTAAAATAAACCTCACCAGTAGAAATGTCAGCAAAGCAAACAGAAAATGCTTTTTTTTCGTAATAAACCGAAGCGATGTAATTATTAACACCTTCTTTAAGCATTTCATCTTCAATTATAGTTCCGGGAGTAACAAGTCGCACTACTTCCCTTTTTACGATACCTTTCGCCTGTGAAGGCTCTTCGGTTTGCTCACATATCGCAACTTTGTACCCTTTTTCGATGAGTCTTTTTATGTACACACTACTTGAATGATATGGTATCCCACACATTGGTGCACGCTCAGGCAACCCACAATCTCTACCTGTGAGTGTGAGCTCAAGCTCCTTTGAAATATTAAGTGCATCATCAAAAAACATCTCATAAAAATCACCTAGTCTAAAAAACAACACGTGATCCTTATGCATGGATTTTATATCAAGATATTGTTGCATCATCGGCGACATCTTAGACATAACATAGCTCCGTTCCTTTATAATTAGCAATTACACATAAACTTAAGCTCACTTAAATTTATGTGTAATCATAAAATTTTATAGTATATTTTCTAAAAATCTGCTCAATCCATCTTGCCAAGTAGGTAACAAGCTAAAGCCGTTTTCAGTCAGGCTTTTTTTGCTTAATCTTGAATTATGCGGACGAGCTGCAGCAGTTTTGTATTCTGCAGAAGTTACAGGAGAAACTTCAATAGGTAAATTCGCTTTAGCAAAAATTTCTTTTGCAAATTCATACCAAGTGCAAAAACCTTCGTTAGTAACATGGTAAACTCCGTATTTCTCGGTATTTATCATCTCACCTATTGTTTTAGCGACATCTTTTGTATAAGTAGGCGATCCGACTTGGTCGTTTACAACAGTAAGTTTATTATGCGTTTGAGCTAGTCTTAGCATTGTCTTAACAAAATTATTACCATTTTCGCCAAATGTCCATGTCACTCTTAAAATAAAGTATTTGCTAAGAATCTCTTCTACTTGCTTTTCACCTTGATGCTTAGTGTACCCATAATGGTTTATCGGATTTTTTGCATCATCTACTTCAAAAGCACAATCTCCTACACCCTCGAAAACATAGTCCGTGGATATGTAAAAAAACTTAGCGTCAAGCTCTTTTGCTGCTTGCGCAAGAGCTCTAGTCCCATTTACATTTACTTTTTCACAAGTTTCTTTGTCGTCTTCAGCTTTATCAACAGCAGTATAAGCCGCACAGTGTACTATAACATCAGGTGCGTAATTTAGCGCGTAATCTTTGCTAGCTACTTCATCGGTTAAATCGAAATCATCAACATCAACACCTTTGCACTCAATCCCTAAATCTGTTAATGTGTTAACGACATCGAAACCTAATTGACCTTTTACACCAGTTACTAAAACTTTAATAATGTTCACCTCCGATGATTTTATCTATTATCATACATTTTTTCATAATAATCTTTATATTCGCCATTGATGATATTTTCCCACCAAGATTTATTGTCTAGATACCATTTGACTGTAGATTTTATTCCCTCATCAAATAAAACAGTAGGCTCCCATCCAAGTTCTCTTGAAATTTTTGCTGGATCTATAGCGTATCTCATGTCGTGCCCTTTTCTGTCTGAAACATAAGATATTAAGCTTTCTGGCTTATTTAATTGATGCAAAATTGTTTTTACTACTTCTAAATTTGTGCGCTCATTATGCCCACCAACATTATATACTTCGCCAACTTTACCATTATGAATAACTTTATCAATCGCGATACAGTGATCCCCAACATATAGCCAGTCACGTACATTTTCACCAGTACCGTAAACAGGTAGAGCTTCATCATTTAGTGCTCTAGAAATCATAAGTGGGATTAATTTTTCTGGGAAGTGATATGGTCCGTAGTTATTCGAGCATCTAGTGATTGTAGCAGGCAACTTAAATGTCCTGTTGTACGCTTGTACTAATAAATCGGCAGATGCTTTAGATGCGGAATATGGACTTGAAGTGTGAATAGGAGTTTCTTCTGTAAAGAATAAATCAGGTCTATCCAGTGGCAAATCTCCATAAACTTCGTCAGTTGAAACCTGGTGATATCTTTTTACTTCGTATTTGAGTGAAGCATCCATCAATACCTGTGTTCCGATAATATTTGTTTTAAGGAAAATGCCTGGGTCTTCGATAGAGCGGTCAACATGGCTTTCAGCCGCAAAATTTACAACTATATCAAATTTTTCTTCTCCAAATAATTTGAAGATATATTCGCCATCTGCAATATCACCTTTTGTAAATTTGAATTTAGGATTTTTTAGTGCTTCTTCAAGGGTTTGCAGATTGCCTGCGTATGTTAGCAAATCAATGCCTACGATTTCGTAAGTCGGATGTTCTTTTAACATGTGGTAAACAAAGTTGCTACCGATAAAACCAGCAGCGCCTGTAACTAATATTTTCATATAATTCTCTCTTTCAATAAACTAAAAATTAACATCACTGTCTTTTAGCAGTGGTGCACTTAAATCTTTTTCTGATAAAATAGGGTTTTCTACTCCCCAATCAATTTTAAACTCAGGGTCATTATATTTAACACTTCTATCGCATTCTTTTGAGTAATACTCATCGACTTTATATTGCACTTCAACATCGTCTGTCAAAGTTAGAAAGCCATGCGCAAAACCTTTTGGAATATAGAGTTGCTTTTTATTCTCAGCAGAAAGTTCAATGGAAAAGCTCTTTTTATAAGTAGCAGAATCTTTTCTTAAATCCACTACAGTATCGATAATTACTCCTTTAGTGCAGCGAATCAGTTTTGTTTGAGCCATTGGGTTATTCTGAAAATGTAGGCCGCGTAATGTGTTTTTTTGCGCGGAGAATGACTGGTTGTCCTGTACAAAAACAGTATCAATTCCCTGCTCTTTGAGTTTATTATATGAGTATGTTTCCATAAACCAACCTCTATGGTCTCCAAAACATTGTGGCTCAATTACACATAAATCTTTTATATCAGTCTTTACTACTTTCATTTTTCTCTCCTTAATATTTAATTTTTCCGCTGGCTACTTTTTTAAGATGCTCTCCATATGTGGATTTGCCATAAAGTTCAGCTGATTTTAGTAACTGTTCTTTAGTTATCCAACCTTTTTTATATGCAATTTCCTCAGGGGCTGAAATTTTTATACCCTGACGCTTTTCAATTGTTTGCACAAAATCAGCTGCTTCAAGCAAACTGTCCATAGTACCCGTGTCAAGCCATGCGTATCCACGACCTAAAAGCTTAACATCAAGCTCATTGTTTTCAAGATACACTCTATTTAAATCTGTAATTTCAAGTTCGCCTCGCGGGCTAGGTTTTAACGCTTTTGCATACTCAACTACTCTTTTATCATAAAAATATAGTCCTGTAATTGCATAATTTGATTTAGGATCTTGTGGTTTTTCTTCAACAGAAAGCACTTTGCCATTATCATCAAACTCAACTATACCAAATCTATGTGGATCGTCTACATAATATCCGAACACAGTTGCACGATCCTTATTCTCAGCTGCTTCTGTTAATACTTTGCTAAAGCCGTTGCCATAAAAGATATTATCCCCTAAAATCATAGCACAATCGTCGTCCCCGATGAAATCTTCACCTAAAATAAATGCTTGCGCTAATCCATCGGGTGAAGGCTGTTCTACGTAGGATAAATTTACCCCATATAAACTTCCGTCGCCCAATAATTTTTTAAAATTAGGTAAATCAGTTGGGGTCGAGATAATAAGAATATCTTTAATCCCCGCTAACATCAATGTTGATAATGGATAGTATATCATCGGTTTATCATAAATCGGTAATAACTGTTTACTTGTAATCATAGTTAGTGGATAAAGTCTTGTCCCCGAGCCACCTGCTAAAATAATCCCTTTCATAAATCCTCCGTTCATCGCTAGTTTGCGAAAATATTTTTATTAATAGTATTAGCTCTTACCACATTCTTATGATAAGAGCAACTATTTTTCATTTGAAAATAACATTTCTATTTTAGCACATATTTAGTTAAAAATCAATTAAATAAAGATTAATTTTATATTATGCTATTTAAAAACATGGAATAAAAACTTAAAATTGCTATGCCTTATGCTAAGTTTTAAACCTCTTACTAGTCTGATGATAAAGCAGTAGAATTTCTTGTCCTTGCAAAAAATCTTATAGTCTTTGTTAAAACGAGTAAATCTAACAAAAACGGTGTTAAAGCTATGCTTTTCGTTATCAAAAAAGTTTTGTTTTAGATTGGTATCAAGTATTTTGATATTATAGCCTAACTTTTTACATTCTCTTAAAAATTCATGATCTACATAATCTAAAAACATATGTGTATTGTACTTAATATTATTATAAACATCACTAGTTATCGCCATACCAGTATTTATCCCTGTGATGTTTTCATCGTTAATTAGCTTAATATGCTCTACTCTTTTTACCCTAACTCCCTTTATCACACTAGGGCTTAAAAGCCCAACAGCATCATATATCATTGGCAAAAAGACTGTTTTCTTTGGTTTGTTTTTTAGCTCAACACATAATTTGTTAAAATAATCACTCGTAAGTATTGTATCGTCATCGAAAATGCACATTACATAATCATCACAAATTGTGCCAATGTATTTCACCGCTGCGTTATATGCTTTTGCTAAGCCAACATTTCCCTCCATTGAAATATAATCAATATTATTATCTTTGCAAAATTCCTCATTATTGTTTTGTTGTGAACTATTATCTACTAATATAACTTGAACTTCGAAATCGAGCTCTGACTTGATTTTTTCAAAACACGCTAATGTTTCACTGTTTTTTGCTTTTTTATTATAAATTATTATGGTCGCGAATATTTTTTTCATGTTTTATTTTGCTCCTTATTGCACTATATCTGCAATTTATATTTTTACTGAAATTATCGCTAGAAACTCTCTTTTTTGTGGAATTTATCGAAAAGTAAGTTGAAACTTGTTTTATATGGACTTATCCCCATATTTATGATATAATTTTATACTGTGTTATCACAAAGTCAGTCGCAAGCTCCTGACTATAAAAAAAACTACGAAAGAAGGTATACAATTTGAAAGGTCAAAGTACAACAAATATGGTGAAGATAGCTTTACTTGCTGCTATCTACTGCGCCATAACATTCGCAATGTTTTTTATCTCATTCGGTCCCATCCAGTTTAGGGTGAGCGAAATGCTCACGGTATTGCCCGCTTATACAAAGCTTGCGATACCCGGTTTAACTTTAGGATGCGCACTCGCAAACTTAATCGGTTTTTTTGCAGGCGTAAACCCCATCGGAATAATCGACGCGGTTGTTGGCTCTGCTGCAACACTGATTGCAGCTATTTTATCACATTATTTAGGAAAACTCAATAATAATTGCATAAAATATTTTTTAGTGCCACTTCCCCCTGTGCTCATTAATGCAGTAATCGTAGGCCTTGAGATTACATTTGTTTTTTCCGGTGGATTCAGCGTTAGCGCATTTACCGCGAATTTCATTAGTATTTTCATAGGACAAGCAACCATCTGCTACTTATTGGGAGTTCCGTTTATGTACATATTGAGTAAAAACGATTTTTATAAAAAAATCTTTTAAAACATTGATTTTTTTATAAAAAGTTGATATAATGATAACAAGAAAACGTATAGTTTAAATTTAGAAACGGGGAATTATTATGAAAACTTTTTTAAAGCTGATTTTATTCACAGTTTCAGTTATCTTATTGGCTAAAGCGGTGTTGTATCTTATCGACTGTTTTTATAAAACCTGCTCAGCCAAGTATATTGTAACACCGGTTGCAGAAGAAAACAAGTAAAATCTTGCATTATGTCTTATTTATAAGTAGCTGTTATAATAACAGCTACTTATTTTTTGTGCTGCTAAAAAATATTAAGGATAATGTTGTAGGAATAACTGAAAAGCATAGGCATACTAAAACTTGCCTTAAACTCAGTGGGTTAAGTGATAATATTGCATTGACTATCGGAGTGTAGATTGATAAAAACAGCACGATAAGAGATAGTAGTGCTGCGAGGAGAAGTTTTTTATTACTAAGCAAATTTATATTAAAGATATTTTTTTCCTCGCTTTTGCATTCAAACACATTAATAAGCTGTGTTGTTACTAGTGTGAAAAAAGCTCCTGTCCTAGATATTGCAACATCATGAAAGTTTGAGTATAAATATACGAATGCTCCTAATGTTGCAATACCGATTAAAAATCCCCTAAACACAATTTTACAGAGCAATCCGTTTGAGAAAATGCTCTCTCCTGATTTTCTGGGGTTTTGCTCCATTATATTATCTTCACCAGTTTCTAAACCAAGCGCAATCGCAGGTAATCCATCAGTTACAAGGTTAACAAGTAATATTTGTATAGGCAGTAGTACTACAGGCATACCCATTAGCATCCCGAAAAACATCGTTACTACTTCGCCAATATTGCAAGATAAAAGATATCTTATAAATTTTCGGATATTCGAGTAGATAACTCTTCCCTCTTTTACTGCCTTTATCAGTGTAGCAAAATTATCGTCAAGCAAAACTAAGTCAGATGCTTCCTTAGTAACATCTGTACCAGTAATCCCCATACACACGCCTATATCCGCTTTTTTTATAGCAGGTGCATCATTTACCCCGTCACCAGTCATAGCGACAATATTATTTTTGTTTTGCAAGCAGTCTACTATCTGCATTTTATTCTTAGGGCTGACTCTTGCAAAAACTGTTGTATTTTCGAGCGCTTCCCCAAGCGCTTTTTCATCCATTTTATCTATATCACTACCACTTAGTGCATTATCAGTTTTTTTGTAAATACCTATTTTGCTTGCTATCGCACAAGCAGTAGTTTTGTGGTCGCCTGTTATCATTATTATTTTAATCCCTGCTTTTTTACATAGTTTCACTGCAGAAAAAACCTCTCTTCTCGGGGGATCTATCAGACCTATTAGTCCGATGAAGACTAAGTTTTCTTCCTCTTTTGTATTATTATCTATAGTTTTGTATGCTAAGCCAATCACTCGTAATGCTTCTCCAGCCATCTTTTCATTTGCGTGCATAATCTTCGCTCTTAAATCTGCATTAAGTAGTAGTAATTCTCCGTTTATATTTATATGTGTACACCTATTGATAATTATATCAACAGCTCCTTTTGTAAACATAAATTTTTTGCCTGAAATATCACTAGCTATAACGGACATAAACTTTCTTTTGCTATCAAATGGGATTTCATCGTTTCGCTTATAGTTGTTTAACATACTGCTCTGCCCACTTAGTGATTGCTTTGCAAATTTTAACAGACCTATTTCAGTCGCTTCACCCATGTATTTATCCCCTTTAGCGGAATAAGTAGCATTATTGCATATATAAGCGCATAGGCCCAACATTTCGCTTTTTAGCTCGAGTTTATATTCTGGTGTTATCTCAGTGATACTATTGTTTGTGTATAATTTTACAGCTGTCATTTTATTTTGTGTGAGAGTCCCAGTTTTATCTGAGCATATCACGTTTGTGCAACCAAGTGTTTCCACAGCGTGGAGCTTCCTAACAAGCGAGTTTGCTTTCATCATACGACTTACCGCTAAAGCTAATGCTATCGTGACAATCGCAGGTAATCCCTCAGGCACTGCTGCTACTGCAAGCGATACTCCCGTAATAAGCATATCAACAGCATTTTCTCCACGCAGAAGCCCCGCTAATGAAACAACCGCGCAGACAGCAAGACAACCAATCGCAATATATTTGCCCAGCTGTGCTAGTTTAATCTGCAATTGTGTCTGCACTTCTTCGATTTCTTGAAGCATTCCTGCTATACGCCCCATTTGTGTATTCATCCCGCATGAGATAACTCTAGCAGTTCCATGTCCTTTAGTGACAACACTCCCCATATAAACCAAATAATCTTTGTTAAGCTCGTTTTCTACTGCGCCAGTTTTCTCATACACTCTTTTCTCGATATCGAGCGACTCTCCTGATAATAATGCCTCATCTGTAAAAAGTGAGATACTCTCAGTTAATACAGCATCGGCACAGATTTTGTCCCCTGTCTTTATGAGAATAACATCATCTACTACAATATCCTCACTATCAATTTGTACCACTTCACCATCGCGATATACTTTAGCTTTAGGAGCGGACATATTTTTTAGCGCTTCTAATGTTTTTTCAGTTTTATATTCCTGTATAAATCCTAAAATAGAATTCATTAGTATTATTACTGCTATAGCAATAGCCTCGACCCACTCACCTAAAAAAAGTGATGCTAAAGTTGAAATGAGCAAAATTAATGTAAGTATGTCTTTGTACTGGTTTGCAAAAATTCTGACTGCTGAGACCTTCTTCTTTTTTGCTAGCACATTTTTCCCATATAGATTAAGCCTTTCTTCTGCTTGGTATGATGACAAGCCGATTTCGTATTCTCTTTTTTCGCTATTCACTTCAATATCTGAACCTAGTATGTCCAAAACTTTCATTCACTGCACCTCTTTTTATGTACTTTATAATAACTATTCTGTGTACTAAAATAATATTACTTTGTTGTTGACATGAAATTTCAACTATGATATAATATTTTTGACCACATGGTCAAAAATATGAGGTGAGTATATGAAACGAGATGAGAAAAACAAACAAACATATAGTTTAATTATAAAAAGTTCGTTAGAAATCTTTTCACAATATGGTTATGAAAACTCTACTATATCTCAGATAACCAAACATGCTGGAATATCTAAAGGTATAATCTACCACTATTTTATTAATAAAGATGAGCTTTATATAAAATGTCTAGAAGACTTTATTGTAAAATTAGTTGCCTACTCAGAGGAAAATTTATCTGAAAAAGTCGACTACAACACTTTTACAGATATAAGACGTGATTTTTTATTACTTCATCCCAACCTATCGCAAATACTCAATTACATAGTGCTTGAAACTCCCGCTCATTTAAAAGAGGATATAATCCAGATAAAAAAGCCATTGCGTGAAATGAATATGAAGATATACACGAGGATACTTGAAAATATGAGTTTAGGCAAAGGTATAAAAAGCGAGGATGCTATAAAATATTTTGACGCTTTACAGTATGCAGTACCAATGATTTTTGAAGTATATAACGGAGAAAATTATCATTTAAAGCGTTTTCTGAAAATTTTCTTTAACGGTTTGTCCACGGATATAACCGATTAATTTTTTCGCCGAATAAATGGCAGAATGGAGCGATATCATGGAAATTCTTTTATCAATCGGACGAGTTGTTCTCATAGTGGTAATAGCTATGTTTGCAGGTAAGCTTGTCAGCAAACTAAAACTTCCCGCAATTTTGGGTTGGCTTATCACGGGTGTAGTTTTAGGTCCATATGCATTAAATTTAATGAGTGAGGAAATACTCAATTCTCAGTCTTATTATATAATCTCAAAATTACTGGAATGTAGCGTTGGGATAATGTTTGCAAAAGATTTGATTATAAAGAAAATTAAGAAATACGGTAGCCAAATTATTACCATTACCCTATTTGAAGCGCTGGGCACTTTTATAGTAGTAAGCGGTGTGTTTGCAGTAGTATTTTATTTTATGAATATTCCAATGTATGTAGCGATGATATTCGGTGGTATAGCCTTAGCTACGGCACCAGCTCCTGCTCTTTCTATTGTAAACGAATTTAAAACTAAAGGCCCAGTGACGAATACGTTGATACCACTGGCTATTTTAGATGATGTTGTTGCAATATTTGTGTTTTTCTCGATTAACTCGTATGTAGCTGCAATGGGTTCTAGCGAAGGAACTTCAATCCTAACTGTAATATTAACTACTGTAGTTATACCGATTATATTTGGAATAGTTATCGGTTTCTTAGTTTCATTCATATATAAAAAAGAATTATCTAAAAAAGGCATGCTGCTCGTCACAATACTGACTGCTGTTGTGACATTTTTAGTGTGTTTCTCATACGACTCTCTTTTCTTAGGGGGCAAAGGCTCAAATTATATGCTAGTGGGTATGGCGCTATTTACTACGGTAGCTAACTGTGTTGGTGAAGAAAAAATCACTAAAATAGCAGCTGCATCAAAAGAATTTGTTGGAATTGCCTTTATCGTTATGATACTCAATTTAGCGACACCATTAGATTATCGCTTGATTTTTGGAGCGGGTCTGCTCACTGCAATCTACATAATCTCACGCGGACTGGGGAAATACTATAGCACATATCTTGGGGCAAAAGTCAGCAAAGCGGAGCACACTGTAAAAAAATATCTTGGTTTTGCTTTACTACCACACTCCGGTGTATCACTAGTATTCACAGGGATGGCGGTTACTTCTTTAGTTGGGTTCGACTCTGAATCTGCTACTATAGTGCAAGGGACTATAGCTGCAGCAGCAATAATAAATGAAGTTTTTGCTGTTATCATCGCTAAAAAAGGTTTTGAGTGGGCGAATGAAATGCCTTCAAAAACAACTGAAATAACAGATTAACAATATTTACTGTCTTGGATAAAAAAATAAGCTATGGCATTTTGCCATAGCTTATTTTTATTATTAAATAGATAGGTTTTTCTTATCGAATACTTTTATAGAAGCGACCATTAACGTGAATGTAATAAACGCTAAAACCCCGATAAACAAAACAGCGGTTACTTCTCCATTAATAATATCGGTTGAGTCGTAGTACCCGTAAAAGCTGATATATTTTATCCACTCGATATCTTCACTAACACCACTAAACATTTTTATTAGTATCATCATAATTGGAGTAGCAACTGCTAAGCGTATTCCCCATTTGCTATCACAAAATGCAACTGAAAGGAAAAATGATAGCATCGCAACAGCTGAACATAATGTGTATGTACATAGTACTAATATGAAATAATCAAACACACTAAATTCCCCAAAAGTAGAAAGTGCTAAAAATCCACTAACAAAAATTCCGATGAATAAAATTAATAGCGAAAACAGCAAGAACACAGATTTTGTCAATAGAAAATCACTGCGTTTTACAGCCGTCATTAAGATGCAAGTAATTGAGGTATCATCAACCTGTTTAGCAACTAGGCCTATTGACTCTATTATTATAAAGACCATCGTAAAGGCAAGTACCAACACTGAAAAAAAGGTTGATGCAGTGTAGCTTAACGGTGAGGTAAACTCTGCGAGATTAATTCCCAGTGGTCCTAAAAAACTATCTGCCATGCTAAAAATATCAGCTATTTCACTCATATTATCTGGGTCGATAAATAAGATTATTGCACTTTGGTAAAAAATTAGCACAAACAAGAATATAATCATTAGCTTATAGTTTCGCTTGAATGTATACATAAAAATTGTTTTATTCATTACATTACCTTTCCAGAAATCTACTTATTTCTTATAAAAATTCAAAAATACTTCTTCTAAATTCTGATTTTGCGAGTGTAAATCTTCTACATCAATACTAGCAATATCTTTAATGAATTTATTTACTTCTCCACCTTTTACATAGATATGGAAGTTATTATCGCTTTCATTTACAATTTCATACCCAAGTGATTTTAATTTAACACCTTGGCTAGTTTTTACTATATACAGTTTTCGTTGGGTAGCTTTTAGCGTATTAATATCACAATTAGTAACCAAACGTCCTTCTTTTATAATAATTACTTCATCACAAATCTTCTCTACTTCTTCAAATATATGACTTGATAATAAAATTGTTTTACCTCTTTTCTTCTCCTCCAAAACTAAATCTATAAATTCATTTTGCATTAGTGGATCAAGCCCACTGGTTGGTTCATCTAAAATGAGAATACTAGGGTCATGCATAAATGCAGTAATTATCCCAAGCTTCTGTTTCATTCCTTTTGAGAATTTTTTTATGCTCCCTTTTGTATCCAATTCAAAGCGCTCGATTAAATTTTTTAAATGCTTATCATCTTTTAGCTTTCGCAGTTTGCTCTGATATTTAATATAATCTTCACATTGCATATTATCTAAAAATGCAATTTCTCCTGGAATATAGCCTAAATTTTCTTTTATTATGCTAGAATTATTAAAGCAATCTAGTCCACTAATTTTACAATTACCAGAATTTGCCTTTAAAAACCCCATTAAATTTCTTATCGTCGTACTTTTTCCAGCACCGTTTGGCCCTAAATATCCAGTAACGCTACTATCGAGGACTTTAAATGTAATATCGTAAATGCCCTTACCGCTTTTATATTCATAGGTTAAATTGTTTACTTCTATCACGTATAATCACACTTTCTTTATTAAAATATTATGAAAATTTATATAATTATAACCGAAAATATTATTTTTTGCAATATTTAATAAATATATTTTTCACATTAATTTTACTGTAAAAAATAAAAAGTCTACTTTAAAAGTAATTTTTTCATAAAAAAGCTTTATTTTTGTAAAATAATATGTTAAAATGTAACTGGAATTGATTTTAAGGAGCAATTAAAATTGAGTGAATGTGTTAAAATTCTTGTTGGCGACAATACATATAACTTTGGAAAACTTTGTAGCGAGATGCTTGCTCGGGTTGGTTTTGAAGTTATCACTACGCCAAAAGACGGATTAGAAGTATTAAATGCGATAAAATTATATAGACCGAATATTGTAATAATAGATTCGATTATGCCTCATATTGACGCTATGGGGATTATAAAGTGCATCGCAATTTTCAATGAAGACTTTACACCTTCTTTTATGGTAGTAAGCTCATATGAAAACTCGGTATTTCAACAGCAAACACTAGAAATAGGTGCTGTAGAATACGTACTAAAACCATTTGATATAAAATTTTTATGTGATCGAATTTTTGTGTTGGCAAAGAGTCTTTTGCCTTCACGAATTCTTCAACCTATAGATAGTGAATCCCTGGAGTTAGAAGGTCTTATTGCTGAGATGTTACAAAATTTGGGGATGCAGCTTAATTTAAAAGGATATATGTATTTAAAACAATCCATTGTATTATCTGTATGTGATGATGAAATGATTTATCAAGTAACCAAACTTTTATATCCAACAGTAGCAAAAAAATTTAACACAACGACAATCAGTGTCGAGCGAGCCATCCGCCATGCTATTGTGAGCATGTGGAATCGTGGTAATGCCACTGTGTTAAGTGAGTTTTTTTCAAGTAAATCTAAGCCTACAAACTCAGCAGCTATCGCTTTGATTACTGAGAAAATTAAACTTAAAATTAAAAATCATAACTTTACATAAAAATACGATGTGAGCTTTCACATCGTATTTTTTATTATATTATTTTCTTTTCTTAATTGAGAATATCGTTGGCACTACTACCATAGTTAATATAGTAGAAAATAATAGGCCAAACAGTAGTACTGATGCCATCGGCGCTGTCATAGCATCTCCTGATAATATTAGTGGTATAAGCCCTATACAAGTCGTCGTGCTTGAGAGCATAATCGGGCGAAATCTTTGGTTTACAGCACTGATACACGCTTCATTCATATCTTTGCCATTTGCTATTTCAGAGTTAATTGCTTCTATTAGCAAAATGCTATTATTGACAACAATACCAAATAAGCTAACCAGCCCTAATAATGCCATTGCCTGAATATCCATTCTAAATATCCACAGACCAAATCCACAACCAATAAAGCTAAGCGGTATGCTAGATAGTACAATTAGTGGGTTCGTAAAATTCTTGAATTGGAAGTATAGTATCAAGTATATAATGAAAACTGCGATAACTGAGCTTATGCCAAGCGATAAAATTAAATCGAACATATTGCTCGCTTCGCCGTTTGAGGTAATCTCAATCCCATCTAAATCCAAGCTTTCGAGTTTTTCATTAAATAACTCATTTTCAATATTCACCGAGTTATATCCTGGTAAAACATCACTTAGCACATTAACGTATTTATCTGAATTATAATGCTTAATTAGCGGTACTGACGGCGTAATATCGATTTGTGCTATTTGCTCTAGATTTACTGAGGTAGGTGCAATGCTAGAATATATCTGCAAATTTTCTAGTTCTGATAGCGATGTGATATCACTTTTAACAAGGATATCTAAATTGCTATTTCCTGCATAATATGTTCCCACATTCACACCCATAAGTGAGCTATTAATTTGTTTTAAGACATCGTATTTTAGTAGTCCGTAGGTAGATAATAGTTCGCTATCCATATTAATATTGTAATCATATTGTGGCATGATATTAGTGTTTCTTACATATGCTGTACCGTCAATCTCATTAAGTAAAATTACAATTTCATCAGCAACAGCAGAAATTTTTTCTATATCTTCTCCCGATACGGACAAAGTTATTGTCGCTTCAGTTGGTAGTGAATACTCAAGACAGCGTACTGTTACTGTGGCACCCGCTATAGATTTGTCGAATACTTCTTGTAAATCACGTGCCTTTTCCTCAACTCCCCCACTGGTCAATAACTCCTCTTTATTAAGCTGTAACATGTACTGCCCCACATTAGGAGAAGCGCTTACTGAAGGTACTGTTAAAAAGAAGTTTGGTAGTCCATTCCCCACGCCATAGGTATAATTATCTACCACGGGGTCACTATCAAGTATTTCATTTATCTGCAAGCTTATGTCTTCAGTCGACTCTATTGACATATTTTCGCTTTCATAATTAATGTAAATTATCGGTTTATTTGCAACTGGGAAAAACTGTAACCCTAATTGCATTGCTAATAGTGCAGCTACACCCAAAGTCATAAATGACACGCACACAGTCATAATTTTATGTTTGAGTGCAATTATTAGCATAAAATCGAAAAATCGCTTTATGAAGCTCATTTTTTTCTCTTTATGATTATGCTCCGGTTTAAAGAAATAGTACGCTAGAACTGGGACTGCACACATCGCTACAATATAACTAGCAATCAGTGCAGTTATAACAACAGTTGGGATTTCTCCAGCAATTTGCCCAACAGTACCAGGAACAAAGTAAATGATTGAGAAAGTAGCAATTGTTGTTAATGTCGAAGTCAATACAGGAATTGCTGTTTCTCGCACGCCTTGAGTAATTGCTTTGGTTTTAGCAATACCACTGTTTAAGTTTTGCTGTATCGCCTCGCTGATTACTATTGCATTATCTACCAAAATTCCCAGCGATACAATAAGTGCAGCAATCGAAATGAAGTGGAAGTCAACTCCGATTAAATTCATAACAATAAATGTAATAAGTATGCTTAGCGGGAGTGCAACTGAAACTATGATGCCATTACGCAAATGCACACCAATCATTACTACTATCACGATTAGTAATATGCTCTCACCAAGGTTTAAAACGAAGCTGTTAATTGAATTGTCGATATCCTCAGGAGCGTACATTACTTCATGAAATATCAAATCATCAGGGAGTTGGGCTTTAGCACTATCAATTGCCTTTCTAAGCTCCTCCCCTACAATAACCGCATTAATTTCAGGAGTAATCGTCCCTGTCAATAAAATCGCTCTATTTGAGTCTTGAGCAAAATAATAATCCTGCTCTTCGCTGATATACACATCGGCTACATCTTTTAGCCTTACAAAACTTAATGAATCTTCTGCTCCTGATATTACAGTGTTTTCAATATCTGCAAGCGATTCGAAAACTGCAGGAGTTACCACATTTATGCTAGTATCATCATATTGTATACTACCGGATGGAATTGAAAGATTTTGAGCTTGCATTAACTGTATAATATTTTCTATATTTATCGAGTAATTTTGCATTTTTTCCGAATCAGTTTCAACCACTACTCGCTTAGGACTGGCGCCTTCTATTACTACTGACTCAATCCCCTCTACTTCCTCGATAATTTCTTTCGCACTCTCAGCAAATTCTACTAAGTCAGAATCAGAATACTCCTCCCCTGACAAACTTATAATAAACTGATTTTCGTCAACCACATCAGTATTTACCATGCTTTCTTGTGCTAAGTCTGGTAACAACGCTTGTGTGTCTGAAATGGCTTGTCTCAAATCACTTTCGACTTCGCTAACTTGTACATCTAAATCATACATCACTAACAAAACACTAACACTGTTCATGCTACTGCTTGAGTAATAATCTATATTTTTTAGCGTTTTTATCTTGTCTTCCAATACATTGGTGACATTTTCCTCGACTTCGCTCGGTGTTGCACCAGGGTAAATGGTAGTAACCACTGCAGCTGCAACAGTAGTATCAGGATTTTCACGTTTGGGGATAACATAATAACTATATATCCCAGCGACTATTACTGCTATCATTAGTATTATGACAGTTATTCTGTTATGCAAGATAAATTTAACAAATTTTTTCCCTAACATATTTCACTCCAATCACACTACTCAATAATAGATACTTTATATCCGCTTTTTAAAGTTTTCATCCCTTGGGAAATGATAAGGTCCCCTTCATTAATTCCACTAACTAGAACTTTATCATCATTTACTTCCAATATTTCGATATTTTTGCGACTAGCCCTTTCATTTTCAACTACAAAAAGGTAATCCTCGCCATCATTTAACACGATGTTTAATGGTACCCATATGCCTGAGGTCTCTCCTAAATTAATATCAACATACACAACTTCACCTAGTAATAGTCCATCTGGAGCATCATTAATGCTGACATCGGTGAGGTAGGTTCTGGTCATTTCATCAGGCAAAGCAGATACATTTGTTATCTCACCGTCATATTCTTCGCCCTTTATTGTTATTTTTGCTTTCACGCCCGACCTTACTCTTAGTGAATCATCACTCGAGATTCCAAACTGTGCGATTTTTTCGTCAGAACCAATGACCATAACCGGTGCTAATGGCGTCACCACAGAGCCTTCTGTCGATATCACAGTTAAAACTGTGCCATCGACTGTGGATTTATATGTTAAGTTTTCAATATTATCTAAAGTTGCTTCATACGTTTCTTTTAAAGCTGAATGTGTAGATTTTGACGCTTCATACGTCAGGCGAGCTGCCTCGCTTTGTGTGTAGAGTACATCACTACTCACTATAGGATTGTCCTGCAAATTATCATATGTTGACTGAAGAGCGTCAACAGCGGTCTCTGCGGTAGCAAGCTCAGCTTCTTTTCCGTTTTTATTTAACAAATCTTCCTGAGCACTCAAATCGCTTTGCGCTTGACTTAGCTTTTCCGTTTTTGTATTCAAATCTTCAAGAGCATTTTCTTGTTCAATCTTTTTTTGCTCATTATCTGGATCAGCCTCAAGTGCTTCTGTTGCTGCATTATATTTCTCGGTTGCAGTATTTAGTTCATTTTGAGCATTATCTCTCACTACAATGTATGGGGCTAAACTTTCGTTTATTTCATCAAGTTCAGCTTGTATCTTATCCCTATTTGCAATAGCAGAGTTGAGTTGCGATTGAACTGTATCTTCATCCACAACTACATCATCATTATTGAGTGCATCGTTATATGCTTCTAAAGCAGTATCATAGTTGAGTTTTGCAACATTCATCGCATTCTCTGCTGCAATCATTTCGTTGTATGCAACAGTGCTGAGTTGTCTTGCTTGACTTTCATCAAGTAAAACCAGCACATGCCCAACACTCACTTTATCCCCTTCACTAACATATATTTCCTTTACGGTATTTATGCTTGTAAAAGTAACTTGCTCGATTATTCTCGGTTGTATCAAAGCTGTGTAACTTAAAAAATTATCATTGCTTTCATTTTTAGCTATTATTGTTTCAACTGCATAACTTCGCTCGGTCGCACTATCTTGAGTGCCGTTATCAGATGCTACATCTTGGAGCAATATTATTGCTACGATTACTAAAATAATTGCTACAACTAGCACACTTATAATTATTAATGCTTTTTTTCTCATAATCATTTTATTTCCCTTTCCAGATTATAAAACAAACTTGATTTGTTAGTTATATTTTACCACAATATATTATTTTTTACAATAAAATCTATTAAAGGCAGCTTCTGTAGATGCTTTTTTTTGCTGATTATTAATATTAAGTAAACAAAAAATTATCTAGCTATTAGCTAAAATAGAACAAAAAATGAATAGTATCCAAATATAAATTTAATTATTATTACAATAAATGTATTTTACACAATTGCATGCATCTTTACGATGTTTTTTACATATTAGTGAGCTGGTATTTGTTGAAATTGTCAAAGACATTCGTTGTTGAATATAATATTATGTTTAGGAATTATTAATTTAATTTACTGTGAATTTTAATTTTATCTTTTTTATTTAATAAACACATTAATTTTTATGATGGTATAATCTAAACATAGCTTAATTGCTAATATTAATATAAACAATTTAAAGGAGAATTATTATGAAAAGAAAATTAGCTTTATTATTAGTAGCAGCGATGATGTTGGTAACGTTCGCATCATGCACATCTGAACCAGCGGTTGATGAAAGCACTGACCCTGATAATGCAGTTACAGATGAAACTGATGATACAACAGAAGACGACGGCATTACCGACGACGATACTACTGATGATACCACAGAGGACGACGGCACTACTGACGATGGTACTACTGATGATAC
>CAYJII010000038.1:12577-22865 GCA_964370225.1 uncultured Oscillospiraceae bacterium | reverse complement strand
ATTGGTGATGAATTTTCATCAACAATAACAGCAGTTTTACAAAGCTTGTTTTTAACATGCAGCTTATCAAATCGCTTTAGCCACTCATCTAAAGTGTATGGCTCATACGGTCTTACCTCCACGAGTAAAATATCAGCATTTATCACATCGAATAGTTGCAAAAATGAATTCACTTTTTCAAGTTCAACTGTATTAATCGTGCTATTATCTTTTAAAAATTGTACCACACCATTTGATAATAAGGTATTTGGTATGCAAATAACAATATTTTTCACAATAATGCCTCATTTCTTCGTCTCTTATGATGATAAAAATTCACTTTATAGCTAAAGCTATATTATTACTATGATTTATTTATCAAAGCTGTACTTGAGCATTGCATGGTATAACCACTATAAGTTTAACATAGTATTTATTTAAAAAACATCGTGCTTTAGCACGATGTTTTTTAAATCTTGACTTTCTGCATATGCATGATATAATAATAAGGACTAATTCGCCAAGGAGGACATAATAAAATCACATGAATAAGACTACAAACTCAGGACTACTCACTGTTGTGAGTGTATTATTAATTATAGGAGTACTTCCTTCTTTAATCATGGCTGGATTAGGGTTTTGGATTTTATCTTTTATAAAGGATGCTTTAAGTGCACAATCAATAGCAAGGCATATTGAGTCGCTTCCATCTCTTATTGAAAATTCTCGAGAATTTTTATATTCTTTAGGAATAAACGAGTTTACATATGTATTAGATGAACTAGCTATTCTTTTAAACTCTCACGATGTAATTAGTGCAACTGTTATCTCCACTACAGCAAATATTTTATTAAAAGAGTTTTTTAGGACATTTACAATAGTATTACTTTTACATTTAGTGTTTATAGTGCTACAGTTAATTGCTGGAATAATTGGAATTCGTTCATATAAAAACCCACATTTGATTAAATACTGTAAAATTTTTGCAGTGCTTATGCTTATAGTCACGGTAGTGATACAAATAATCTTCATTATGAATTTATTAGGCTTTGAAATAATTACTTTAATATTAGGTCTGCTTATCCCAGGTTTATATCTAATAGGTGCTTTGATTGTTAAAGAAAAGCCGGTACAAAATAATATGTATTATCCATCATAATAAAAGGCATATCAGTGTTAAACTGATATGCCTTTTTAGTTTATTTATTTAAATATTCGCTCACGATTTCATTAATCATTATGGGGTTTCCCTTGCCAGATGTTTTAGCCATGACTTGCCCGATTATTGCTTTTATTGCATTAGTTTTACCGCTTTTATAGTCATCTACTAATTTTTGTGATTTTTCGATTACGCTGCATACATACTCTTGTAATAATGCCTTATCGCTTATTTGAGCCATTTCGTTTTCATCAACATAAGTTTTGACGCTTGTAATATCTTTGATGTTCCACAAATCTTTAATGAGCTTTTTGCCGACACCGCTATTTATATACCCGCTCCCCAAAAGTTGTGCGATTTCGCTTAGCGTTTCCTCAGAAATTTTTATGCTATCATCGTCGCTTTCGAGCATTCTTAATACATCACCGATTAAAATATTTGCTAAAATTTTCGTGTGTTTTGTGTTTTTTGCTGCTACTTGGAAATAATCAGCAATAGCTAAATCATTAGTTATTATCTCCGCATCATATGAAGTTAAACCGAAATTTTTAATGTATAGCTCTTTTCGTGCGTCAGGCAACATCGGAATGCTATGCATGATAGTATCAAGTTTATCTTTTGTAGTAACTATAGGCGCTAAATCAGGATCTGGGAAATATCGATAATCATTCGCGTCTTCCTTTTTTCTCATGGAAAAAGTTTTTCCACTGCTTTGATCAAAACGTCTTGTTTCCTGGATAATTTCCTCGCCTTTTTCCACTGCTTCCACTTGTCTTTTATACTCGTATTCAATCGCTTTTAAAATGAATTGGAAGGAGTTTAAGTTTTTCATCTCTGTTCTAGTTCCAAACTTTTCCTCACCAACTTTCCTTACTGACAAATTGACATCGCATCTGAGTGAACCTTCGTTCATTTTACAGTCCGAAATCCCAGTGTAAAGCAGTATCGCACGTAGCTTTTTAAAATAAGCTACAGCTTCATGTGCAGAGCGAATATCCGGCTCTGATACTATTTCTATAAGAGGGACACCACAACGATTACAGTCTATTAGTGTACCTTCTTTATCATCATGTACAAGTTTCCCAGCATCTTCTTCTATATGAATGCGGGTAATACCGATTGTTTTGCTACCACTTTCAGTTTCAATATCAAGATGCCCATTATAGCAAAGTGGTAGATCGTATTGCGATATTTGATATGCTTTTGGCAAATCTGGATAAAAATAATTTTTTCTGTCCTGTTTAGAAAATGAGCTGATTTTGCAGTTAGTTGCTAATCCCGCCTTAATAGCGCTATCTACTACTTCTTCGTTTAATACCGGTAATGTGCCTGGCATACCTAGGCAAACAGGGCAAACTTGTGTATTAGGCTCAGCGCCGAATGTTGTCGGGCAACTGCAAAAAATCTTAGTTTTAGTCCCAAGCTCACAATGAACCTCAAGACCTATTACCATTTCATAATCTTTAATCATGCTAATTCCCTCCTATCCTTTTGTTATATGGTATGCACCTTTTTCTTTTTCGTAAGCATACCCAATTTTATATAATTCACCTTCACTGAAGGCTTTTCCTATTAACTGCATACCTAGTGGTAATCCATTGTTGTTTTCTCCACAGGGAATTGCTAGTGAGGGTAGTCCTGCAATATTTACAGGAACTGTACAAATATCTCCCATATACATTTCCAAAGGAGTTTTTGTTTTCTCCCCTATTTTATATGACACAGTAGGTGCAACAGGAGACAATATACAGCTATAATCCTTAAAAGTTTCAGCAAATTCATTCATTATGAGTGTGCGAACTTGCAAGGCTTTTTTATAGTAAGCATCATAATAACCTGAACTTAAAGCAAATGAGCCTAGCATTATGCGCCTTTTTACTTCTGTGCCAAATCCATCACTTCTTGAGTTTTTATATAACTCCTCTAAATCTGCAAAGTTTTCTGCTCTATAACCATATCTAATACCGTCAAATCTAGCTAAGTTTGATGAAGCTTCTGCGCTGGAGATTACGTAATATGCAGGCAAAGCTAGTTTTAGTGAGGGAAGTGAAACTTCTGTTATTGTAGCTCCTAATTTTTCGTAAGTTTTTGCAGCTTCCTCTACAGCAACACGTACTTCATCAGAAATACCCTCGCCAAAATATTCTTTAGGAAGCGCTATTTTTACTCCCTCTACCCCATTATCTATATCATTGGTAAAATCGCTATACTCATGTTTTATCGAGGTAGTATCCATTTCATCATGTCCGCTTATTTCGTTTAGCACCATTGCATTATCATAAACTGTTTTTGTCAGAGGTCCTATTTGATCTAGCGAAGATGCAAAAGCAATCAGTCCATTTCTTGAGACAGAACCATAAGTAGGTTTCATTCCAACAACACCACAAAAAGCAGCAGGTTGTCTTATTGAGCCTCCTGTGTCAGATCCTAGAGTGAATGCTGCTTCGTTAGCAGCAACTGCAGCAGCAGAACCTCCCGAACTTCCACCAGGCACATAATCGGTGTTTCGTGGGTTTTTAGTCGCTTTAAAATGCGAGTTTTCTGTAGTTGATCCCATTGCAAACTCATCCATATTAAGCTTTCCGAGTGTTATGACATCACTAGCGTTGAGCATCTTCATGACATGAGCATCATATGGAGGAATAAAGTCCTCAAGCATCTTAGATGCGCATGTGGTTTTAATTCCATTGGTACAGATATTATCTTTTATTCCGCATGGAATTCCTGCTAGTGGCGATAGCTTTTCACCACTTGTTCGTTTTTCATCTATTTTTTTAGCTGTATCTATCGCACTATCAAAATTATACGAGATATAAGCACCGATTCTTTCATCGCTATCAGTTATGCTTTCAATATAACTTTGTGTTAACTCGAGCGAGGATATTTCCTTTAAACTTAGTTTTTGCGTTAAATCTTTTACCGTTAATTTAGTTAAATCCATACTTATCTCCTACTCTATAACCTTTGGTACTGTGATATATCCCTCAAATTTTGAGGGGGCATTTATTAATAGTGCCTCTCGATTATTTGTGTTTTTAACAATGTCCGCTCTTAATACATTTTCTAAAGGAACTACATGCTCAGTGATTTTTACATCAGTAGTATCTATCGTGCTTAGTTGATTTGCAAATTCGATAATCGCTTCCATCTCTGGTTCTAGAATTTTCTTTTCTTCTTTAGTAAGTGTGAGTCTTGCTAGATGAGCTACATTTCCAACATCAATTTTCTTTGTTTTTTTCTTTTTCGCAACGGCAGATGTATGTCCATCGCCTTGACTGGAGGAAAGCTCAAGTACCTCTAGCTGTTCATCATCGACAAAGCTAGGAGCTTGTGTCATCAGGCAAGAAGCATCTTTGATTTTTGGAAATGCTACAACATCTCTTAATGACTGTGCTCCTACCATTAGCATAACTAGCCTGTCTAAACCAAATGCAAATCCTCCATGAGGTGGTGTGCCGTATTTAAACGAATCCACCATAAACCCAAAGCGTTCATCTATTTCCTCTTCGCTAAATCCAAGCGCTAAAAACATTTGTTCTTGTACGTCTTTATCATAAATACGTATGCTACCACTGCCAAGCTCCACGCCATTTAGCACAAAATCATAAGCTTGTGCGCGCACTCTACCAGGATCTGAAAATAGGTACTGTAAATCTTCTTGATATGGCATTGTGAATGGATGATGCATCGCTAAAAAACGTCCCTCTTCCTCTGAGTACTCAAATTGTGGAAAATCAGTAACAATTAGCATTTTAAATTCATCACTTTTTCTAAATCCGAATTTTTCCGCAATGTCAATTCTAAGTCCGCCTAAAGTTTTACGCACGATATTAAGTTTATCTGCGCAAAATAAAATGAAGTCACCAGCTTTGCCATCAACTGCTTTAATAATAGCGTTCATGTCATCTTCTGACAAAAATTTAGTCAAAATAGAATATATCTCACCATCTGGTCTAATCGCAATCCACGCCATGCCTTTCGCACCATATGATATAGCCTTTTGTGTTAACTCTTCCACATCGCTGCGGTTATAATCAGCCCAATCTTTTACATTTATCGCTCTAACTACCCCACCGCTCTCTGCCACTGACTTAAATACTGTAAACTCACAGTTTTTAGCGATATCTGTTAAGTCTACTATAGGCAAATCAAAGCGTAAGTCTGGCTTATCACTACCATATTTATCCATAGCCTCATGCCAAGTAATCCTCTGAAATGGTTCATTGAACTCAATATCCATTGCACCTTTAAAAATATATTTAAACAGGCTCTCTAAATGTGCTAAAACATCTTCCTGTTCAACAAAAGACATTTCCATGTCCACTTGCGTAAATTCTGGTTGTCTATCTGCACGCAAATCCTCATCTCTAAAACAGCGAGCGACTTGATAATATTTATCAAAACCACCTACCATGAGCAATTGTTTAAATATTTGTGGGGACTGAGGAAGTGCATAAAATGTACCTTTGTGTACCCTGCTTGGTACAAGATAATCACGCGCGCCTTCTGGGGTGCTTTTTGTGAGCATCGGTGTCTCTACAGCGATAAACTCCTCCGCATCAAGATAGCCCTGTGTAAGCTTTTGCACTTTATGTCTAAATTTAAGATTTTCAAATAAACTTTGTCTTCGTAAATCCAAAAATCTATACTTTAACCTTAAATCCTCTCTAACATTTTCCTCATCAAGCGAATATGGGAGTGGTTGTGCTTGTGACAATACTTTCATATTCGATGCAAACATTTCTACAGTACCAGTTGAAATTTTATTATTAATTGTATCAGCTTGACGCAGTCTGATTTTACCTTTAAATTGGACAACTGACTGATTTTTTACACCCTCAACCTCAACAAAGCTACCTTCCTTCATATTATTTGCATCGCATACAACTTGAAGAGTACCTTCTCTATCTTTCAAATCTATGAAAATAACTCCGCCCATATCTCTTTTCGTCTGCATCCAACCGCAAACAGTAATGTCTTGCCCGATATTATCTTCGCTTACTCTCCCACAATAGATTGTTCTTAACATATAATCATTCCTTTCCCAAAATAAAACAAAAAAGACCTTCATCCCTAAACAAGGGACGAAAGTCTTATAACTCTTCCGCGATACCACCCAAATAGATTTTACTTAAAAAATCCTCTCATCAGTACGGACTTGACAGTCGATACCTACCAAATTAACGCTCTGGGCACGTCTAAGTCTACTCGCATATCGCTTTCGGTTAGCAACTCCGAGATGTTCTTCACCTAAGATATTGTACTGTCTTGCAGCAAACGACAGCTCTCTAAAACATATTTCTTAGACTACTCTTCTCATCACAGTTTTTATTTGTTGTATTAATTGTTTACTATATTAAAGTATTTTACTCTTTTTGTCAAGCTCAGATTATAATATCATAGCCATTGCACGAAATTCCACAACAAATTAAAAATATTTTATGCAATTAAACGGATAATTTGCATGTACAAATTTTAATATACAGTAAAAAAATATGTTAGAATAAATATTATTTTTTACTCTAAAATTATATTTACAATTGTCTTTTTTTGCTGTATAATATCAAGAGAGCTAGCAATTTCATGATGAAATAGCTCAATTTTTTTGAAATGAGAATAAATATGAAACTAATAAATTATTTTAAATATATAGCTTCAGAAAATAAAGCTGCATACAATATGGCAGCAATACAAGGCTTATTTTGGTTTGCATGGGCTTTTGGCACATATCATATCGTTTATTTGCAAGAAATTGGGTTTAACGCTTCTCTAATCGGTTCAATAAATGCACTTTCAAGCATGACTGCAATTTTTGCATGTATGCTTTTTGGGATGCTCAGTGATAAATTAAACTCAATAAAGAAAGTTTTGATAGGAGTAGTAATCTGTGTTGCTGTACTATATACACTTACTCCATTTTTGCCAGTAGACCCTGCTTATTTTGTGATAACATATGTTATTTATTGCCCTTTGCTCAATGTCTTTCGCGGCTCGGTTATTCCGCTGCTTGATAATCTTTCGGTAAGAACTTGTGCAGCTAAAAGAATAAATTATGGCGCTGTTCGTTCATTTGGGTCACTTTCTTTTTCAGTAGCTGCTTTTATTGTAGTTGCAGTAATAGCAAATTTTGGACTTAAATCTTCTTTTATTTCGTATGGTTTATTAGCAATACCGACTATTATACTTCTATTTTTTGCGCATGACCCAAAAGTTGGCGGTGATGACAAAAAAGAGAAACGCAAAATTAGTTTAAAGCCACTATTTAAAAATTATTATTACGTAACATTTTTAATTTTTGCAGCAATAATATATGTTGGATTTTCTGCAGAATTTTCTTTTATCACTTATATGATGGCTTCTTTAAATATTCCATCAGAAAATTTAGGTACTTTCCTTGCAGTTAGAGCTTTATCAGAAGTACCACTATTGTTTTTTATAGGTAAAATTAGAAGTAAATTTAAACTTCCGCACCTTATTATTTTTGCAGCTACCTTAATGACTATAGAATTTTTCTTGCTCGGGTTTTGGGCACATGACTTAACTAGTATGATAATTTGTGGTGCACTATTCGGACTTGGAAACGGTATGTTCATAGGAACAGTTCCGTTTTATCTATTCAGACTGGCTACTGATGAACTTAAAGCTTCAGCACAAACATTGTATTCATCAGTTTGTGCTATTTCAGGTATACTTGGAAATTTAGGCGGTGGATACTTATTTGATTTAGTAGGAGCTAGCCCATATTACATAATCTTAGGCACCATCACTACAACCGCTATTATTTTCTTAGTGGTATCACTTAATATGAAGAAGAATCTTCCAAACCCTGCAGATGATTAATTTAAAACCGTCGCTTTATTATAAGCGGCGGTTTTTTTATGAAACATTGAGTGAACTTATTGATTAACACTCCAATTTGCTGGACAAAATAATCTTAATATGATAAGATATTTATAAAGTAAAAATTTGCTATTTTTACTTTTAATATTAATAACTATAGTAAATTTGAAAGGAAAATTAATATGATTAGTTTTAGTAACAATACTTTTCACCTTGCGAATAATGATATGAGTTACATCTTTAAAATTATGCGCAATAATCAATTAGGACAACTGTATTTCGGAAAAAAAATCCGAGATAAAGAAAATTTTGATCATCTTTTAGTTGTGCGCAACACAAGCTTAGCTCCAAGCGTATTTGAGGGAGATTTAGCTTTTTCTCTTGAAATATTAAAACAAGAGTATCCAGCTTATGGCACAGGAGATTACAGAGATCCTGCATACCAGATAAAAATGGAAAACGGAAGCACAATTTCAGAGTTTACTTATAAAAGCCACAGTATTTTTAGTGGCAAAAACAACTTAAAAGGATTACCACAAACATATGGTGAGAACGTAGAAACTCTTGAAATCACAATGTTTGATGAAGTTGCTAATGTTGAAATGATACTAAAATATCATATGTTTGATAATTTTTCAGGAATAGTTCGTTCAACTGAATTTAAAAATCTATCCGACAAAAAAATTAAATTAAACCGTGCTATGTCACTAAACCTAGATTTATTTGACTCAAACTATGAAATGATGACATTAAACGGTGCTTGGGCTAGGGAGCGCAATCTTTCAGTGAGAAAGCTTGAAAAGGGAGTACAATCCATATCAAGTGCTAGAGGCGCTAGCAGTGCTATGCACAACCCATTCATCGCATTAAAACGCCCTTCTACTACTGAAAATTCTGGTGAAGTTTATGGTTTCACTTTAATTTATAGCGGAAACTTTTTAGCTTCTGCTCAAGTGGATGCTTACGATGTAACAAGAGTTATGATTGGTATTAACCCATTTGAATTTGAGTGGGTGTTGAATACAGATGAAACTTTCCAAACACCAGAGGCTGTAATGGTGTATAGCGACAAAGGAATTAATGGCATGAGCCAAAACTTCCACAACCTATTTAGAGAAAATTTAATGCGTGGAAAATACAAAGATAAAACTCGTCCGATACTTATTAATAACTGGGAAGCAACATACTTTGATTTTAATGAAGATAGCATATTAGAAATTGCTACAAAAGCAAAAGAGCTTGGAGTGGAACTTTTTGTTTTAGATGATGGTTGGTTCGGTAAACGTAATGATGACACAACTTCACTTGGCGACTGGGTAGTAAACCTAGAAAAACTGCCTAATGGTGTAGGTGGCTTAGCTCAAAAAATCAATGATTTAGGACTAGATTTTGGTCTATGGTTCGAACCTGAAATGGTAAACGAAATCAGTGAGTTATATAAAACTCACCCTGATTATGTAATTAAAACTCCAAACAGAAAACTATCTTACGGAAGAAATCAGTTTGTACTTGACTTTAGTCGCCCAGAAGTAGTAGAACATATCTTTAATATTATGTGTGAAACTATTGATAATGCGAATATCACATATATAAAATGGGATATGAACAGAAATATTACTGAGAGCTATAGCCTAAGCTTAGAACCTGATAGACAAAAAGAATTCTTCCATCGCTATATCTTAGGTGTGTACGAGTTATACGAAAAATTAATCGAGAGATTTCCAAACATCTTGTTTGAATCCTGCGCTTCAGGCGGTGCAAGATTTGATGCAGGGATGCTATATTATGCACCACAAGCATGGACAAGTGATGACACTGACGCAGTTGAGCGTCTACACATTCAGTATGGTACTTCTATGGTTTATCCGATCGTTTCTATGGGTAGCCATATCTCTGCTGTCCCAAATCATCAAGTAGCTCGTATGACAAGCATTGATACTAGAGCAGATGTTGCTTATTTTGGTACTTTCGGTTATGAGCTTAATGTTAACCACATTTCTGATGAAGAAGCTGAGAAAGTTAAAGAGCAAATCGTGTTCTTTAAAAAGCATCGCGAACTTATTCAGTTTGGGGATTTCTATAGATTGCAAAACGGAAATTACTACAGTTGGATGGTGGTTTCAAAGGATAAGAAAACAGCGATTTTAGGATATTACAAAATCCTTGCTACTCCAAATACTTCAATTAAAAAGATTAATTTAGTTGGACTAGATGAAAATTTAGAGTATAACTGTAATGGTAAAAAATACTTTGGTGATGAGCTAATGAATTTTGGCATGATTATGAAAACAGAATTTACTGGATCAAACT
>CAYJII010000038.1:0-12567 GCA_964370225.1 uncultured Oscillospiraceae bacterium | reverse complement strand
ACTTCACTTCCGCTATCTATGTTTTTGAAGCAGAATAATTAATTTTTACTCCCCAAGCTTTATTATGAAGCTTGGGGAGTATTTAGATAAGAAATTAGTCTAAGTATGGTTATTCTGCGAATAATTATTGTGAAACTTTAATTAAAATTTAATTATTTTCTGTGCAAATGTTGACAAACCTCGGCAACTTGTGCTATAATAATATCTAGTAAAGTTTGTAATAATATGGCAAATAAATTTAAGCATTATTATAGAGTAATAAAAACCCAACCAAGACACACCCTACGAAAGCAACAACATAATTACATCGTTACTTCTAAAGCTTAAATATAAGCGCGGCGAGTTAATAGCTCTCCGCAACTCACCAAAGTTAAAAACTCTTATCGTAATGATAAGAGTTTTTAACTTTGTTTTGCTTATTCGAATTGTGAGTTATACAAATCTGCGTATGCACCATTTGCTAAAATCAGTTCATTATGTGAGCCTTGTTCAATTACTTGCCCGTCTTTCATTAGTAAAATGACATCAGAATTTTTTATTGTAGAAAGTCTGTGCGCTATCACAAAGCTTGTTTTATTTTGCATCAAAAGCTCCATAGCTTGATGAATTTTTATCTCAGTCCTAGTGTCTACATTTGAAGTTGCTTCATCTAATATTAGTATTTTCGAATCATTTAGCATCGCCCTTGCAATTGTAATGAGCTGTTTTTGTCCTTTTGAAAGATTTACTCCATCATCGTTTAGCACGCAGTCGTACCCTTTAGGTAGAGTAAGTATAAAATCATGAATGTCAACAGATTTTGCGACATTGATCACTTCCTCTAATGTAGTCCCCTCGCGACCATACGCTATATTATCAAAAATACTTCCTTCGAATAACCAGGTTTCCTGTAAAACCATTGTGTACGCCTTTCGCAAACTAGCACGGGTTATTTTATCAATATCTTTTCCATCGATTGTTATTTTACCACTGTTGATGTCATAAAAGCGCATTAATAAATTTACTATTGTAGTCTTGCCAGCGCCTGTATGCCCCACTATCGCTATACGACTTCCCTCTTTTACATCAAGGTTTAAATCTTTAATTACATCAGTTTCGGGCAAATAGCTAAAGTATACTTGGTCAAATTTAATTCTCCCCTTAACATCATTAAGCTCCTCGGCGTTTTCATCATCTTCCCTCTCTGTAGCAGCATCAAGTACTCGGAAAACTCTGTCCGCAGCAGAGCAAGCAGATGTTAATTCACTTAATATATTCCCAATTTCATTTATAGGACCTGTAAAACGCCTTGAATATAAAATAAATGAGGACACGTTCCCGATAGAAATATTCCCCATTATGAAGAGTATAGCACCAAAGACACTGATTATCGATAGTGAGACATTATTGATAAAGTTCATCGCAGGGCCGATAATACAAGCTGCATAATCAGCGTCATAATACGCACCGACTGCTCTATTATTTCTCTTTGCAAATTTCTCTAGCATTATATCTTCACAATTATATGCCTTAATAGTTTTTGAGCCAGATATAGTTTCTTCTACAAATCCATTCATCTCAGCTAATGCTTTTGAACGCTCACGAAAAAGCGGACGAACTACTTTGCTCCTTCTTATTGCTATAGCAATTGAAACAGGTACAGTCACCAAAAACACTAGAAGTAGAACAGGCGAAATAAATATCATAGCTATAAGCGAGCCTATTACTGTGATAATACTCGTGCATATAAGCATCAAATCTGAAGAAAGAGAAGCGTTTATAGTATCAATATCATATGAAATTAAGCTTATTAGCTCTCCTGCTTGTATTTTGTCAAAATAGCTTACAGGGAGTTTTGTTAATTTTTCAAAAACGTCTTTTCGCATTTTGTAGACAATCTTTTGGCTAAGCTTAATCATTACTATAGACAAAACATATCCCAATGTCCCAGATATTAAATAGACTGCGATTAATAGTCCGCAATAGTAAAATACAGTGCTAAAATCGACTGCACTGGTACCATGTGCAATAGCATCTATCGCAAGACCGGAAAGTTCAGGTCCTAGCAAAGATAAAGAGTTTGCAGTAAAAGTAAGGATAAGCGCTAAAGCGACATAGGTTTTATTTTGAATTACATATTTGCCAAGTCTTAACAAAATTGCACTTTTTTTGAGCTTCTGTGTTCCCATTTCTTTTTTCATCCTGCTATACCCTCCACTTGTGATTTTAAAATCTCTTTATAGGTTTGGCATGTAGCGAGTAAATCTTCATGTTTTCCGTAGCCAACAATTTCGCCTTTGTCGAGCACCATGATTTTATCCAGATTTTTTATTGAGCTAATTCTCTGTGCTATGATTATTGAAGTCGTTTCTTTTAAGTGCTTTTTGATTGCTTTTCTAAGTTTTGCATCAGTTTCATAGTCTAGTGCACTTGAGGAGTCATCTAAAATTAAAATTTCAGGTCGAGAAGCTAATGCTCTAGCGATAAGTATTCTTTGTTTTTGCCCACCACTGAAATTCGCTCCCTTTGAGTCGAGTTTATACTCGAGTCCTATTTCTAAGCTTGATATGAACTCTTTTGCTTGTGCCAGTTCGATTGCAGTATTTATGTCGTCCTCACTTAATTTTCTCTCAAATTTAATATTCTCAAAAATCGTGTCTGCCATGAGAAAGTCATTTTGAAAAACGACGCCAATACTTTTTCGAAGTTGTGCTGGTTCTAGTGAGCGTATGTCTTTTCCGTCGATTATTATCTTACCGCTTTTAGGATCATAAAATCTTAACAATAGCTGTATAATCGTAGATTTTCCACTAGCGATAGAGCCTATTATGCCGAGACTTTCACCCTTCTTCAATGACAGATTGATATTTTTAACTACGTTTTTTGCACCATCCTCATCAAAATACGAAAAGTTTACATCTTTAAATTCGATATAATTTTCATTATCCTCTTTTAAGATGTCTAGTAGTTGCAAGTCATCTTCACATTCCATAACTTCGCCTATTCTCTTAAGTGATGCGCTTGATTTTGAGTACATAATAAATATTCGAGTTATAGCAAGTAGTGCATTAGAAATAATTGTAAAATAAGACATGAATGCTATTATTTTACCTTCTTGGGAAATTCCTGCGTTTACAGCATATGCTCCCACTATTATCACGGCTACTATTCCTAAGTTTAAAAGCAGAGTCACTGCAGGATTTGTTATAGACATGACCATACCTGCTTTGCGCTCACTTTTTGTAACATCTAAATTTATAACATCAAATTTTTCTTTTTCATGTGCTGATTTCGATAGTGCTTTTATTACCCTAACGCCTTGGTAATTTTCGCGTACAGAGCGAACCAAAACATCAACTTTCTTTTGAACTTGTGTATATAATGGCACCCCTTTTTTTGAAACGAAAAAAACTACAAGTGCAATAAACGGTAATGTTGCAACCATGACAAGACATAGTAATGGATCAAGTGTTAGCGTGACAAAAATACCACCGATTAATAAAAGCGGTGCTCTAACACCAATTCTTTGCATTGCCCCAACACTTTGATGGACATTGTATGTATCGGAGGTGAGCCTTGAAACTAATGATGGGATTGTTATATTGTCAATTTGCTTACAAGATAAGCTTTCAATTTTTTCAAAGAGGTCATAGCGCATTGCCTTTGCTACTTCCATTGCAGTCTTTGATGCCATCCTATTTGCGATGATATTCCCCAAAAGTGATACTACTGCAGATAATACCATCATTCCACCCCATAGTGCAACTAAGCTCATTTTTTGTGTGGGGACTATTTCATCAATAATCAAAGCCAGTATCCAAGGAATAATTAAATCCATGATTGTACCGACAAATTTAATAGCTAAGCCAAGTAACAGTCTAAATTTTATAGGTTTTAAGTAGCTAAATAATAACTTCATTGCAGTACTCCTTTAACTATTTGTTTTGTTCTTCTTTTATTTTCTCAATATACTTTGCAGCGTTTTCCATCATTTTATCAGTCATAGCATTATACTGAGCTATCTCTTCTTCGCTGAAACCATCAAATAGCTCTTCTTTCCAAACACATAATCTTTCGTTAATCACTTCTAGCATGTCATGTAGCTTTTGTGTTGGATAAACTAAAGTGATACGCTTATCGCTAGCGCTAGTTTGTCTTGTAACATAGCCATTTTCTTCAAAGTAGCAAAGATTTCTAGTCATTGTGCTTTTATTGACATACATCAAATTAGCAAGCTTATCCTGTGAAATTCCAGGGTTATCTGCCACACAGTTGGCACTATTTATAAAGCAGAAATCTATCCCCTTGTGTGCTAAAAGTTTATGTTTAACTATTTTATCATAATGTCTTAAATTTCTAATTTTACGTAATATATCCATTTTTTCACCTCCTATATAATTGCCATCGCAACAGTTGCATTAACAACAGTTGCTCTTGCAACTATTATAATACTTTTAAAAATAAATGTCAACAGCAAGTAGTATTTATTTCCAGAAAAAAACAATAATCCCAAAACAGATATATATCTGTTTTGGGATTATTTATACGAAATATTTATTTTTTTGCGTAGCCAGCCTTCATATCAACAATACTATTTAACTTCTCACTTTTACTATATCTCACCAAGTTGTCGCACATCAAATTAATTATCATCTCTTTTGTGATTTCAGCGTTATAGCCGCCAGATACATGCGGTGTTATTATAGCATTCTCACAATCCCATAAGCTGTGCTCCTTTGGTAGTGGTTCAGGATCAGTAACATCAAGTGCAGCTCCAGCTAAGTGACCATTATTTAATAAATCGCAAACAGTGTTTGTGTCTACAATTTTTCCTCTAGCAATATTAACTAGATAAGACCCTTTTTTCATAAGTTTTAATCTATCCGCATTAAATAGACCAAGTGTTTTTTCTGTAATCGGTGTGGTTATTGCAACCACGTCAGCAGTCGGCAAAACTTTATCTAAATCATCAAGCGTATATACTTCGTCGATATAATCGGGTTTATTAGCAGTTGAAGTTTTAAACGCTATATTATAGCAACCAAGCGCTTTTGCTCTAATAGCAAAGTTTGATCCGATATCACCAAGTCCAATTGTAACTACATTTGCACCATATAAGCATGTCATACTACCACAGCTGCTCCATTCATGTTTATACTGTTTATCGCGGTATTGGTGCAACCTTTTCATAAGTGCAAGAGTAGCACCTATCATATACTCTGAAATAGCAGGACCATAACATCCTGTTGCATTAGTCAAAACTACTCCGTCAGGCAGTACTCCCTCGGGAAGATAAGCTTCTACACCTGCGCTATTTAGTTGGAACCATTTTAGCTTTTTACATGATTTTAGCTTTGCAGCAGGGATATTACCTAATATAATATCAGCACTTTCAAATTCTACATCTGTAGCATCATTCTCTTTAAAAATAAAATTAGCTTCAGGCATAGAGTTTTTAAGTTTTTCTTTCCTATCTTCATTTAAAATTGAATTTAAAAATACTAGTACGTTTATCATATCTATTCTCCTATCAAAGTTATTACTGCATTATAAAGTTCATCCGCAGTGTAAACGGTGTAATCTGATTTTTCTACCTCAGATGCATTATATCCGTAGGCACAGCCGACAAATGGAATTTTATTTACTATCGCAGCATTTTTATCATAAATTCTATCCCCTACCATGCATGCTTTATCAGCTTTAACTTCGTCTAATAATATTTTAAGCGTGTCGTCTTTTATCATATTTGGCAAAAGCTGTTGGATATGATCAACAAGCTCGTACAAACCAATAGCTTTAAGTACTGCTGTTATATATCTATTTGAGGAATTAGAGCAAACAGCGATGATAACACCATCTTTTCTCAATGCTATTAAAGATTCTTTTACTCCATCAAAAGCCTTGCCATGTTTTATCATAAGTTCATGCTCGTTTTTGCCAACATGTTTATGATATAGCGCGTGGTCCTCTTCGCTATGATTAGGTAGCATCTCTTTCACATAATCCTCAGGACGTGAACCAAAATGTGAGGTTATCTCTTCATCTGTTAGATGGAATACTCCCATTTTGTTTAGCGCTAATCGATGCGCTTCAACTGCATAGAGCATTGTTTGATTTAATGTTCCATCAAGGTCAAAAACTGCTAATCTTTTCATATTATCCTCCATAATCATTTAATACATTGTTAGTATAACACAATATTTTTGATACGACAATAAATACACTTGAAAAAAATATGTAAGATGTGATACAATTATATAAGAATAGTACGAAAGAGGTAATACTAAATGAACATAAATGAAATGGCACTAAAAAAACATAGCGAATGGAAAGGAAAAATTGAGGTTGTTTCCAGAGCGAAAATCTTTGATAAGGAATCACTTTCGCTTGCATACACGCCAGGTGTAGCTGCTCCTTGTCTAGAAATAGAAAAAGACATAGAAAAATCATTTGAATACACAAGACGTGGAAATCTTGTAGCTGTAATAACTGATGGAACAGCGGTACTTGGGTTAGGCGATATTGGGCCTGCTGCTGCTATGCCAGTTATGGAAGGAAAATGCAGTTTATTTAAGGAGTTTGCCGATGTTGATGCAATCCCACTTTGCATTAATTCAAAGGACACAGATGAAATTGTAAGAACAATTGAGTTATTAGGTTATAGTTTTGGTGGTGTAAATTTAGAAGATATTGCTGCACCTAGATGTTTTGAGATAGAAGAAAAACTAAAAAGCAAACTTGATATACCAGTGTTTCACGATGATCAGCATGGAACCGCTATTGTAACGGGGGCAGCGATAATCAATTCAGCTAAATTGCTTGGTAGAGATGAAAAAACACTTAAGATAGTGATAAATGGAGCGGGTGCTGCTGGGATAGCTACTGCGAAATTCTTATTATCAATGGGTATAGAGAATTTAACTTTATGCGACAAAGATGGTATCTTATATGAAGGTGCAACTTATATGAATGATGCACAAACTCAAATGGCTAAGCTGACTAATAAAGCGAAGCTTACAGGTACATTATCAGATGCATTAGTAGGAGCTGATGTATTCATCGGTGTATCAAGACCGAATTTACTTACTTCGGATATGATTAAAACTATGTCAATAAAACCTGTAGTTTTAGCATTGGCTAATCCAACTCCAGAAATTATGCCAGAGGATGCGTTAAAAGCTGGTGCTTTCATTGCAGGTTCTGGAAGAAGCGATTGTCCAAATCAGGTAAATAATGTACTTGCTTTCCCTGGTATTTTTAAAGGAGCATTAAAAGCGAGAGCTAGAGACATTACAAACGAGATGAGAATTGCAGCAGCATATGCAATTGCAGAAGTAGTTTCTGACGATGAGCTAAAAACAGACTATATACTTCCTAACCCATTCAACAAAGCTGTAGTACCAGCTGTTGCAAAAGCGGTTGAAGACGCTTGTAAATAAGCGAATATTAATGAGATAAAACTAATAAATACCGAGGAAAAAATAATCTTCGGTATTTATTAAAAAATTTTCCATATACCCTTGACAAAACCTTTTTCATATAGTATAATATACAAGGTCTCAAGTGAGAGATATGCTGGTGTGGTGGAATCGGCAGACACCCAGGACTTAAAATCCTGTGGGAGCAATCCCGTACCGGTTCAAGTCCGGTCACCAGCACCAAAAAACCAATCAATTTATTGATTGGTTTTTTATTTTATCATTTTTAGTCTACAGAGTATATAATACTTTGTAGACTTCTTTGTTTTTATAACATAATCAAGTGTAGCGTATAAGTTAGTAATTCTAACTTATACGCTACTTCTTATTAATACTCAATTCCATTTCTTGCGGGGATTCTCTTATCAAAAGGATGCTTTACTTTGCTAAACTCTGAAACATAATCAGCAATTTCACTAAGCTCTTTAGATGGGTTTCTCCCCGTCAATACTACTTCGCAAGACTTACAAGCTTCCTTTAACATTTTTAGAATATCAATATCATTAAAAAAACCGTAATTATATGCAGAGATAATCTCATCTAATACTAAAATCTCGCAGTTTTTTGCTAGACTCACAGCTTCCATAAATAAATTAGTATAAATTTTGCTAGCACTCTGTTTTTGCTCATCATTCATTTTTTTAAATCTTGGAAGATTAGTGGAAGATTTTAAATATATCAGGTTATCAAATTTAGCTAAGCTATTGATTTCACCACTACTGCCATCTTTAAAAAACTGACAGAACACCACTTTTTTACCATGTCCGATTGCTCGCAGTACTAGTCCTGTAGATGCCGTGGTTTTCCCTTTTCCATCTCCACAATATATTTGGATTAACCCCATAAATTTACACTCCTTATACTTCTATAGTGCTCCTATAATATTGTATATCATATCCATGTCCAATGCTTCTCGAGTGATTTGCGCCAATTTATCATACTGCTCATTTTTATATTCGTCAACATCAAAATGTTGCAAGTTTTCAACCTTGACACCTTTTTTTTCGCATAGACAATCAATAATTATTGGGGCGATGTTTGACTCATCGAATATTCCATGGATATATGTACCATAGACATTACTAGAATTTATAATAGCAGAACTTTCACCGCTAACACCCATATGGATTTCGTAACCTTTGTATGAAATCCCGTTTAACTTAGCTAAATCACCGCTTAAGCCTGTGATACTTCCATTAACTTGCTGTGTGATTTTTTCTTCCATGAAAACTGTACTAATAGGTAATAGATTAAGGCCTACCGCCTCCCCACCACCTTCAACAGAGTTAGGGTCTAGAATTTTTTCTCCTAAAATTTGGAAGCCTCCACATACACCAAAAATTACAGTTCCGCTATCAACAGCCTTTTTAATTTGCGCTTCAAATCCACTTTGTCTTAACCAGTAGAGATCGGATATACTACTCTTTGTCCCAGGTATAATGATTAAGTCTGGATTTTTTAAATCCCCTACCTTATCGACATAACGGAGTGAAATATTTTCATACCGCTCAAATGAATTAAAATCAGTGAAATTTGAAATCTTCGGAAGCTTTATTACAGCAATATCTATTAGTTTTTGTGTTTTTTTATTAGTCAGTCTTTCGCTTAAACTATCTTCATCGTCGATATCAACATATGCATATGGAATAACCCCTGCAAATGGGAATTCCCCTATATGAGAAATTTTGTCCTTAAACATATCTAAACCAGGGTTTAATATGGACACATCTCCCCTGAACTTATTTATAATAAGACCTTTTACACGGTCACGTTCTTCCTGTTCTAGCAGAGCTATAGTTCCATAAAGCTGAGCAAAAACTCCACCCCTGTCAATATCTCCTGCAAGTAAAACAGGTGCATCAAGAAGTTTAGCAAGCCCCATATTCACTATATCCTGGCTTTTAAGATTAATTTCGGCAGGGCTACCTGCACCTTCGATAACAATAATGTCATTTTCGCTTGCTAATTTATTATAAGCCTCCATAACATGAGGAATAAGGTCAGTTTTATACTTAAAATACTCAGCTGCTCTCATGTTGCCAATGGATTTGCCATTAACAATAACTTGTGAACCTATGTCCGTAGTTGGTTTCAAAAGCACTGGATTCATTTCAACTGTCGGCTTTTTTTTACAAGCCTCAGCCTGTACAACTTGAGCTCGTCCCATTTCAAACCCATCTTCAGTGATGAAAGAGTTAAGCGCCATATTTTGAGATTTAAATGGTGCAACTTTATAACCGTCTTGAGTAAATATTCTGCATAATGCAGTACAAATAATGCTTTTCCCCGCGTTTGACATTGTGCCTTGAATCATAATTGGTTTAGCCATTTTCATATATCTCCCTCAAAGCTTTAATAAATGCTTTGTTTTCTCCGTTTGATTTTATAGCTATACGATAGTAGCTTTCATCTAGCCCAAAAAAATTACTGCAACTTCGTATCAAAATGCCCTTATTCAGCATGCTTTCAAATAAGCTAGCTGTAGACTGAAATAAAATAAAATTACAGTCCGACTTGATGTATTTAATATTTAATTTATCTAGCTCTGAACATAAAAATCTTCTCTCAATTTGTATTAAGTTGACAGATTTTTTGATATGTTCATCTCCATATTTCAGTGCAGCTACTCCAGCTGCTTGTGCTATCGTGGACACATTCCAACACTGCATGGAATGCGACATTTTTCCAATTACGTCGCTATTATGCGTGAGTAAATAACCCAGTCTCACACCAGCGATACCATAGCTTTTAGTGAAAGCTTTGAGTACAACTAAATTTTTGTTTTTTAGCAAAGTGACTGCAGATTTATCGTAGGATTGTCCAGTCAAATCAAAAAAGCATTCATCGATAAAAACAGTCGTGTTAGTAGTCTTACAGTGATTTACAATCTTTTCAATTAGACTTATGTCATAAAATTTTCCTGTTGGATTATTGGGATTGCAGATAAAAAGTGCATCGTATTCAGCACTTATACTGGAAATTAACTCTGTTTCTAGATTAAAGCCATTTTCCTTTTTAAGTTCATAGTAATTTATATGACAATCAACTGTTTTAAGAGCAATTTCATACTCACAGAATGTGGGTGAAACAATGAGTGCTTTCTTAGGTTTTGTTGCAAGTGCAAATCCAAAAATTAAATCAGCTGCACCATTTCCACAAATGATATTATCAAGCTTTACTTCGCTATATTTTTTTGAAATCTCTGCTCTCAGCTCAGCGCAATAAGCATCAGGATAGCTCAGTATATCCTCAGCCGATTCTTTGATTGCCTGTATAATTTCTGGCACAGTTCCAAGTGGTGATACATTTGCGGAAAAATCATTTTTGACTTTATTTGTATAGATGTCGCCACCATGGGGATTGTTTTTTATAAGAATAGCAATACACCTCCAAAACCAAATATTGTGACTATTAATATACAAAAGAATGCGCTCATATATAAAATATCATTGACACGTCTTATATCCTCATACTCAATTTCTCTATTTTTATCGCCTATAAATGGCTTTTTGTAAAGCTTACCATGATACACAGCATCGCCAGCTAGCTGGATATTTAATGCACCAGCACAACAAGCCTCAGTTTGCGCGGAGTTAGGACTGGCATGGTTTCGCCTATCTCTAAAATAAATCCTTTTTGCATTTTTTGCATCCAAACCAAGGAAAAAGGAAGCTGCAATCATGAGTAAAGCCGAAAACCTTGACGGTAAAAAATTAACAAAATCATCTAAATATGCTGCTGCTTTTCCGAAATTAATATACTTATCGCTTTTATATCCCACCATTGAATCCATTGTGTTAATCGCTTTATAAAAAAAGCCAAACACTGGCCCACCTATTGCAGTAAAAAGCATCGGTGCTATAATACCATCGGAGGTATTTTCTGCGACAGTTTCCACAGCAGCCTTTGTAATGCCCTTATCGTCTAGCACCGATGTATCCCGTCCTACTATCATTGATACATTAAAGCGAGCCTTTTCGATATCGTTTTCTTTAAGTGCAAAATACACTTTCATACTTTCTTTTTTAAGCGATTTCGTAGCGAGAATTTGCCAACACATTATGCTTTGCACGCATAACTGCAAATATATGCTTATCTTCGCTGAAATTACGATTAAGATCAATGGGATAATTGTAGAGATAGATAATACAATTACTACTAAAAAAATTCCGCCAATAATCTCCCCCTTTTTTGTTTTAGGGAATATCTTGCGTAGTATTTTCTCGCATTTTGCGATCAGATTTCCAATAAAAATAATCGGGTGTGGGATTGTTCTCGGATCCCCAAATATAAGATCGATGATAAATCCAATTAATAGTGCTGTTAGTGAAATTACTATGTTTACCATAACTTTTTTATGTTCTCCAATTTATTATTAATGAAATCGCAAGTAAATCCATTTGCATTTTCTACTTGCCAGTCATAAAATTCGCTTTCCTTTGACGAAAAATGTTCTAAAATTGCCATGATTGTACCACCATGTATGACAAAAACTGCATCTGTGTCACATTTTTTCATAACTTGTGAAAAAGCAGTAATACATCTTTGCTTAAAGCTCTCGCTCGATTCGCCATTTGGAAATGGCATTTTCCCGCGCGAGTCCAGCCACTGCTGATATAAAGCATCTTCTTGAAGTTCAAGATAGTTTTTATTCTCGAAATCCCCAAAATCTATTTCTCGTAATTGCTCGATTACAATGCTTTTGCCATAGATTATTTGAGCAGTCTGCACACATCTCTTCATTGGAGAAGTAAAAACCACTTTGGCAATCGGATAGTCTCTCTCTTTTAGCATTTGTACCGACTCTATAAGTAAATCTTCGTCAGTGCTACCGATATATCTTCTTTCGATATTGCCCTGAGTAGCTCCGTGCCTTATAAATGATATCTTCACTTAATGATACTCCCTATTCCGCAATGTACTCTGTGCACCCTACTTGATTTTTTCGCTAAATAACAGCATATTTTCCCTACTTCATCTCGATAATACCTGTCCATTTTATCTATTGGCACAACTCCTGCCCCTACTTCGTCACATATAAAGATGCAGTCGTTTTCTTCTGCAAATACAACTATCACATTATACGCATTTTTTCCATCTGCTAGCAAGT
>CAYJII010000037.1:0-23263 GCA_964370225.1 uncultured Oscillospiraceae bacterium | reverse complement strand
AACGCATTTTTTCCATCTGCTAGCAAGTCGTATACTATTTTCTCTAGGGCGAATATTACTTTTTTCCCACTGATTAGTTTATTTGTAAAGTCTTCTTCTACAAAGCTGAAAAAATCTTTTGCATACTCAAGTTTCCCTTGGACTTTTCCACCGATGATTAATTCCATTATAATACCACCTTTGATATTATTGTCGTGGCTAGAATAGCTAGTTCACAAATTTGCAAAAAGTATCCTGCTATATCCCCAGTTACGCCGCCAAAATGTTTATATGCGATATGCCTATAGTAAAAAAATGAAATAATAGCAAAAGTAACTGCTAGCACTGCCATAGAAATATTAATATATAATAAGGCTACAACACTAAATACTGTAATTATTGATAATACAAGTGTCGAAATATTTTTGCTTGAAGATTTTGCAAATGTATGTGCTAGTCCGCTTCCATTTGCTTTGGCAAAATGCATAATACTAATTCCGCTCAGTGCACGTTCAAACACAAATCCAACTGCCATAATATATACACCATAGATATCAATTTCGGTGTACAAAGCAAAACTTATGATAAAGTACATCACTGTTTTTATTAAGGCAAATGCTCCACAATTTGGGTCTTTTAGTATTTCAAGCTTTTTCTCGGTCGACTGATAAGACGCTAAAGCATCAGTGGTGTCACAAAAACCGTCTACATGTATTCCGCCAGTTATAAGAATTGGAATATAAGTCGCAACTGCTGCAAAAATCAAATTGTTAAGCTCAAGTCTCGTGGCTAAATACTGCCAAAATATCAATACGCCACCAATTACTGCACCGACGAGTGGGAAAAAGCAAATTGCATATTTCATGCTTTTATCTTCCCATTTAAATTGAGGCATAGGAATTTTAGTATACATAGAAAATGCTACAATCAGTGATTTGAAAATGAGCATATACTCTCTCCTTTGTGAATTATCGGAATGCCAACTACTACTTCTACCACAACATCTGAAACTTTTGCAATAGCTCTATTTATCCGCCCTAAATTATTAATATAATTAACAGTAAACTCATCATAGAGCACTCCATCGCTAAATATTTCATTCGACACAATTACAAGATTTTCGCATTTATCTGCAAGAGCTAATACATCAGCGATTATCTTTTTCGCTGGATCTTCTTTATTTTGTGCATCATCTTCATAGCTCTCATTAGCTAGCAAATTTGATAAGCATTCTAGCAATACAACAGAATTTTTAAAAACATCAACTTCATCGATGTTTTTATACTGCTCAATTGTGTTGAAATTTTTGTTTTCGCGCTTTTTTATATGTGCGTCTTTCTTTGCGTTTGCTTCGATATCAAAACATCGCATTGTAGCAAGGTAATATCTATTTTGTGATAGTGACATCGCCAAATCTTCAGCATACTGTGACTTCCCACTTGAAGCAGCACCGGAAACTATAGTTATCATTGCGGTTTATACTCCTCAATTCCAGAATTTTCAAACTTTATCATGTCATTATACACCATACACGCCATATCTAGCAGTGGCATTAAAGCTACGGCGCCAGTGCCTTCTCCCAAAGCCATATTTAGGTTAAGTGGAGGTGTAATTCCCATTTTACTAAGTATTAGCTGAGAGCCATACTCTCCCGAAGTATGCGATGGAATAATATAATCTTTTGCATTTTTATTTAACATGATCGCAAGCATTGCTCCGACATACGAAATAAAACCATCCATTATAACAGGAATTTTATAGATAGCACCGCCTAAAAATAGGCCGCATATTGCAGCTATATCAAAACCACCCACTGCTGATATAATATCTATAGCATCATCAGAGTTTGGCTTATGTAAATTTATCGCTTGGTTTATAACTTCTGCTTTATGTGCTATACCTGCAGCGCTTAGACCAGCACCCTTGCCAGTCACAAGCTTTGCATCTAGTGAAAAAATTGCAGCTGTGACCGCACTACTCGTAGTAGTGTTTCCAATTCCCATTTCACCACTTGCTAGTATATTATAGCCTTGTTCTTTAAGATTCTTTGCAGTCAAAATCCCCTGTTCTATTGCGAAAATAGCGTCTTCTTTTGTCATCGAGCGCTCAATTAAAAAGTTATTCGTACCTCTTTTACATTTATGCTCAGTAACACCGGGGACTTCGCTTAACATCCCCACATCTATGGGGAAAACATCAGCTTTTGCTATTTTAGCCATCTTACAAATTGTAGCATCACCTTTAGTGATATTATGCGCTACCACTGCTGTTACATCAGCAGTAGTTTGCGTGACATTTTCTTGCACAATTCCATTATCTGCGCAAAAAACAGCAACCGCTTTTTTGTCGATATGAAGTCCATTAATAGCATAGATTTTGCAAATATAGTCCTCTAAAATCCCCATGCCATCAAGTGGCTTTGCAATACTATTCCAAACATTCTTCGAAGTGATGATCTTATTTGCATCAATAGGAGAAATCGTGTCGATTAAACTAAAATAATGCATCTATATTTTCTCCTTTATCTTTTGATTTGATAAATCAGAGCATTCACAATTGCAGCTGCAACATTGCTCCCACCTTTTCTTCCTTTTGCTACTATATACGGAATATCGCCTTGCATGATGAGCTCTTTTGACTCGCAAACATTTACAAAACCAACAGGTACGCCTATTATTAATGCAGGTTTAATATCTCCTTGCTCAATTAACTCGTTAAGTCTAATGAGGGCTGTCGGCGCGTTACCTACAGCTATTATAAGCGGTTTGTTGAGCTTGCTAGCTTTATCCATTGACACACATGAGCGAGTAGTATTCTCTTCTTTAGCTTTTTTCACGACATCCTCATCTGCAATAAAGCAGTGAACCTCACCACCCAATGAGGCGAGTATATTTTTGTTTATACCTGATTTTACCATAGTTGTATCCGTCACAATATCAGCACCTAATTTTAGCGCATTTATCGCGATTTCTACAGCGTTTTCAGAAATACACAGACTATCTGCATATTCAAAATCCGCAGTAGTGTGAATTACTCTTTTTACAACAAGCTCATTTTCAGGCAAAATATTCTTATTATGTATTTCTTTAAGTTCTTTTGTAATTATCTCAAAGCTCTTCTTTTCTATATCCATAGGGTTGATACTTAACATATTTTCCCTTTCCTTTCACTTTTATATTCCATACATTTTTCTATAAATGCACTCGCAATATCTTGATTAAATGCAATGTGTGGAAATCCAGCATATAATCTATCATTTGTATGCACAGCATCCCAAGTAGTCCCATTTAATTTTTGTGCTATGAAACTTTCTCCATTATTTGTACTATCGTAATAATGAAACTCGTGGCATTTCATCTCTTTGCCTTTTTTGCAAAGCATATTATCTTTTTGTGCAGTCAAACTAACATAGCCAAAGCGCACTAATTTATTCTTATTTAAACATTCGCCCTTAATAAATCCTACCATGTTTTCGCCTTCAATTTTTTCAGTAAGATACATAAAACCACCACATTCAGCTATACAAGGAAGTCGATTTACTAAAGCGTTTTCAACTGAGCTTTTCATAGAAATATTTTGTGCAAGCTCGGTTTTATATAGCTCAGGGTACCCACCACCAAAATAGACGCCATCTATGTTTTCAGGTAGTGTTTTGTCCTTTAATGGGCTAAAATATTTTATATTAGCACCTAAGCTTTGTAGTAAGTTTATGGTATGTTTATAGTAAAAACAAAATGCGTTATCATATGCTACAGCGATATTTACATCACCGCAAATTTTACTTATTTTCACTTCTTCACAATTAATGTCATCAGCGCTTTGTGCTAATTTAATTATACCTTCAATATCCAAAGTTTCACTTAAAACGTCAGATAAACTCATTAACTTTTCTTTTATATCAGATATTTCATCAGCAGTTTTTAAACCTAGATGCCTACTTTCAAGTGTAAGATTAGAAGGTAATTTTGCAATATATCCTAAAACTGATATTTTATTTGAAAACTCTTGCTCAATTAACTTTTTTATCTCAATATATGTGTGCTTAGTAATATTATTTAAAATTACACCTTTTACGTTATTCTCCCGATAAGTGTAAAAGCCCTTTATTGTTGCTAAAATGGAGCTTGCCATACCTTTGCAGTTTATCACTAAAATTACAGGGGTATTCGTGATTAGCGATAAATCATGCGTAGAACCTTTTTCGGAGTCTATTCTCACACCATCATAAAATCCCATTACACCTTCAATGACTGCTATTGATGCACCACAATAAGCGATCTGGCTATTGATGCTTTTTTTATCATGAAAAAACAAATCAAGATTATTTGAGTCTACTCCTAAAATTTTCGAGTGAAACATAGGGTCGATATAATCAGGTCCACATTTAAATGATGCAGGGTTTTTATTTAGTTTTTTTAGTATGCCAAGTAGTCCGCAAACTGTGGTAGTTTTGCCACTACCGCTAGATACACCAGCAATAATAATACGTGGCATTTTCCTCATTATTTCCGCCCCTTTTTTATAGTTTAGCTAATTAATTTCTTATTATATACACTGGGTTTTCGCCAGTCATTAAGTCGTAGCGACCAAGTTTTTGCGATTTTGCAACAGTGACATTGTATATTTTTGGTGTCATCGCAAACTTTTCAAACACATTAATAGTTTCGTTTAATGTTTGTAGCGTAACAGCAGTGACAATGACATCTGCATCTTTATTTTTGCATAAAACTAATTCAATGATTTCCTCTAAATTACCTGTGCTACCTCCGATAAAAGCTTTATCAGGACTTGGCAAATCATGCATAATTTGAGGCGCTACTCCATTTTTCACAAACACATTATATGTCCCGAATTTCTTAATATTCTGATGTATTAAATCTACTGCATCTTCTTTTTTCTCCACCGCAAAAACACTACCTTCAAATGCTTTTTTTGCCATTGCAATAGAAACCGAGCCAGTACCTGCACCTATGTCATAAATAGTGTCGGTTGGTGCGATATCAAGCAGTGAAACTGCACTATCTCGCACAATTTGCTTAGTCATCGGAGTTTTTCCTCTTATGAAATCTTCATCCAAGATATGTTTATGTGGCTTTGTAAAATCTTCATTATTAATTATAAGAGCACAAAGTCCAAAGAAATCTTTCTCTAATAAATCCTTGATATTTGCTGTGAATACTTTCTCATTATCACAAGATAGATTTTCACCTACTGTAATTTTCACGTCAGTAAGCCCACTTTTATATAAAGTATTTATTATGCTTTTAGGAGAATTCTCTCCGCCTGTTAAGCAAAACACATACTCATTATATGAAACATGTGCGATGATATTTGAAGTTTTACCATGCAAACTAACTAGCTTGATGTTTTCATATGGAATTTGAAGTTTTGCAGTAAGATACTGAAAACTACTGATTCCACTTACAAACTCGATATCGCTATTATTTGCTAGCTGCTTTTTTATCGTGTTTGCAATGCTATAAAAACCCACATCTCCAGATGCTAATACACAGATAGTATTATGATTATTGTTTATTATGTAATCAATAATTTCGCTTATAGACAAAAAAAGTACATTTTTATCTCCTAGATAAGTACAAGCTTTAAAATGCGAAGTTGCTAGAATAATTTCACTATTTTCGATTGTTTGGCTTGCTTTAATAGTAAGCAAATCAAAATCCCAAGGTCCCGCTCCAACTACATATATTTTCAAAGGAATTTATCCCTCCATAATCCTATCGAATAAGATATCTGCTAAACGTGGGTCTGCACCTAAAGTTTTGCCCATTGTTACTTTTACATTTTCATGCTTTTTAAGAGCCTCTTCAATTTCGTTTGGTATATCTTCTTTGATATGAATACCATTAAATAAGAAATATGGAACTGCTTTTATTTCGTTAACACCTCTAGCTACTAGATTATCAATTCCTTTTTCAATATTAACATCACAAAACTCCATATAAGCTATTTCCATTGGGGTTTCCCCTACTCTTTCTCTTATCATATCTACTACAGAATTTATTGTGTCTTGTGTCTCCTTAATCCTGCTTCCATGCACTAAAACTAAAATACCTCTCATTATTAAATCTCCTCAATCTATATTAATGTTTTTATTGTATCTATTGTATAATCTACATCCTCTTTTGTATGTGCATTTGAAATGAACATCGCTTCAAACTGTGCGGGTGCTATGTAAATTCCTTTATTTAGCATTTCATTAAAATAAGTGCTGTACTTTTCTGTGTCAGATTTTATCGCATCTTCATAACACTCTACTTTATCTTTAGTAAAAAACATGCATGAAAGCGACCCTAAGGAGTTAACCGTATTATCTGTAATTTCGCTTAGCTGTTGTGCGAAATACTCACCTAATGAATTAATATTTGCATAGATTTTTTCGTTATCCTTAAGCTCACTCAAAGTAGCAATTCCAGCAGTCATAGCGATTGGATTGCCGGACAAAGTGCCTGCTTGATAAACTTCACCTGTTGGAGATACACAAGACATTATCTCTTTTTTGCCGCCATATGCACCAACTGGCATTCCACCACCAATGATTTTTCCATAAGTCACAAGGTCTGGAATGACACCAAAATATTCTGCTGCTCCCCCGAATGATAATCTAAATCCTGTTATAACCTCGTCAAAAATTAGCAGTGCACCATATTTATCACAAAGTGCACGAAGCCCTTCTAAAAACCCATCAGCTGCAAGTACAACACCCATGTTCGCAGCCACTGGTTCTAATATTATACACGCTACACTATCTTTGTTCTCTATCAGTAAATCTTCCACACTATTTAAGTCATTGTACTCAGCTATAAGTGTGTCTTTGGCAGTGCCACTAGTTACCCCTTTGCTATCAGGCGTACCAAAAGTTAGTGCGCCTGATCCAGCCTTTACAAGCATGCTATCGCAGTGACCATGATAACAACCAGCGAATTTTATGATTTTCTCTTTTTTTGTATATCCTCTTGCTAGACGAATTGCACTCATTACCGCTTCTGTACCACTTGATACCATTCTCACCATCTCTACATGAGAAATATTCTGCGTTATTAGCTCTGCCATCTCAACTTCGAGTGCAGTCGATGCACCAAAGCTTAACCCGTTTTCGCTAGCTTTTTGTACAGCGGAAATAACTTTTTCATTAGCATGTCCTAATATCATTGGTCCCCATGAGCCTATATAATCTAAATAAGTATTCCCATCTACGTCAACAATTTTGTTACCCTTAGCACTTTTTATAAATTTGGGATTCCCGCCAACCGATTTAAAAGCTCTTACAGGGCTATTTACACCACCTGGCATGATTTTTTTTGCTTTTTCAAATAATATCTCTGAACTGTTCACTATATCATTCCTCTTCCACATAAATTTAATTGTTTGAGATTATCCAATATCACCTTTTTTTATTGCATTTGCAATTTCGTTTGCAAAGTAAGTAATTAATATATCAGCGCCACTCCTAAATATTGAAACTGCACTTTCGCACATTACTCCATATTCGTCTATTAGCCCGTGTTTTGCAGCATTCTTTATCATAGCATATTCACCACTCACGCTATATGCAGCTATCGGCAAATTTGTATTCTCACGTAATTTAGAAATAACATCTAAATAAGAAAGTGCGGGCTTTACCATTAAAATATCTGCACCTTCTTGCTCGTCAATGGTTGCTTCTTTTAAACCTTCGCTTACATTATGAAAATCCATTTGATAAGCTTTTCTATCGCCAAATGATGGCGCTGATCCAGCAGCTTCTCTAAAAGGACCATAAAATGATGATGCATATTTTATTGCGTATGACATAATTGGGATATCTGCAAAATTAGCATTATCCAAAGCTTTTCGCATGGATAAAATACGCCCATCCATCATATCAGATGGAGCTACCATATCTGCACCTGCTTGTGCGTGAGATATTGCAATTTTATCTAAGTATGGAAGTGTCGCATCATTGTCAACGGAGTTACCGTTTAAGATGCCACAGTGACCGTGCGAGGTATATTCACACATGCAAACATCTGTGATAAGATAAATTTCGTTGCCATAATCTTCTTTTAAGCGCCTTAACCCCTCTTGCACAATTCCGTTTGCATCATACCCTGATGAGCCAACTTCGTCTTTGTTTTTTGGAATACCAAATAGTAAAAACTTTGATACTCCATTATTTAATGCGTTATCTACACAGCTATTTACCATGTCAGGGCTATATCTATAATGTCCATCTAAGGATGATATTTCTGACTTAATGTTTCTGCCTTCTTCTAAGAATATTGGAAGAATTAAGCTTTTTTCGCTCACTCTTGTCTCTCTCACCATGTCTCTGATTAGGCTGTTGTTTCTAAGCCTTCTCGGTCTTTTTATCATAAAGGAGCACCCCTTTCAAATATTAATCTAAATCTCGAGTATTTTTTTCACCATGCTCGCTACCGTTGGTATTTCGCTGACATAAGTGATAAATCCAAGCTCTTTTGCTAGTGTTTCGGTTTGCCTTCCAATGCAAACAGCGACAACATCTTTACAGTCATCGATATCATGAATTTTTGCAAAGCCTTCTACACAGCTTTTGCTAGTAAATGTAACAATGGTATTTTTATTAATACTCATTTTTTCGCAATTAAGATTTTCAGTTTCGTACACTGCAAAATCAGTATAGCTAACATCATTTTCCTCAAAAATCTCGAGTATCTTCTTGCTCCCCTGTTTAGCGCGCAATAGTGCTACTTTGCTATCTTTTGTGAGGATATTTTTTACAATCATCTCTTTTGCAAGAGTTTCTCCATCATAATACGATGGGATAAAATCAACTATAATTCCATATGATTTAAGAGTTGCGGCAGTCTCCGAGCCCACACATGCGATTTTTTTGTCGGAAAGTGTGCGTGCATCTAACGCTTTTGCAAATAAATCCTCGAAATATGATTTTACACCAGCACTACTAGTAAAAATTACAGTATTATATTCACTCAAATCTATTTCTAGTGGGCGAATTTCTGAAGTTTTTATCATAGGCATCAATCTAACATTAGTCCCATTATCAATAAGTAAATCTGCTAGTTTTGATATGTTTTTCTTAGGTTGCGTTACTATTATATCTTTATTTCTTAGCGGTTTATTTGAAAACCAGTCAAATTTTTCAGACAGCTCACATACTTTGCCAACTACGAATACTGCAGGTGAGCAAATATTATTTGTCGCTATCATATTTTCTACGTCACAGAGCTTACCCAAATATTTATTTTGGTATGTTCTAGTAGCGTTTTCGATAAAAGCAACTGGCATATCTGCACTCATTCCAGCATTAATTAGTCCATTTGCAATTTCAACTGAAGATGAAACAGACATCATAAAAATTAATGTTCCATTTAAATTCACAAGACTTTTGAAATCTATTTTTAGCGGTTCGTCTTTTTTTGCATGACCTGTTATAACGTGAAAAGAAGAACAAAAATCTCTATGTGTTACAGGTATTCCCGCATACATTGGCGCAGAAATAGACGAGGTAATTCCACTTACCACCTCAAAGGGGATATCCCTTTCAACTAGGTGTTCAAGTTCTTCACCACCACGTCCGAATACGAATGGGTCGCCACCTTTAAGGCGGACAACAATATTAAATTTACCTGCATTCTCAGCTAAAATCTCATTAATTCTCTCTTGTGGTACAGCATGGTTTCCGACATTTTTACCAACATTAATCTTTACTGCTTTTTCAGGAATAAGCTCCATTATTTCATCGCTTACAAGCCTGTCATAGACTACTACATCAGCTTTTATTAAAATGTCATGCCCTTTTAAAGTTAATAGCCCCTTATCTCCTGGTCCAGCACCGATTAAATACACTTTACCCATTTTTCACTTTACCTTTTTCCTTTAATTTTGTCGCTAAATCTCTCCCGATTTTTTCGCAATCATTTTTGTTGCCACAGACAGTTTCTATAAATACTTCTTCATTTTGATTTACATAAAATCCAGTTAAATTTATGTTTTCTCCATCAAGTGTTGCATATGCAGCAACTGGCGAGGAGCAGCCGCCATCAAGTGCACGAACAAATGCTCGCTCTGCATTTGAGGTATAATGACTGTCACTGCAATCAAATTCTGATAAATAAAAATTGTTGGTGTTTTCTTTGCTTTGTACGCAAATTACACCTTGGCATGCAGCAGGAATTATTTCATCCACTGAAAATATTCTACTAATCCTATCTTCAAGCGAAAGTCTTTTTATCCCAGCGTAAGCAAGCACTATCGCAGAATATTCTCCACTATCAAGCTTTTGGAGCCTAGTTTGCACATTCCCACGTATTGGCTTTACTGAAATATTAGGGTATATTGCCCTTAGCTGTATCTCTCTTCTTTTACTGGAACATCCAATTGGCTTTGTCATATCTATTTGAGTCGCACCCATCGGCAAAATTAGCACATCACGTGGATCTTCTCTTTTTGAAAGTGCAACAATCGGTAGTCTATCATCTATTATCATTGGCATATCTTTATAACTATGTACTGTAATATCTGCTTTTTCTTGCAACAGAGCTTTATCAAGTTCTTTTACAAAAAGACCTTTTCCACCTATTTTATCGAGGGTTTTATCCAAAATAATATCACCAGTGGTCTTCATCGTTAACAGAGAAACATCGATTTCCTGATGATGTTTCTTTATGCTCTCAATCACCATATTCGTTTGCACAACTGCAAGTTTACTCTCTCTACTAGCTACAATTAAGTTCAAATTCATCTTCCTTTTCTACTCGATATTATATCTTTCGCCTCTTCTAATGAAACTCCTTCATCAGAAGGTTTTTCTATGATAATTATTTTCATTCCTAGCTTTTTTGCAGCTTCGATTTTTGCATCAAAGCCACCAGTTGGTCCTGTTTGTTTGCTTACTAAATATTTTGCATCATATTTTTTCATTAAAGCTAAGTTTAACTCTTCATCAAAAGGCCCTTGCATAAGCATAATGTTTTTTACACTTACGCCGATTTCTTCGCAGTTTTTAAGCGAATATTCAAATGGAAGCGCCCTAACAATAAGTCGATTTTTAACATCATTTAGTGCAGAAAACTCGCTTAATTCTTTGCTACCTGTGGTAAGAAAAATCTTGCCTTCACGCTCATTTAGATATTTAACCGCACTTTTCACACAGTCACAAAATACTATATCTCCATCTTTGTATAATAATGGATTAGCAGTGTCACGCCTAACTCTAACATATCTGCTTTTGGTAACTAATGTAGCATTTTTAATGTTTTTAGTTGCTACTGTAGCATATGGGTGGGTTGCATCTAATATAATGTCATATTCATTTTTTTCTAAAAGCTTAATTATTTCGTTTTCATCAAGTCTACCAGAAAATACATTTTCCTCATTTATATGATCAATGACTTCTTTTCCATAATCTGTCGCAACTCTAATGTCCACATTAACATTATTTTCCGCACAAAATTCAGCGAGCATTCGCCCTTCGTATGTCCCAGCGAATAGCAAGATTTTATTAGACGCCTTTGTACCCACGTGGTGTCACCAGCTTTCCATTAATCACTTTTGTTTTAGAGTTTCCTATAAATACAGTTGTAAACATATCGATATCATCGTTATTTTTCAGTTGAGTTAATGTGCATATTTTGTAATACTCGCCCTCCCTACCGATATGTTTCACATATCCGCATGGCGTGTCCTCAGCTTGATATTTAAGTATAATGTCTACAGCCATATCGATATAATCCGAACGCTTTACACTTTTAGGATTATATATGCATATTACAAAATCACCATTAGCTGCCAAGTCTAAGCGCTTTTTTATATCTTCTAGTGGTGTTAGCAAATCGCTAAGAGAGATTACTGCAAAATCGTGGATAAGTGGCGCTCCAAGCACTGCAGCTCCGCTATTTGCTGCGGTGATACCTGCTACTGTAATAATCTCAACTTCAGGATGGTCTACTGCGACTTCGCGCATAACGCCAGCCATTCCATACACTCCTGAATCCCCGCTACAGACAAATGCAACAGTTTTGCCATCAAGCGCTTCTTTAAGCGCCATTTCACAGCGCAATACTTCTTTTTTCATTGGTGTGTGCAGTATTTTTTTATCCCCAATCAAATCATGTATTAGCTCAGTATATAAAGTGTACCCCACAATAACATCGCTCTCTAAGATTGCATTTTTTGCTTGAGGTGTCATATATTCTTCATTCCCAGGTCCAATTCCTACGACATATATCTTCAAAGTATTTCCTGCTTTCTATCAAAAATATTATTCATTAACTTGAACGAGTTGTGTTTTATACTCATACCATTTGTAAAAATTATCAACATATTTTCTAAGTATATCATTTGCCTGTTTTTGCTGTATCAGTTTATGATATGTGATATGTTCACTGTCCAAATTATCAATGTTATAATATGAAATATTATTCACATTCTCAATTTTAGGGTCAATATCTCTTGGTACAGCCAAATCAATGAATACTTTAGGCAAGCGCTCTTTTACATCAAGTTTTTCATACTCTATTGTAAAATGTGGGCTTGACGTAGCACTTACAACAGCGTCAACTTCCTTTAGTTTTTCATATCGCAAGTCATAATCCACAGCAACTACATGAGATGGTATCACCGTTTCGCTATATTTATATTTACGCAAAGTCATCGTCGTATCAATACCAAAATCAACCAAAAGTTTAGCAGTAAGTCTACCAATTTCACCATTGCCTATGACTAATACTTTTTTTACATCCTTGTTTTCAAGAATGATATTCAGCGCACATTTTGCTGTGGAATTATTGTCAGTCTTAAAGTCAATGTCTGATTTAACTTTTTTTGCTCCGCTAATCGCATTGCGGAATAACACCTCTAAAATTGGATCCGCAGCGTTGTACTCACGTGCAATTATTAGCGAACTTTTAACCTGAGTAATAATTTGGTCTTCACCCCAGATTTGCGATTTTAACCCACTAGCTACTTTGAAAAGATGAAAAATTGCATCTTCATTTTCAAAAGTATGAAATTTGTCGCTATAATCACTACTATTTACTCCCACGAAATCGCATAGAATTTCATAGGGCTTCTCATCGTTTTCCTCAGTCATATTCACATATATTTCTGTCCTGTTGCATGTAGACAATACCACGCAACCATCTATATTTTCATTTAGTTTTACGCTTTCGTACAAACTACATAGTCTGCTTTTTGATAGTGCAAAAATTTCTCTTTGCTCTAAAGAAGCTAGTTTGTAGTCAATTATTGACACTGCGATATTCAAAATGTACAACTCCATTCTTTTTTTGCTAGGGCAATTGTAATGCCATTTTTGCTCTGTTTTTTTAAAATTAACTCGGAATTTTCATCGCTGATAATAGCACTCCGCTCGCAGACATTGTCTACTCCTGTGATTGATTTTACAAAATCTGATTTTGTAAAATCTCCTTTAAGCGCTGATAGCATGTCAGCTGAATAAAAATTTGCTTTAATCTTATATTTTCTTGCAAAATCTCGTATAGCTTTTTCATCTGATTTTATGTCGATTGAAGCAATACTCCCCACATTTAAAACGGATAGCCCCACTGCTTTTAATGTGTTTAAAACATACTCTTCAAAGTGCGAGCTATCTGTATTTTTTTTACAACCAACGCCTATATTTATGTTTTTGGGGATAAGATTTAATGTGTTTTCAAAAGGTTTTTTTACTTCTTCACTGATGCAAATGCCTATATTGGCATATTCATCTAATATAAAAGGGAGTTCTCCGACCACCTTGAATTCGGAAGCGAAATTTATGCCGTTATCCGCCAAAATTTGTGCTGAAATGCTTTTTATCTCCTCAACATTTGCTATGCTTAAGTTGTTTTCCTTAGCAAAAATATCGACAGCAAATTTTTGATTAATATCCGTCGCAGTAGTGATAACGGGAGTGGAATTTAGCTTTTGGCTTATGCGCACTGCAAGCTCATTCGCACCACCTAAATGTCCCGACAAAATTGGGATTACAAACTTCCCCTTTTCATCTAGAACGATAACTGCTGGATCCTTGTCTTTTGAATTAATATTATCTTTTATAAATCGTACTGCTATCCCGATTGCACCCACAAAAATATGCGCATCAAATTCATTAAAATTCTCTTTTACAAACGCTTTTACTAATGATGGTGTGCTTTCCTCGTAAAAATCATAGTCAAAAGACTTTTTTATTTTATCACAAATTTTCTTGCCATTTTCTGTAAACGAAAAAAGAGCAACTTTACTTTTCATTATCAGTACCTTCTCTAAAGAGATGCGTAAATGTTGGGTCATAAAGTTTTGAGCGTTCATACTCATTACCTAAAAATCCACCGACCATAATCAGTGCCATTTTATTAATCCCATTCTCTTTTGCAGCCGCTGCAATATTTTTCACAGTAGTCCTCACGACTTTTTCATCTTCCCATGTTGCTTTGTATACAATTGCAGCTGGTGAGTCTTCGTCATATCCGCCAGCAATAAGCTTTTGTGAAAGCTCTTCTAGCATAGTTGATGTCAAAAAAACTACCATAGTGGCGCCGTGTGAAGCGAGCTTCTCGATATCTTCTTTTTCAGGCACAGGTGTTCTTCCAGCCATTCTGGTTAATATTACAGTTTGGCTAACATTTGGTAGTGTATATTCCGCTTTTAAAGCGGAAGCAGCTCCGATAAACGAGCTTACTCCTGGTACAACTTCATATTTACTGTCGTGCTTATCTAATATGTCCATCTGTTCCCTAATCGCACCATATATACATGGGTCTCCTGTGTGGAGACGAACTATAATCTTATCCTCACCGTCGCTAGCAAGCATAACCTCAATCACTTCTTCAAGTGTCATCTTTGCGCTATCGTAAACTTCACAACTGTCTTTTTTATATTCAAGTAGCAGTGGATTAACAAGTGAACCCGCATATATAATCACATCCGCTTTTTCTAATATTTCTTTGCCTCTAACTGTTATTAAATCGACAGCCCCAGGCCCTGCACCTATAAAATAAATCATTAGTTGTCCTCCTTGATAAACACAATCGAAAAGTAGCTTGCACCATCGTCGATTTGCGCTAGATTTTCGTAAATTTTTTGATTTTCCATAGTAGCGCATTCTACAGCATAAGCTTGCTTATCCTTAAATTTATCTTTCACTTGTCTTATAGTTTTTCCAGATTTCATTAATATTTTATTACCCTTTAATTTATCAACATAGTCCAAATCAGAAAATGTAGCTGGGATTATATGTAACATCTCGTTTTTTTCACAAAGCGAAAGATTAAGTACCGCTCCTACTGCACAAAACGATGTCACTCCAGGAACTATGCTTGTTCTTGCTCCTTTTGCGGTTAATCTTTTGTGAATGTACATTACAGTACTATAAATGCAGGGATCACCTAAAGTAAGAAAAGCAACATTTTTTCCGCTTGATAAAAGGGCTTCAATTTGGTTTGCGCAGTCATCATGACTTTTATCAAGTAAAGCTTTATCCTTTGTCATTGGCATGTCAAAATACATTATATCTTTATTTTTTATATACTCTTCTGTTATTTCATATGCGATATTATTTTTGCTCTTGCTATCTGGCAAAGCGATAATATCGCATTTTTCGATAGTTTTCACTGCTTTTATTGTTAGCAGTTGTGGATCCCCTGGACCTATTCCAACTGCAAAAAATTCACCATTCATACTATTTAAATCCTTTACTTAAAATATTTTTCAATTATATTATAGTTATCCGAGGAAAAAGAAAATTTATCCTCGCTTGAAAATGCATAAAATGCAAATTCAACATCATTTTTTACCCTGTAGTTTACATGAAAGGAAATTTTTTTTGATATTGAGGACAGCACATCTCTAAAATATATTTCACTTTGTATAATTTCAAATGCTTTATCAGTGGTAAGTGCAGACATGATTCCCTGTATTGTCTCCCTAGAAGCTCCTTGCAATGCTGCATGTGCTGCGATAATTTCCATTCTGCAATCGGCAGCTTTTGAGTGGGTGTCCATAATCGAGCCTGCAAGTTTTATTATTTTTCCCGTATGCCCAACTAGTAAAACCTTTTTAAAGCCTTTAAATTTTATGTAATCTAAACTCTCACCGACAAAATTAGAAATTTGCACGCAATTATCAAGCGATAAGTCTAAATTATTTTTACAATGCTCTTCCCCGTAGTTACCGAATACTAATAAGATGCATTCGTTTTGCGTTTTTGCGATTTTATCTATTGTTAATTTCACAGTATCTACAATTGCCTTTTCACTCATCGGTTCAACTATTCCCGTTGTTCCAAGAATGGATATACCACCAATTATACCCAAACGAGCATTAAAGGTGTTTTTTGCAATCTCCTCTCCGTCGGGTACAGAAATAATTACTCTCGCTCCGCCTTTGTAATCAAATTTTTTTGCTATAAGCACCATATTCTTTTTTATCATACTTAGTGGCACAGGATTAATAGCAGCCTCACCGATATTTTGCTTTAACCCTTCGCTAGTTACGCGACCAACGCCAACTCCGCCATCTATTTTATAGCCCTCATCCTCAGACAAGCTTACTAGAGCGCAAATTTTTGCGCCATGTGTAACATCGGGGTCATCACCTGCATCTTTTACTATAGTACAGTTTGCACTATCATCATCAAAAGTCAGCATGTCTACTGCAAAAGTCACTTCTTCTCCAGATGGAAGTTTAATTTTAGCCTTCGATATAGTTTTCTGGGATAATAGCGCTTCAAACGCTACTGTAGCAGCGGCAGTAGCACAACTCCCAGTGGTATACCCTGTTTTGAGTTTTTTGCCATTTTTTACTATGTATTCATTCAAAATAACACCTTCAAATTTACTTAAATAAAGATAAAAAACGGCTGTAAATACTACAGCCGTTTTCAGTAGAAAATTATAAAAATGCGCACAAAAGCACTCATTGCAGGTCTTCTGACTCACGTTTATGGGATAATTTATCCCAAGTTATACTTTGCCTTCCCAATTCCTCAGTGGCTGATTTTCATCAACAAGTAAAACATTCACGTATACAGCGGCGGTTACCGTGTTATTTCTTCCCTTATTACCTCAGACTAAGCATAGTTATGCTCAACCTTTGGCCACAATGATTTATCTTATTAAATTTTGTTATAATTATATCATTACATACACTTAAAGTCAAGTAAACTTTGTTAAAATTGCCAGTAAATTAATGCTTCTTTTAAAGTTTTTAATCATGTTGATTTCCAGTTGTTATTTTCATTAAAATAAGCTAAATATATAGTTTAGTTTGCATAAAAAACATTTACGCTATAAGATAAAACCTCACCCAAAAAGGTGAGGTTTTATTATAGTTTTAATTATTAACCTATATTTTCCATGTAAACATCATAAGCTTCAGTTTGAATTTCAATGTATCTTTGTAGACCCATTGCATCAAGTTGAGCTAAGTAATCAGCCCACTCAGCTTCGATATCAACTGAAGAATCAGAAATCCAACGAGCAAATGTATTTTCAACATAGTCAGTGATATCTGTTTTCAGTGTAGCTAGTTCAATATTTTGTTCGTCAGTATATGAAACTACTGGGAAAGTTTCAGCTGCAAATTCTTTTACTTCATCTTCCATAGCTAGTTTAACTCCGTCGCCTTGTTCAGTTGGAAGTGTAACATTTTCATAGAAAGCAGGATCCATGTATTTTGGACCATGGTCTCTAAATGAGAATGACCAAGCTGAAGTATCAAGTGACATACCATCATCTGGAATTAATAATTCGTATTGACCATCAGTTTCAGTGATTTTGCCTTCTGATACTGAACCGTAGTAAGTTTGTAGAGTTACTTCATCAGTGTAGAATTCGTCAGCCCATTGTAGAAGTTTAGCAGGGTCTTCGCAGTTAATTGTTAGGATTAGTTCGTTTCTGCTTAAGTCTAGGAAAGATGGATCGCTTTCAGCGTATCTTTGTCCATCAGGGCCAGCGATTGGTGAAACAACTGCAAAGTCGTTCATATTTGTACCGCCAACTTGTGCGTCAGCAGTCCAACCAAATGTGATACCAACTAATGCACCGTCTTCACCTTTTGTTTTACCGTCATATAATGAACCGTCTTGAGTAAATACTTCTGTGTCGATTAAGCCTTGTTCATATAAACCTTGGTACCAGATAGCTGCTTCTTTATAATTATCTTCTATTGGCATAAATACTGGAGCGTCATCAATCATACCCATGTAGTTGCCAGCACGGCTAACCATTGTTCCAAAAGGTAGTAGAATATGTCTTAGAGCGCCATCTAGGCTTTCTTGGTATGAATATCCATACTCATCGTTTTCACCATTTCCGTTAGGATCATCGTTAACGAAAGCAGTAAGTACAGTTTCTAGTTCGTCAATGTTAGTAGGCATTTCAAGACCTAGATTATCAAGCCATGTTTGGTTGATGAACATTAGATCCCCTACTACTGGTCTTAGTGGAAGTTGTTTTGGTAAGCTGTAGATTTCGCCATTACGGTCAACACTTACAGCATACATTTCTGGAACTTCGCTAAAAATTTTAGTTAGGTTTGGCATGTTTGCTTCAATTAAGTCAGTTAACTCAAGGAATGCAGGTTTATTTTGTGTTACATCTGTATCATTAAGTGTAATTGATCCCCAAAAAGCATCAGGTAAATCGTTATTAGCGCCTAATAATAGAGCTTTTTGCTCAGCCCAGTCAGCATTAAAGTATACGTCCCAAACTATATCTACGCCATGTTTTTCTTCTAGTTCAGCCATTATGCCTGAATCCATAAAGTCAGTTGGCCATGCGTCAGTCCATCTGTTTACAACGATGTCATATTGTGTCACATCACCAGCGTCAGCGCTATCTCCTCCGTTATCGCCACCTGCGTCGTTTCCGCCATCTTCAGCGGGAGTTGAGCTACAAGATGCAACTGAAAGCATCATAGCTGCACTAAGTAGAATGCATAATAATTTTTTCATTTTTCTTTTCTCCTTCATTAATTTATTTATCGATTTTCATCGAAAAATGCAATTTAATTTTAACCTTTTAAAGAGCCTACCATTACACCTTGGTTAAAATGTTTTTGAACAAATGGATACATACACATTATAGGAAGTGAAGAAACAACGATAACAACGTATTTAATAAGTTCAGCAAGCTGTTGTGCTTCTACCATTGCAGAACCAGTTGCCATACCTGCTAGAGTTTGATTGTTAATAAGTAGATTTCTTAAGAAAATTTGTAGCGGTTGTAGATTATCACTTCTTAAGTAGATAAGTGCATTAAAATATGCGTTCCAATGTCCTACAGCAGACCATAAAGCTATAACTGCGATAACAGCTTTTGATAGTGGTAAAACCATGCTAAAGAAAAATCTTAAGTTTCCACAACCATCAATTTGAGCCGCTTCCCATAATCCATCAGGTAAGCTGTTTTTAAAGAATGTTCTAGCTACAATGATAAAATAAGTTACTACACTAAAAGGCAATACCATTACCCAGAATGTATCATTTAATCCGTAGTTACTTATGTTTATAAATGTAGGGATAAGACCGCCTGTGAAGAACATAGGGATGATAAAGAATATCGTAATAACTTTTTTACCAACCAAATCTTGTCTTGAAAGCGGGTATGCAGCAAATAAATTTACTATTAGGTTAAATATTGTACCTACAACTGCATATAAAATTGTGTTCCTATATCCAAGCCAAAGCTCAGCATTTTTGAGCACTTCTTCATATCCAGAGAAATCTATTGCTGTCGGGAAAAATATTACTTTCCCTGCAGCTACATCAGCAGGATTGCTGAATGAAGCAATGATGATAAAGTACATAGGATAGAGTACTATTAGGATAATTATGCTACAAATTATATATGTAATCGTGTCAAACACTCTATCTGAATTTTTTATTTTCTTGGAGGTTACCATAATATATCTACCTCCTATACTAATGAATTATCGCTCATCTTTTTAGCAATAAAGTTAACTGCTAATAATAAGATAAGGTTAATTACATTGTTAAATAAGTTTACAGCAGCAGATAAGCTGTACTGTGTGCTAATGAGACCGATTTTGTAGATATAAGTTGATATAATCTCACTTGCTGGTTCATTCAGTCTATTTTGTAATAGATAAACTTTTTCAAAACCAACATTCATTACACTACCAGCTCTTAATATAAGCATGATTGTAGCTGTAGGAAGTAGTAGTGGTAAGTCGATTTTTAAAATCTTTTGCCATTTGCTAGCACCATCAACTGTTGCTGCTTCGTATAATGATGGGTCAATCGCAGAAAGTGCTGCAATATAAAGTATGCTGTCCCAACCTACATGCTGCCAAACCTCTGTCCAAACATATACATCAGCAAAAGCATCTGGAATACCTAATAAATTTGGCATATCATCTATTCCGATTAACGCTAACATGCTACTGATTACGCCAGTGCTTGGTGATAAAAATAGTATAATCATACCACACATTACTACTGTTGAGATAAAATGTGGTAGATAAGTCGAAACTTGAAATACCTTTTTAAATCTTTGATTATTAATTTGATTACAAAGTATCGCGAATGCTATTGGAAGTGGAAAAGTAATAAGCATACTGTAAATACTAATTGTAAGAGTATTTGTTATTGTTGGAACAAACTGGAATGAGTTGAAAAACTGAATGAAGTATTTAAAACCTGCCCACTCACTTTCCCATATTCCGATTACTGGAACATAGTCTTTAAATGCGATGACGATGCCTGCCATTGGTTGGTATGTAAACATTATCATGATTACAACTGCTGGAAGTAAAAGCAAATATAGTCCTGCATTTTTCTTAATACGCTTTAGTAAATTGCCTTTTTCTTTATACATTTCACCGTGTCCTTTCGAAATTTTTCTTTTTCTACAGGGATTAGAGGAGCTTCTCTCTCAACTCGGTGTTATCAGCATTAATAAACAGAGGAATTTTTTCAATTGGAGCATCACAGTTAACTGTTTGTCCACCATCATAAATTTCGCCTGTATCTACTGATAACCATTTTTGTCCGAGAGGAAGATACACTTCTCTATCTCTTTGGCCTGGCATAGTTACTGGAGATACTAAGATATCTTCTCCAAACATATATTGATCTGTTATGTCCCAAACATTTTTGTCTTCTGGGAATGAGTAGTACATTGGTCTAATAATAGGAGTACCATCGATATGTGATTTGTCCATTAAATCTCTAGTATAATCTCTTAGTTTATTTCTGATTTCGATGTGATGTTTCATTATTTCATAGTTTTCTTCACCGAATGACCAAATCTCATTGTCTGCACCACTTGCGCATCTGCCACCGCCTTCTTTGCTTAAAGGTGCTTTAGATGGTAGTCTAATACCGTGCAATCTCATAACTGGGCAGAATGTGCCATATTGGAACCAGCGAATTAAAAGCTCTTGGAAAGCAGGGTCGTCAGTATATCCGTCGTGGAAACCACCAATATCAGTAGTCCACCATGGAATACCAGACATAGCCATTTGTAAACCACAGATGATTTGTATTTTAAACGAGTCCCAAGTAGATGGGATATCTCCAGACCATACAAGTGCACCATATCTTTGGCTACCAGCCCAAGCACAACGCACTAAGTTAACTGAGTCTTTCCCAATTTCTTGAAGGCCATTAAAGTAAGCTTCTGTATATTTTACAGGATACTCATTACCAACTTGTGCTGCAGAACCTTTATAGTATCTGTAGTTTTCATAGTCATAACTAGAAAACTCAGGCTCAGCAACATCAAGCCAGAAATCAGTTATCCCATGAGCAACATAATTTTCTTTGACTTTATCCCACATATAAGCTGCTGCTGCAGGATTAGTCATATCGGTAAATGAAGTAGGGTCTATCATAAGCATATTAACTTTTACGCCATTTTCGCTTCTGATTAAGTAGCCTTTATCTTTCATCTCTTTATAATTTTTTGCTTTAATTGATACTGTTGGCCAAATCGAAACCATTAGTTTTGTTCCCATTTCCTCAAGCTCATCAACCATTGCTTTAGGATCAGGCCAGTAATTTTTATCCATTGACCAATCGCCCTCAAGCTCCCAATGGAAAAAGTCATTAACTATGACATCAAGTGGAACACCGCGCTTTTTATATTCTCTTGCAACTGTAAGGAGTTCGTCCTGTGTTTGATATCTTAGTTTTGATTGCCAAAACCCTAAACCATGTTCAGGCATTACTGGTGGTTTTCCAGTAACATTCATGTAGCTTTTTAGTATTTCAGCAGGAGAATCTCCAACAGTAATCCAAAAATCCATTTGTTTTGTGCTTACAGCTTCCCACTCTGTGATATTTTTAGCAAAAGTTGCTTTTCCCACAGCTGGATTGTTCCAGAAGAAACCATAATTTAAATCTGAGTACATAAAAGGAATTGTAGCTTGTGAATTTCTTTGTGCTAATTCTAAAGTAGTACCTTTTAGGTCGTACATGCCATTTTGATATTGACCCATGCCATAAATCTTTTCATTTGGATTAGAGTCAAATTTCATACTCGCATAAAAATTACTTCCAGCGATACCTTTAAGTTGGCGTGAAGGTATATTTAAACTTGTGTGTACATCACTTTCAAACTCCGCTAGTAAAACCTCATCGTTTTGATTTTTTACAATAATTTTTCCTGCTTTGTTTATAGTAACTTTTATTTTGCCATTTATTAAAGTAGCTCCATCTGAAATAGTTACAACCTCTGCATTAGCTACTACTCCATCGCTTGTATCTGAGTTTTTGCTTACTTCAATAGTTGGGATTATTTCTTCTTGTTCGATTAATGCCCAATTTTCATTGTCAAATTCATTAAGTTTTGTTACTCGTATTCTGACGCTGTTTTCACCAAATGCTTCAATTAGCATTTTTTCGCCGTCATACTCTCTGATTAGTTTATTATTCTGTATACTAACCATAATACTCACCTCACATTTTCATCATTGTTAACAAATTTAATTTGTATTATTAACATATTGTTTACACTATTTTACTATAATAATTTAAGTAATACTAGTACTAAACCGACTATCATTAGCACAAAACCGATATGTTATGTTGATTTATACAAAAAGGAGTTAAAAATGGAGACTATAATAGTTTTAGATGATAATAATGTATATAAACCGGTATTTAAGAAAGACGCTAAGTTTTATTCTGATGATTTTCAGTTTGTAGCATTCTATACTCCGTCAGGTAAACAAAATGTTTTTGCATCCCATTGGCATTTTGATTATGAGATTATGCTGCCTTTGACAGGCTATATTGATATCGTAATAAATAATAAAG
>CAYJII010000036.1:22645-25267 GCA_964370225.1 uncultured Oscillospiraceae bacterium | reverse complement strand
ACATCGGTGCTTTTTTTGAAAGCGGAGTGACGAATGCTCTTAACCCAAAGATACAAGAGTTAACTGGTTGTACAATAGTAGATATGTATACTCAATTTAATAACGCTACAGAAAAAGTAACAAATGCTGTAATGGATGGCGTAGCTGTCAACTTCGACTTCCACCCAAACGCAGCAGGGCATGTACTTTATGCAACTGCGTTGAGTGAGATAAAGGCGCCAGACCCTGTAGCGAGCAATTTTAAAATTAACAATATCGCACTCAATAATGCGGCAACATATGACACTACAGACAACCTCGGTGGAGCATTAACCTCAGGCACGATTGAGGTTTCGGCAGACGGCACTACGCTAACACTTACAGGCGCAACCACAACCGCAGGAATATCTGCAAGCGGTGATTTGAAAATTGTGCTCGTGGGCGAAAACTCGATAGTAGGTAGAGATGGTGAAGCAGGTATTGCTGCTACAAATCACAGCTTAACAATCAGTGGTGCGGGTAGTATTACTGCAACCGGTGGTTATTCTGAGGCAAGTGGGAATACTATTACAGTAGGCAAAAGCGGAATAGATGCTAAGAATATAACGATAGAAAGTGGCAGTATAACCGCTATTGGTGGCAATCACCATAACATAGGTAATGGCAAAGCTACTGGTGGCTATGGCATTGACGTTGAGTCTATGGAAGTTAAAAGCGGTACTGTGGCTGCTACCGGTGGCAAAGGAAGTAATTATGGAAATGGGTCAGGTGACGATGGTAGCGGAATTAATGCGAATAGCATCAGTATCGATTCCGGTAGTGTTACTGCTATAGGTGTTTATGGATTTGAATCTGAATCACTCCAAACTAGCTTCACGATAAACGGCGGCGAAATAATAGCTGCTTCTACTGAATACTATGGGTATGCTTTAGATAGTGCGCCAACATTTGGCGATACAAAAAAGCTTGTCATGCAGTACTCGGCTAGCTACAGCGGTGATATTGCAACAGGTATCACGCCAAATGAACCCACTGAAGTTAATGGCTGGGATACCAACACAAGCGAATACCATAGAAATAGTTTTGTTAAAATTACCACTGCACCTTTTACTATATCAACCCAACCAATAGGTGCAAGCTATAATCAAAATGCTACTGCTCAAGCACTTACAGTAGCTATGAAATATGATACTGGTGTAAGCTATCAGTGGTATAAAAACGCTACAAATAATACTAATAATGGTGAAATAATACTAAATGGTACATCCGCAAGCTTTACACCACCAACTAGTGAAACAGGCACTGTATATTACTACTGTGTGATTACAGAAATAGGAAGTAGTCGCGCGGTAACGAGTGATACTGCAACGGTAACGATCACAAGTCTAAGTGCTCAAACTGACATAACAGGTTTTACCATTCCAAATCAAGTGGAGCCATCCGCTATAGATACTGCAAAACACACTGTAGACATTACAATGCCTTATGGCACTGATGTAACTGCGCTTGTACCAACAATCATATTAAGCAGTGGCGCTCATGTAAACTACACAAGCGGCGCGGCACAAGACTTTACAAATGCTGTAACCTATACAGTTGAGGCTGAAGATGGCATTACTACACAAGATTGGACTGTTACGGTAACAGTTCTCGAAAAAGTAGCCACTCCGACTATCTCACCAAACGGCGGTAGCTTTGATGATGCGCAGAGTGTGACAATAACTGCTACAAGTGGAGCAACTATCTATTACACTACAAACGGAACAGAGCCAACAATTAGTAGCATAAAATACATAGGAGCCTTTGAAATTACCGAAAGCGCAACGGTGAAAGCTATAGCAGTGAAATCGGGCATGGTGGACAGCGATGTAGCGAGTGCTACATTCACTAAAAACGCGCCACCGCTTCCAACTATAACAAACGGAGCAAACCAAACTATAGTACAAGGAAAAGGCGCAAGCTTCGCATCTAATGACGATTTTGAAAACTATATTGAAACGCTTATTTATATAAACGGTGTACCGCAAGTGATACACACTGCTGGTAACGACACTGATAATGCTAGTGCTAAAAGTGGCAGTATCATCGTAACACTGAGTGATGAGTACACATCGTCATTGGCTGCAGGCACATACACTATCGAAATAAGAAGCACGAACGGCGAAGCTAGTGCAGAATTTACTGTGGAGGCTGCACCTGCTACTGATGTCCCTGAAACAGGGGATAGCGCTACTCCGATACTCTACGCAGTAACCGTGGCGTTAGCGCTTGTAGGACTGGGTTTTACAGTAAAACGCAAGGCTGCAAAATAACAGTTCATGTCGCATACACTTTGACGTAGACATATGCAAAATATCTTTTTCACGACAGTAACTCAGTAAGAACAAATCCGAATTCCTACCCCTCTGTTATAGACGATATGTTCGGATTTGTCTTTTATCAACATTATTTTTAGGATACCAAAAAACAAGGCAGATAGCGACTTTTGTGGTCACTATCTGCCTTTCGCATCTATAAGGTAATTGGTTTTCCTAAAATTACACTTTAAAGTTTTCCTCATACTAGTAATCATTAAAATATGTAAATCCATGTTTTTTAGTTGTTTCTTTTGACATTGTAGTTTTTCCACCACAAGCAGTTCCC
>CAYJII010000036.1:0-22545 GCA_964370225.1 uncultured Oscillospiraceae bacterium | reverse complement strand
TATTATTGAGAGTATCTTAGCGCACGAACCGCTTGATATTCAGCTTGAATATCTGCTCCGATTATATAATTATCCCATTACAGTGGTCAATTTCATGCTGAATGATCTGCGCTGTAAATCCTTTGTAGGTCTTTATTCGCTTTTGCATTTTCTCGTTTTGATACCCGACTTTGATGTTCGTATACCGCTTAGTCGGGCGTGTTCCCATAAGGGATAGGCAGGCTTCTTCGGTGTTAAAAGGCTCGGAACATTTTATAATTTTCGGATTTATCATCACGAGATACTTACCCTCATCATCCACGACTATTATATTCTTGTGGTAGCCAATCATATTTGCTGCAAGCCCGACACAGCGTTCTTTATTCGCTTTGAGCGTGTCGAGCAAGTCTATGGCTATGTATAAATCTGACTCGGTTGTCGGAGAGCTTTTCTGTGCGAGAAAGGTTTCGTCTTTTACAATTTCTTTAATCATGGCAATTCTCTTTTCGTTTTAATAAGATTATTATATCATCTTTTGTAATGTGAATAAAGTGCTATCATAAATTATACACAGACTCCTCGTATTATTAGTTCTAACAAAGAAGTGTGCAGACTTTATGTCTGCACACTTTATTCAATTATTCAGCTTGCAATGATATCATTTACATTAAATTAAGCGACTTAACATTTGTGTGGACTTAACATTTTCCTCGTGATTTTTGTTTATTATTTTTGTCATTGATAATGCGATTTCACGGAATGTTGGACCCTCGTTAACTTTTTCTACTAAATCTACCCATTCATGTGGGATTGCATCTATCCCGTTTAATGCTCCAGCGATTGCGCCTGCTATGCTAGCACTACTATCATTGTCTCGCCCAAAGTTTACGCATCCGATAATCGATTTTTCAAAATTACCTTTTGCAGCACAGAAAAACGCTATTGCTATAGCAAGTGACTCAGCTCCATCTGCAAAAAACTCTTGAACAATAGAGTCGTATAATTCTTTTCTCATTTCATATATATCATCATACTTTTTAGAAACAGCTACACCTTTTTCCACTAAATCCTCGGGTTTTCTGCCTACATATGGGTACATATGGCATTCTCCCCACAGTTTATCTTCTACTGTAGCTTTATGTCTTTTTACGGCATCCATCATATCGGTTACGATTGTATCGCTATCAGCATCATCTTTCATAGCGGCAGAAATCGCTGCAGCTGCCATAGCGGTTGCGTATCTTGCATAGCCAGTAGCCATGAAAGTAGCTTCAAATGCATCGTCATGCGCTTTGTATGGATTGCATGGAGTAATTACACCATATGGAGTAATTCCCATTATAGCGCCATTTGTGGGTTGGCCTCCAAAAGCTTCTTTATTTTGTCCGTATATCGCTTTGTTATAATATTCTTCCATAAAGCTTTTTTTAAGATCTGAATCTGCAGTATAATAATAATCTATTATCTCCTTAGCAAGATCTTTTGAATTTGCAACTGCGCCTTTTTTTATTATTGCGCTTGAAAATACTTTCGACATTCTCGAATCGTCTGTATATGCTCCTGCACATAAGTCGAATGGACCATGCACCGCTATTGGGATTTCAGTATATGGCAAAAGTGACTCGACATGTCCATAGTCTTTGTCGATTTTTTCATAAGAGAACCCTTCAACAGGTCCGCCCATTGCGTCGCCTATTGCTGAACCTATAAGTGCGCCATACACTTTTTTAAAAAGTAATGTGTTTTCCATATTATTCCTCACTTGTTAATAATTAAATTTATAGTATGCATATAATTAAGACTAAAAAGATTATACTATATATATTTGTTTATTGTCAACAAATTTTAGCGCAACAATCGTATTAACAGTATTATTTTTGCTCATTAAACTCTCTCTCAGGAAATCTGACGTCTTTATCTTCTTTTTTCAATAACTTTGTTTAAATATTCGTCTGTTAAATCTATTTTTGAAGTAAAAATCGAGCAAATGCGCTTGGTTTTTTTATTTTACGTGGTATAATATAAATATTATTATTGTGAAGCAAACAAACAAAAATTCATGAAAAGAAGGCAGTAATCACTATGAAGAAAATTGTTATTATACATGGACAAAACAGAAAAATAGGAAGTAATTATAATATTTCTTGGAATTTAGCTAGAAAAATTTCGAATGATGTAAAAGAGCATTTTGTAAATGATATAAAATTTTGCACAGGTTGCAGTAATTGTATTTTAAAAGGCGAGGATAAATGTCCCCATAAAAACAATGTGTCGGTTATAGCAAATGACATCGAACAAGCGGACATTTTAATAATAAACTCACCGACATATGTTATGGAAATGACAGGGCAGTTAAAAAACTTTTTTGATCATATGGCGTATAGATACATAGTGCATAGACCACATAAATCGATGGATAGTAAGGCTGCAGTGCTAATATCCACAGCTGCTGGTGGAGGGTCAAAACGTGTTACCAACTCGCTTAAAAACCAAATGTTATGGTGGGGTGTAGGAAAGAGTTACACAATGAACTTTTCAGTTTATGCGACAGCGTGGAATGGAGTCAAGCAGGAGAAGAAGCTTGAAATAGAGAAAAAATCTGATGAAATTGCTCGTAAAATTGCCAAAGCACATAGAGTTAAAAGGGGATTAAAAGGCCAGTTTTACTTTAATTTAATGAAAAAACTACAAAAGAAAATGAACAATCCGATTGATATTGTTCACTGGAAAGAGAATGGTTGGATAAAATAAAAATAGCGATATCGCTTTTAATGCGATATCGCTATTTTATAGATGCAATGGAGTATAGAGGAAGTAACAGAGTAGTATGTAAATTATATATTATTCTGTTGCGGCTTTTGGATTTGACTTTAGCAAGGGGGAAGTAATGATAAAGAGTATGCATAAAATAATCATAACCAACCCGATACCTACATTATCGGCTATTAGACCAAGTATTGGCGCAAAAATCATTAGGAATAATGATTTTAATTGAGCAGAGGTGCTAATAACAGTAGCTCTGTTAGATTTTTCAATATTATTGTCAATTTCATCAACGAATATCGGTTTGCGTATGCTATGCAAAATATAGATAAAAACATAAATGACGCATACTATTAGGTATTGTCCTGAGAAAATAGCTAGTAGTGCGCATGAGATTGCATAAGCTATATGAATAAGAAAAAGACAGACTAAACTAGTTTTGTTCCCCTTTATCAAATAAGCTCGCTTAGAGAAGTACGAGCCGAAGAGATTTAGGATAGCGTAAACAAGCCCTAATGCTATCTTTAAGTTGTCATCTGCAGATAAAGAAGCAATCATAGAAATACCACTTCCGATAATAATTATCTCTAAAATCGGTTGAATTAAATCTTTCACATAAGAAAAAGTTGCTTCTGCAATGCCTTCCTCAATTAAAATGTTTCTAAGTTTTTTGTTTATACGAAAACTATCAACAAGATCTTTTGCCATATCTTTAAATGTGGCATCGTGCTTTTTATCTGCGATGTCTAAAAACTTAGGATAGCTCATAATTAGGATTAAATCTAATATGTAGGGTACTACCGAAAAAAGGAAAATATAACTATCACTTGGCACGCTAAGGATTAGCACAATACCGAGAAGACTACTAGCAGCGCTCCCGATTAGTGAAAAAGAGCGGGTTGTGCCATATACAAAAGTTTTCTCGCTTTGCCAATTTTTTGAGTCAAGATATGTGTATATCATAGCTTTGTGAGTTCCCGAGCGAAATGCTTCGCCTAAACCGAAGAAAGCCATTCCTAAAGCAGCGAGGATAAAAGTGTCAGCGAAAAATAATATTATAAATGAAACTATGTAAAATCCAAAACAAAAATACATTTCTTTTTTTCTGCCGAAATAATCGGCGATAAAACCTGATGGAATTTCAAATACATTTACAATTACTTCGCGTATTGCGATTAAAATACCGATTTGAAATAAGTTTATATCATTACTCATCAAATAGATTAACAAATATGGCTCGAAAAATTTTAGGTTTTTAAGTAACCCATATAAGCAAAATTTCTTAATCTGAAAATCTTTTAAAATATCTTTTTGTAGTTCTGTACTCATAATTCACCTGTTAATTCTTTTATTTTTTTTCTTGCTTCAATTAGTGTGATTTCACCCTTTTCAGTGATTGAATAATATTTGCGCACTTTTCCCTCATGCGTTTTACTTTCAACTGTCAAATGCCCCAATTTTTCTAAGTTGTGGAAGATAGGGTACAATGTACCAGGGCTAATATCGTAACCATGAGATTTTAATTCTTCAATCATAAAAGAACCGAAAATGGGTTCTTTCTTTGCGTGATGCAAAATATGGATTTGTATAAATCCTAAAAACAGCTTTCTTAAAATTGGATCTTGCATGTTAATTCTCCTTTTGTAGTTTTAACGGATATCAATATCGCTATTCGTTATCTAAATTCGATATTGATATTATACACCTTTAAAGATAAAAAAGCAAGCAAAAATATTAATTAAATAATAAAAGGCTGAACTATTAAAAGTTCAGCCTTTTTTCTAGATATAAGTGCTATATTTCAAAAGAATAAAGTAAATCCTGCAAGTCATTTATAAACTTTGAAATATGATAACCATCACACACAGCGTGGTGAGCTTGAATTGCGAGCGGAATAAGGGTTTTATCGTTATCTGTGAAATATTTGCCTATTGTAAATATGGGGGAAAGGTAGTCGTAACCATTTTGTAAGTTTAAGTTAAATCCTGTAAAACTGGTCCACGGAATCAAAGAAACATTGAAATAATTGTTTTCGTTCAATGGTTTTGAGTTTTTTGCATCATTTTTATATTTTGCCATGTCAGAAATATAGTTTTGCATAAATATATCAAAATCACTATCGTATTCGCTCCAAACGGTAGAGAAAGTTTCGGTTTCATCATGAAACACAGTGAAAAGTGGGTTTGAATAGGAGTAGTAACCTAAGTTTTTATCCTTATCAAAACTCATGCGAAACTCTTTGTGCCTATTCACTGTATGTGATAGCGCAAATAAAAAGCTTGGGAAAAATTTCAAATTTTTACTTTTAGTTAGGGGTAAAAACTTACTGACATCCAAATTTACTGTAATGCTGTAAGTGCAAGGGTTATTTTCCATAAAGCTCTGATATGTTTCTTTTCTACTCCAATTATCTAAATCTATCTTATTAAATAGCATAATAGCCTCCATTTGAACTTTTTACTTTATTATATCAGAAGTACAAATATATTAAAAGTGATATCAAGAAAAATACCAAACAAATGTTTAAATAAACACACAAATATTAATGTTGTTGTTAAATAATTAGTGCATAATTTATCTGTTTGAAAAAAATGATGGTAAAAAAGACTAATTCATATGCTAATAAAATCAAATTTTATAAGTTTTTTGTGAAAAATATAATAAGGTATTGTATTATAAGCTCATCTATGATATAATACATATAAGTAAATATTAATAGACAATGGAGTCATGAACACCATGCATTTTTTAAATAAAAAAGTGCATGTTTTGCGTTCTGACTCTTTATTTTTTTTTGGAGGTTTTACATATGGCAAACACACTTTATGATAAAAAGTATGAACATGATGCTTGTGGTATTGGTGCAGTTGTTTCTGTAGATGGAACTAAAAGCCATGAAGTTGTTTCAAATGCTCTTTCGATTGTAGAAAAGTTAGAGCACAGAGCGGGCAAAGATGCGCTCGGGGAAACAGGGGATGGAGTTGGTATCTTAGTTCAAATATCGCACAAGTTTTTCGCATCACTTAATATGGGGTTTGATATAGGGGAAGAGCGTGACTATGGAATAGGAATGTTCTTTTTGCCTAGTAATTCCCAAAAGAGAAAATATGCGAAAAAAATGTTTGAAGTTATTGCGAAAAAGGAAAATGTAGAAATATTAGGTTGGAGAACTGTTCCTATTAATCATAGTGTGCTTGGCAAAAGAGCAATTGAAAAGATGCCTTGCATAGAGCAGTGCTTTATAAAAAGGCCATGTAGTATATCGCAGGGCGTAGATTTTGACCGCAAGTTATATGTGATACGCCGTGAGTTTGAACATAGCTCGATTGATACGTATATACCTAGTCTTTCTTCACGAACAATAGTATATAAGGGAATGTTTTTGGTTGAACAGTTGAGAGGATTTTATCTCGACTTGCAAGATGCTGCCTATGAAAGCTCAATAGCTATGGTGCACTCAAGATTTTCGACTAATACTAATCCTAGTTGGGAGAGAGCGCATCCTAATAGAGTAATTCTTCATAATGGCGAAATAAATACAATCAGAGGGAATGCCGACCGTATGATTGCAAGGGAGGAAACTCTGCTTTCAAATATACTAGGTGATGAAATGAACAAGGTTTTGCCGATTGTTAACAGCGAGGGTTCTGACTCGGCAATTTTAGATAATACATTGGAATTTTTATATATGAATGGCGTCGATTTACCGCTTGCAGTTATGATGGCGATACCTGAACCATGGAAAAACGATCCGTACATGGATAGAAATAAGAAAGATTTTTATCACTATTATGCGACAATGATGGAGCCATGGGATGGTCCTGCTGCGATTTTATTTTCTGATGGAGATATCATGGGTGCAGTGTTAGATAGAAACGGACTTCGCCCTTCTCGCTATTATCTGACAAAGGATAACATGCTTATACTATCTTCAGAGGTAGGAGTATTGGATATTCCTGCTGAAAATATAGTGAAAAAGTCACGTCTTCAGCCAGGCAAGATGTTACTCGTAGATACAGTGAACAAAAAAATAGTGTCTGATGAAGAGTTAAAAAGTCATTACGCGAAGAGAAAACCATATGGAGAGTGGCTAGATAGAAATCTATTGAATTTGAAAGATTTACAGCTACCAAACAAAAAGGTTATGATGTATGATAAAGAGTTTCGCGAAAAATTATATAAGATTTTCGGATATACGTATGAGGACGTGAAGCAAGTTATACTACCTATGGCGAAAAACGGAGTAGAGGCAACTGCTGCAATGGGTGCAGATATACCGCTAGCAGTATTGTCAGAAAAACATCAGCCTTTATTTAGATATTTCAAGCAAAAATTTGCACAGGTTACAAATCCACCGATAGACTCGCTACGTGAGGAGATTGTAACAGATACGACAGTGTATTTAGGTTCAGACGGTAATTTACTTGAGGATACAGCCGACAACTGTAGAGTGTTAGAGGTGCAAAATCCTATTTTGACAGGTACAGATTTAATTAAGATAAAAAATCTTAATTCTAAAGGTTTTAAAACCGATACTGTGTCGATTTGCTATTATAAAAACACTTCGTTAGAACAAGCGCTAGAACAGCTTTTTGTAAACTGCGACAGGGCGTATAAAAAAGGCGCAAACATCATTGTCTTATCAGACAGAGGTGTGGATGAAAATCATGTTGCTATCCCATCTTTACTCGCTGTTTCTGCAATGGAACAACATTTGATAAGAACAAAAAAACGCACTGCTGTATCTATAGTATTGGAGAGCGCTGAACCACGTGATGTTCATCAGTTTGCTTCATTACTCGGCTATGGCGCACGTGCAATACATCCATATCTTGCACATGAATGTATAGAGGAGCTTATCGAGGAAAAAGTATTAGACAAAGATCCTTATACCGCGGTACAGGATTATAATCATGCGGTACTGCATGGTATAGTAAAGGTATCTGCAAAAATGGGGATATCAGTATTACAATCCTACCAATCAGCGCAAATATTTGAAGCTGTAGGTATTAATAAACAAGTTATAGATAAATATTTTACAAACACTATCTCTCGAGTGGAAGGAATAGGACTCAGGGAAATCGAAGAAGGCGTGGAGTTTAGACATTCAAGCGCATTTGACCCATTAGGTCTTGGTGTGGATAACACGCTTGATAGTACAGGCTTTTTAAGATTGCGTAGTGGTGAGGATAAAGAGGATCATCTATATAGCCCAAGTATTATAATAGCGTTACAACAAGCGGTGAAAAATGGTGATTACAATCGCTTTAAAGAATACACTGCTATGGTTGATGATGAGCATAAACCACACACATTAAGAGGTTTATTAGCATTTAAATTTGATGAGAACAACGCAATACCAATAAGTGAAGTACAGTCAGTGGCTGAAATTGTGAAAAGGTTTAAAACTGGAGCAATGTCATATGGCTCAATTTCAAAAGAAGCACATGAGTGCATGGCTATTGCAATGAATAGGCTTGGAGCAAAATCAAACTCAGGCGAAGGCGGGGAAGAACCGACACGTCTATTAACAGAAAGAAATAGTGCAATTAAACAGGTAGCCTCAGGGCGCTTTGGTGTTACAAGCGAATATTTGATGTCTGCAAAAGAAATTCAAATTAAAATGGCTCAGGGCGCAAAACCAGGTGAAGGAGGACATTTGCCAGGTGCAAAAGTGTACCCTTGGGTAGCTAAGACTAGACACTCCACACCAGGTGTATCGTTAATCTCTCCACCACCGCATCATGATATCTATTCAATAGAAGATTTAGCGCAACTGATATACGATTTGAAAAATGCAAATCGTGCAGCTAGAATATCTGTAAAACTAGTTTCTGAAGCTGGAGTAGGCACAATTGCTGCCGGTGTTGCAAAAGCAGGCGCATCGGTAATACTTATTTCAGGATACGATGGCGGAACAGGTGCTGCACCAATAAGTTCAATTTTAGATGCAGGTTTACCATGGGAGTTGGGGGTTGCAGAAACGCACCAAACTCTAATTCAAAATGGTCTGAGATCTCGTGTTGTTATAGAAGCAGATGGCAAGTTGATGAGTGGGCGCGATGTTGCAATTGCAGCAATATTAGGTGCTGAGGAGTTTGGTTTTGCTAGTGCACCTCTTGTTGCAATGGGATGTATGATGATGAGAGTATGTAATCTTGACACCTGTCCTGTTGGTATAGCAACTCAAAATGAATGTTTGCGCAAAAGATTTAAAGGCAAACCAGAATATGTAGAAAACTTTATGAAATTCATTGCAGAGGAACTTCGCGAAATCATGGCAAAACTTGGCGTGAAAAATCTTGATGAACTTACAGGTAGAACTGATTTAGTTAAAGTTAAAGAGAAAAAAGTAACAAGACGAGCAGAGCTTGTTGATATGAGCAAAATCATCTCGACTGAATATGCAAACCATGAAGAGAGACTATTTAATCCCAATAATTCATATGATTTCAAGTTATCTGAAACAGTGGATGAAGCGGTACTGCTTAAAAAGTTTAAAAAGGCAATTGAAAGCGGAAAAGCACATGAAGAACATATTGCGCTTTCAAGCATAAATAGAACAGTAGGTACAATTTTAGGTTCAGAAATTACTGCAAAGCATGGTAGTTCGCTAGCAGAAGATACTTTTGTACTCAACTGCGTTGGTGGCGTTGGTCAATCATTCGGCGCATTTATCCCAAAAGGTCTTACTATGAGATTGCAAGGGGATACAAATGATTATTTAGGAAAAGGACTTTCTGGCGGTAAAATTATTGTTACCCCACCAGAAAAAGCTACGTTTGAAGCGGAAGATAACATCATTGTAGGCAATGTAGCGTTTTATGGGGCTACTTCTGGAAAAAGCTATATTAATGGTATTGCAGGAGAACGATTTATGGTGAGAAACTCTGGCTGTGTATGCGTAGTTGAGGGATGTGGTGACCATGGTCTTGAGTACATGACAGGTGGTGTGGCAGTTATATTGGGCGAAACAGGTAAAAACTTTGCAGCTGGTATGAGCGGTGGTATCGCGTATGTGCTTGATGAAAAACGCGAGCTATACCTTAAACTAAATAAGGAATTTGTTTCAATGGAAGAGGTTAGTCAAAGAGAAGATGTAGCCGAGCTAAAAGCACATATTGAAAACCATTATAATGAAACAGGTTCATCGCTTGCAAAAAGGATATTAGAAAAATTTGATGAATATCTGCCAAACTTTAAAAAGATTGTGCCAAACAGATATATGCAAATGCTAAATCTAATTGCTGAGTTTAAAGAAAACGGTGCTTCACAAGAAGATGCAGTTATGGGAGCATTTACAGCTTCGCTATCACAATAGAAAAAGGAGTTTATGCTATGGGAAAGCCAACAGGTTTTTTAGAATATGAGAGAAATGGTAACGCTCGCCTCTCGGTTTGCGAGCGAATAAAAAACTATAACGAGTTTTACGATATTAATTCGGTAGAGGAGCGCCAAAAACAAGGGGCAAGGTGCATGGACTGCGGCGTGCCTTTTTGTGGCTCAGCGCTCAAGCTTGCGGGTATGGTTACTGGATGCCCACTCAATAACCTTATACCAGAGTGGAATAACGAAATTTACAATGGCAAATTTACACACGGTCTTTCAAGATTATTGAAGACTAGCTGTTTCCCTGAGTTTACTGGGAGAGTATGCCCAGCACTCTGCGAAAAGGCTTGTATAAATGGTATGGAAAGTCTTGATAATGCTGTGACTATTCGAGATAATGAGTTGTTTTTGATAGAACAAGGATTTGCTAGCGGTGATATGAAACCAAAACCACCGGCGGTACGCAGTGATAAAAAAGTAGCGGTAATTGGCTCAGGTCCAGCTGGACTGGCTGTGGCTCAGCGACTTAATTACCGAGGACATAATGTCACAGTGTTCGAACGTGATGACAGATTTGGCGGTCTGCTGATGTATGGGATACCAAATATGAAGCTGGATAAGAAAATAGTGCAGCGTCGTATTGACCTTATGACAGCAGAGGGAATAAATTTTGTTGCTAATATGAATTTTGGCAAAAACTTAAAGCTAGACAAATTGTCGGCTGAATTTGATGCAATTGTTTTATGCTGTGGTGCAAGAAAAGCTAGAGATTTATCTGTGAAAAACAGGAAAGCAGATGGAGTATATTATGCAGTTGACTTTTTAAGTAGTACTACAAAAAGCCTACTAAAAAGCGATCTTTCCGACAAAAACTACATTGATGCAAAAGGCAAAAATGTAGTAGTTCTTGGCGGGGGAGATACAGGTAATGACTGCATTGCAACCTCAATACGTCACGGTGCAAAATCAGTGGTGCAGATAGAAATGATGCCTAAAGCATCGGATGAACGCATGCCAACTAACCCGTGGCCAGAGTGGCCAAAAGTTTGCGTCACTGACTATGGACAGCAGGAAGCAATCGAAGTTTTTGGAAATGATCCAAGAGTGTATCAAACTACGATTAAGGAAATAATAGAAAAGGATAATAAAATCACTGGAGTAATCACTGTTAAGGTCAACTTTAAAGATGGAAAACTATGTGAAGTTGAGGGAAGCGAGGAGACGATAGAAGCAGATTTGCTGCTAATAGCTGCTGGTTTCATAGGATTTGAAGAGTATTCTACACAGGGTGTGAAAATACCTGAAAAGGAAAGTGTTTCTTTTAAAACTGACGAAGATGGCGTTTTTGCTTGCGGTGATATGAAAAGGGGACAATCGCTTGTAGTATGGGCGATAGCAGATGGTATTAAATGTTCAAAAGAGGTAGATGAATATCTATCAGATTATTAAAAATTAATAATAAAATTTTTGTTTAAGTATGAAAGGGTGTAATTATGATAACTGCAATTGTAGGAACAAACTGGGGTGACGAAGGTAAAGGGAGAATGGTTGATTTGCTTTCGAGTGATTATGATATCATATGTAGATATCAAGGCGGCAATAATGCTGGACACACAGTTATAAATGAGCGTGGGAAATTTATTTTAAACTTGCTACCATCAGGTATACTGCGTGATACTACTGTCAATGTTATGGGCAATGGCATGGTAGTGGATTTAGAGCATCTATGCAAAGAAATAAAATCACTAACCGATAATGGGATAAAAATAACACCTGATAATCTAAAAATTAGTAGTAGGGCTACTATTTGTATGCCATACCACGTTTTACAAGATTGCCTAGAAGAAGATAGACTGAAGGACAAAAAATTTGGTTCGACAAGGCGCGGAATTGCACCTGTTTATGCAGACAAATTCATGAAAAAAACTTTGCGTTTTTCTGATTTGTTTGATGAGGTTACACTTAAAGAAAAAATCACAGACATCGTAGAGTGGAAAAATATCACATTAAGTGGATATGACACAACCCCACTTGACGCTAATGAAGTTTTTGAAACTCTAATGAAGAGCGCAAAAGAGATAAAACCATTTATTACTGATGTAACAGCTTACCTTATGAAGGCGGTTAAGGAAAACAAAAATATTATGTTTGAAGCGCAACTAGGAGCTCTTCGTGATATTGATTTTGGTATTTATCCGTACACGTCTTCGTCCTCAACTATTGCGGCATATGCACCAATAGGAGCAGGTATCCCTGGGGTGCAGTTGCAGGGAACTATAGGCATTATGAAAGCGTATTCTAGCTGTGTTGGAGAAGGCCCATTTACCGCAGAACTCTTCGGAGATGAAGCTGAAGAGCTTAGAGGAGTTGGTAGCGAATTTGGTGCTGCAACAGGCAGACCACGTCGTGTAGGTGGATTTGATGTAGTTGCATCACGCTTTGGTGTGCAAATGCAAGGAGCAACACAAATAGCCTTGACTAAACTTGATATACTAAGCTATCTTGAGAAAATACCAGTGTGCACAGCATATGAAGTAGATGGAGAAATCGTCCACGATTTTCCTACAGGGGATGCGCTTTTGAGAGCGAAACCTGTATATGAGTACATGCCTGGTTTTGGTTGCGATATTTCTGGTTGCAGAAAACTTGAAGATTTGCCGCAAACGGCAGTAGATTATATTCGATACATTGAAAAACAAATGGGTTGTCAAATTAAATATGTATCTGTCGGTCCTGACCGTGAGAGCTATATTACGCTATAAAAAGGAGTTGACTTAATTGAATAATACAATCAATGATGTATTAGAATTTATAGCAGAAAATGACGTGAAGTTTATTCGTCTTGGTTTTTGTGATCCGTTTGGAGTGCATAAAAACATCTCTATTATGGCAAATGAGCTAGCAGATGCTTTTGAAAAAGGAGTAGTTTTAAAAGGTAATGCGATAAAGGGGTTTGAAGAAGGAAATCTTTTGCTTTTTCCAGACCCTACGACATTAACCGTATTACCATGGAGACCAGGCCCTGGCAGAGTAGTGCGCTTTTACTGTTATATAAAGAATGCTAAAGGCGAAGATTATTATGGTGATAGTAGATTAATACTGAAAAATGCTCTGCAGAAGTTTGAGCAAAAAGGGTTGCGATGTAAAATTCGCACAGATTGCGAATTTTACCTCTTTAAAACTGATGAAAATGGCGACCCCACATATAATACGCTCGACTTTGGTGGATATTGTGATATTGCCCCGCTCGATAAAGGGGAAAATATACGACGTGAGATATGTCTTAATCTTGAGGAAATGGGACTACAGCCAATGGTTTCACATCATGAAAAGGGACCAGGGCAAAATGAAATTGATTTCAAGTACAGTGACGCTTTGAGTGCAGCAGATAATTTTTTAACATTTAAATCCGTCGTAAAAGCAATTTCTGCAAGAAATGGGCTTTATGCCTCATTTATGCCAAAACCACTCAAAGACGAAGCAGGGAGCGGCTTAAGACTTAATATCTCTATTTCTGGAGCAGCAAAAGGCGGTTTTGCAAAGCAGTCGGACTATTTTGTTGCGGGGATAATTAAAAAAGCGGTACAGATTACAATGTTTTTAAATCCTACTGTGAATTCGTATGAAAGACTTTATACTCATGGAGCGCCGTCGGTTGTGAGCACTGAAAATAGTGGTGGGAGTTCGTTTGTTAAAATCATGGAAACTAATGAGAATAACATACTGATAGAATTAAGCTCACCGGACTGCACCATAAATCCATACCTTGCATTTGCTTTGATTATTAAGGCGGGGCTTTATGGCATAGAAAACGAGCTTAGTCTTATGGATGTGAAAAGCAAAAAGGAATTGCCTAATTCGCTAGTCGAGGCTATAAAATTAGGAGAAAACTCCACTTTTGTGGCCAACACAATCGGAAGCAAACTTTTAGATGGCATACTATATGAAAAATCATTACAATGTGATGGATACAACGACGCACAGGACAAAGAAAGTTATATTACAAAAAAATGTTTTAATCTATATTAAAGTAGACATGATATATGTTTAGTTTAATTATTACCGAAGGGAGGTGAGGTTATCGAAAGCGCGTTAATAATTTCTGCTGTTGATAAGGGAACAGAATTATTGTCAGCTATTTTAAAAGAGTTTTCGATAGAAAGAGTTGTCACTGCCTCAACCGGCCAGCAGTCTAGGCGTATAGTTTCAGAACAGGACTTTGATTTGGTTATTATTAATTCTCCCCTAAAAGATGAATCAGGAGAAAAACTTTCTCGTCACATAATCTCAAAAGAGATAAGTCAAGTTATTTTAATTGTAAAAAGTGATTATTATGAAGAAGTTTCTAGTCATGTAGAGGATGATGGTGTTATTACTATAGCAAAACCAATCAATAAAAATATGTTGTGGTTTTCTTTAAAGCTAGCTAAGGCTGCGCATAATCGGATGAGAAAGATACAAAAAGAAAATACAAAATTAGTCGAAAAAATAGCGGATATAAAAATAGTTTCAAAGGCAAAGAGTGTGCTAATTTCCTACCTCAATATGACGGAGGATGAGGCGCACAAGCATATAGAGCGTGAAGCTATGGATGGCAGAATTACAAGGCGAGCAGTCGCTGAGGGGATACTAAGAATGTACGAAAATAAATGATGAATTATTGTAAATATGTGCGATAAGAAATTTTTCCCTTGCTGCCGATGCACGCACTTTATGCAAGATAAGCAGCTTAAGCTGAGAGTAGAGCGGTGAATTAACATAGTACGAACGGAGAGAGAAACGGATGAAACTTAATTTTACAAAAATGCATGGATGCGGTAATGATTATATTTATATCAACTGCTTTGATAGTGAAACTATGGAAGAAAATCTGCTTAAATCCTATGAAAAGCTTTTTGTTTACATGTCAGATAGACATTTTGGAATAGGTGGCGATGGAGTCGTGTTGATATTGCGCTCTCTTGTCGCAGATGCAAAGATGAGGATGTTTAACCTTGACGGAAGTGAGGGGAAAATGTGTGGGAATGCTATTCGTTGTGTCGCTAAATATCTATATGATAACAAGATTGTACAAAAAGATCAGATAGATATAGAAACACTATCTGGGATAAAAAAATTACAGCTTTTCACACAAAATGAACAAGTATATTCTGTTAAAGTTGATATGGGGAAAGCAGAGCTTACACCAAGCTTAATTCCAGTAAAATGTGATAGTGATAGTGATAGAATGATAGATAAACCTATTACTGTAGCAGGAAAAACGTATAATATTACAGCTGTATCTATGGGCAATCCACATGCAGTTATATTTGATTGGAAAGTTGAGTCTAATCTTGAGCAATTGGATATTAAATCTATCGGTTCTCAAATAGAAAATAGCGAGTATTTCCCTGAAAAAGTAAATGTAGAGTTCGCGAAGATAATTAATAGGAACCACATAAAAATGCGCGTATGGGAGCGTGGTAGTGGTGAAACTTTAGCTTGTGGAACAGGTGCGTGTGCAGTTGTAGTTGCAGCGGTTGAAAATGATCTTTGTGATAAAAATACTGAGGTAACTGTAGAGCTATTAGGTGGTAATCTCAGTATAAAATATACCGATGAAACTGTGTATATGACAGGTGGGTGCACGAAAGTATTTGATGGCACGATAGAGGTTTGATGATTATTATCTGATAGCTGCATATGCCATGATTATGATAATAAATATGACAAATGGAAGGATTAAAGATGAAAATTAACAAAAATTATTTGGATTTACAAGAGAGTTATCTCTTTTCGACTATTGCAAAAAAAGTTAACGAGTATAAAGCGAATAATCCACAAAGCGAAATCATTCGCTTAGGAATAGGTGATGTCACGTTACCGCTTGCGCCTGTTATAGTAGACGCAATGAAAAAAGCTGTTGTCGAAATGGGTGAAAAAGCAAGCTTTAAAGGTTATGGGGAAGAGCAAGGGTATGAATTTTTAAGGAGCGCAGTAGCTACATATTATCAAAAAAAGGATATAAAACTTGCGGTTGATGAAGTCTTCATAAGTGACGGTGCAAAAAGCGATCTTGGAAATATTCTTGATATATTTAGCGCTGACAATTCGGTGTTGATTCCAAATCCTGTTTACCCTGTATATGTTGATACAAATATCATGGATAATCGTAAAATATCATACATGAATGGCAGTATCGAAAATAATTTTCTACCTATGCCAGAGGAAGGTGTAGTAGCAGATATTATTTATCTATGCTCCCCCAATAATCCTACAGGTGCAGTGTATTCTAAGGAGCAGCTAAAGATTTGGGTGGATTATGCTATAAAGAATAACGCGGTGATTTTGTTTGATAGCGCATACGAGGCGTTTATTACTGATGATTTATTGCCAAGCAGTATCTATCAAATAGAGGGCGCAAAAAAGTGTGCGATTGAGTTTTGTTCGCTATCAAAAACAGCAGGATTTACAGGCACGCGTTGCGGATATACAATTGTTCCAAAAGAGCTTATGTTTGAAAATGTTAGCTTGAATTCACTGTGGTTACGTCGACAAACGACGAAGTTTAACGGCGTACCATATATTGTTCAGCGTGGAGCACAAGCTGTGTTTAGCGACGAGGGTAATGCGCAAATTATGGCAAATATTAATTATTATCTAGAAAATGCAAAAATAATTACCGATGCGCTCACTGCAAAAAACATTCAGTTTACCGGTGGTGTAAACTCGCCATATATTTGGCTGAAATGCCCCGAGGGTATGACTTCGTGGGAATATTTTGACTATCTTCTCAACGAATATAGCGTTGTTGGAACACCTGGTAGTGGCTTCGGCACAGCTGGGGAAGGTTACTTTAGATTGACCGCATTTGGGGATAGACAAAACATAATAACAGCAGTAAAAAGAATTACTGAATAAAAAAGTGTTGACAAATAAATTATTATATGATATAATGCGTAACATAGACAGCAAAGGCGCTGTGAGAACTTGTTCTCACAGCGCCTTTTTTGTTTTTTAGAGTTTTATATTAAATAGACCTATAAAATTAAACTGATTTGGGAAAGGGAAGAAGATATATGAAAAAAATACCTGAATTATTCGGTAGCAAAGTATTTAACGATACTGTGATGCGCTCAAGACTACCTAAGGAGGTATACAAAGCACTTAAAAGAACAATGACCGAGGGTAAACATCTTGAACTTGATGTTGCTAATGTAGTTGCAACAGCGATGAAAGATTGGGCGATAGAAAATGGAGCTACACATTTTACACACTGGTTCCAGCCAATGACAGGAATTACTGCTGAAAAGCATGATAGCTTTATTTCACCATATGGCGAAGATGGAATTATTATGGAGTTTTCAGGAAAAGAGTTAGTGCGAGGAGAACCTGATGCTTCCAGTTTCCCATCTGGCGGACTTAGAGCAACTTTTGAGGCGAGAGGATACACTGTTTGGGATACAACTTCTTATGCTTTTATAAAAGATGATAGTCTTTATATACCAACAGCATTTTGTTCTTATAGCGGAGAATCACTTGATAAAAAAACTCCACTACTTCGTTCAATGGAAGCTATCGACAAGCAAGCGATGAGAGTGCTTAGACTTATCGGTAATACTAAGGTAAAGCGTGTAATGACAACAGTAGGTCCTGAGCAAGAATATTTTCTTATAGACAAAGATTTGTACGAAAAACGCCCTGACCTTGTAACTTGTGGAAGGACATTGTTCGGTGCAAGACCACCAAAAGGTCAAGAGTTAGACGATCATTATTTTGGCAGCTTGAAACCACGTGTATCAGCATATATGAAAGACTTAGAGCAGGAACTTTGGAAACTTGGTATCCTGGCAAAAACAAAACATAACGAGGTAGCACCTGCACAGCATGAGCTTGCACCGGTGTTTACATCAACAAATATAGCTACTGACCACAACCAGTTAACAATGGAGCTGATGAAGAGTGTAGCTACAAGACATAATCTTGTATGCGTATTACACGAAAAACCTTTTGCTGGGGTGAATGGTAGTGGTAAGCATAATAACTGGTCGCTATCCACAGATTATGGTTCAAACCTATTAGAGCCAGGGGACACGCCAAGTGAAAATGCTAGATTCCTACTATTTCTTGCTGCTGTTATCAAAGCGGTAGATGAATATCAAGATTTATTAAGAGTAAGTGTTGCTTCTGCTGGGAATGACCATCGACTAGGAGCAAACGAAGCTCCTCCAGCGATTTTGTCTATGTTCCTAGGCGATGAACTAACCGACATTATTGAGGCGATTATAAATGAATCTGACTATACTGACAGAGAAAAAATACATATGCAAATAGGCGCTACTGTTCTACCACATTTCCCAAAAGATACGACTGATAGAAACAGAACTTCACCTTTTGCTTTTACTGGCAATAAATTTGAGTTTAGGATGTTAGGCTCTACATTTTCCATTGCAGGCCCAAATATTGTATTAAATACAGCGGTTGCAGACGTTCTAGATGGTTTTGCAGATGTACTTGAAAAAGAAGCTGATATCAATGCTGGAATTGAAAAACTGATAAAAGAAACTGTATCTAAACATTTCAGAATTGTATTTAATGGAAACAACTATTCAGATGAATGGGTTGTAGAAGCTGAAAAGAGAGGGCTATTAAACCTACAAAGCACAGTAGATGCACTTCCTACTTTTGTTGATGAAAAAAACATCAATCTATTTGAAAAGCATGGAGTATTTTCAAAAGCTGAAGTAGAATCAAGATACGAAATTCTTTTAGAGGGATATAGCAAAACAATTCATATCGAAGCATTAACTATGATTGACATGGTGAGAAAAGATTTTATTGGTTCATCATTTGCATATCAACAAGATATATTAAGCTTGCTAAAAGATAAAAAAATTGCTAGCGTTTCGACAAAAGTTGAAGAGAAGCTAGTGGCAAAACTTTCAAATCTCACTGATTGTCTTGTAGAAAAAGTAGAAATACTTGAGAATGATGTAATTAGTGCAGGTATGATTGAGGATAGCTTAGAACAAGCTCAGTATTATCGCAACAGTGTTATTAATACAATGAACAGGTTGAGAATTGTAGTTGATGAGCTTGAAACGCTAATTATCAATAAACACAGAAACTATCCAAACTATGCAGAACTACTTTATAGTGTAAATTAATATGTTAAACCACAAAGACGTGAGTTTTCGAAAAAAATCGAGAATTCACGTCTTTCATTTTAAGGAGGATTTTATATGTTTTCAGCAGTAGACACAATATGGACGCTCCTCGGAGCAGCACTGGTATTTTTTATGCAAGCAGGATTTGCAATGGTAGAAACGGGTTTTACCCGAGCAAAGAATGCTGGTAACATCATCATGAAAAACATGATGGACTTTTCTTTAGGTACAATCATGTTTTGGCTCATCGGATTTGGTTTAATGTTTGCGGGAGATGGTATGTTTGTAGGCGGATTTGACCCTTTTATACAAGGGGATTATAGCTCATCTATCCCATCAGCGGCATTTATCATTTTCCAAACAGTATTTTGCGCAACAGCGGCAACAATTGTTTCAGGTGCAATGGCAGAGAGAACAAAATTCTCTACTTACTGTATCTACAGTGTTGTACTGAGTGCTGTAGTCTATCCAATTTCAGGACATTGGATTTGGGGCGGCGGATGGCTTTCACAACTAGGGTTTCATGATTTTGCAGGCTCAACAGCAGTACATATGGTTGGTGGTGTTGCAGCACTTGTTGGCGCAAAAATATTAGGCCCACGTATCGGCAAATATTCAAAATCTGGTAAATCCAGAGCTATCCCAGGTCATAGCTTAACATTAGGTGCACTTGGTGTGTTTATACTTTGGTTTTGCTGGTTTGGTTTTAACGGTGGTTCAACAGTATCCATGACAGATGGCTCAATAGAAACAGCAGCAAATATTTTTGTAACTACAAATATTGCAGCAGCAGCGGCAGCAGCAATGGTAATGGTTATTACATGGATTAGATATAAAAAACCTGATGTTTCCATGACATTAAATGGCGCGCTAGCAGGTCTTGTTGCAATAACTGCAGGATGTGATGTAGTCTCACCTGTGGGAGCATTCTTCATTGGCTTGATTGCTGCATTCGTTGTAGTGTTTGGTATCGAATTTATTGATAAAGTGCTAAAAATCGATGACCCTGTAGGTGCAGTAGGTGTTCACGGTATGTCTGGTGCAGTCGGTACAATATTAACTGGTGTGTTTGCGCTTGAGGGTGGCCTTCTATATGGAGGAGGATTTGATTACTTAATCATTCAAACTATTGGTGTACTTGCAGTAATAGCATGGGTTGCTGTAACAATGACTATTGTTTTCACAGTGCTCAAAAAAACTATTGGTTTAAGAGTTTCAAAACAAGAGGAAATTGCTGGTCTTGATATTGAAGAACATGGCTTAGCAAGCAGTTACGCAGACTTTATGCCTGTTACATACGGAACTGATTTTAAAGCATCAACTACTGTTGCAGCTAACGATGTTGTGCCTATGAGTACAGCAATCCCAGTACAAAATGCTTCTAGTTCTGAGACTAAAATGACAAAAGTAGTTATTCTTACAAAACAAAGCAAATTTGAACCTTTAAAAAATGCATTAGATGAAATAGGTATTACAGGCATGACAGTAACTGAGGTATTAGGTTGCGGCATGCAAAAAGGATATACTAAAATTTATCGTGGTGTTCCTGTTGAAACAACATTACTTCCTAAAATTAAAGTAGAGATTGTAATTTGCAAAGTGCCGATTGAATTATTAGTTAGCACAGTAAAAAAAGCCCTTTACACAGGAAATGTTGGTGACGGCAAAATATTCATATACAATGTCGACAATGTAATTAAAGTGAGAACTGGAGAGGAAGGGTACGACGCATTACAAGACAATGAGTAATAAATCGAACTAAGATTATATCTTTAGTATATCTATATCCCACCACTGATACTGAACAAATTTACGTTCAGTGCAAGCGGTGGGATATTTATGTTTACGAGCATAATGCAAATGAAACAAGTGATAAATTACGTCATATATAAACTGTAAAAGTTAGCATAAGTTTTATATTATTCATTGACTAAAAAGACGGGATAAAAAGTGTGAAATCTTAGGAGTAATTATTATTGACAAGTAATTAAAAGTATAATATTATGATATTAGGGACACCTAACTTGTATCTTGTTGATGTGCGAGAAATTAGGCGTTTACAAAGTGAATAGGAAATTTTGAAGAGAAAAAGAAGTTTGCTTAAAAGAACACAAACAAAGAGTATGTTAGACGCTTAAAGGAGTAATTAATATGAGCCTTTTGAATGCAATTTCACTATTTGTTATATTAATAATCGTTTATCAGATTATAGTAGCTATATTCACAGTATTGTTTCGTTTTACAGGGTTACCACAAGAAAAAGCACGATTTCAAGTTGTGTCACTTTTAACGGGTTGTGGATTTACAACTGGGGAAAGCGAAATGGTTATATCATCGCCACGCCGAAGAAAACTTGCTCGACGTATAATGATTTTTGGATATGCTTTTACAGTTACAATCATGTCTGCATTAGTTAATGTATTTTTATCTTTTAACCAGGTGGCGTTACAAGCGCTATGGTGGCAACTATATATTCCAATAATTGCTCTAATTATTTTAGAAGTACTAGGAAAATATCCACCAATAAATCGATTTTTAAATAATCGTATAGAATATTTTGCAGAGAAAATTATGTTTGGAAACAATACAAATGGAATTTTGGTTTTGGATTATATGGGTAGCAATGCTATTGTTGAGGTGCATATAAAAAAAGTTCCAGAGGAGTTTTGTAATGTATCACTTAGAAGCAATGGTTTGCGAGAAAATTATGGTATTTTAGTAATTTTACTTGAGCGCATAGGAAGAGCGGCTGAAAAAGTACACGCAGATGATATTTTTATGGATGGTGATAGACTTATTGTATGCGGTAATTATCAAAGCATTTGCAAGGCTTTTGAAGCCGATGAACGAAACATTGCAAACGATGAAAGCGATTAACATAAATAAACAATAGTAATAACAAAAGGCAAAGCATTGGAAGTTTGTCAGCTAGCAAATGAAAAACTTGTACTACATTAGCAAAGAGCGGTAGAGATAAATGATATTTATCTCTACCGCTTGATTTGTATTTGTTGATACTTGACAAATATGACGATATAGTTTATTATGTTTTAGGAGGATTTAACAATGACAAAAGATTTAACGGTTGGCACACCATACAAAGTGATACTAAAATTTGCCATTCCCATGATTATGGGGAATATGTTTCAACAGGTTTATAACATGGCGGACTCATTAATTGTAGGTCGCCTAGTCGGTGAGAATGCACTTGCGGGCGTTGGCGCTACAGGCTCGTTAAACTTTCTAATAATTGGATTTATTATAGGCTTAAATTCAGGTTTTTCTATTCCGATAGCACAGGCTTTTGGGGCGAAAGATATGAAAAAAA
>CAYJII010000035.1:0-27260 GCA_964370225.1 uncultured Oscillospiraceae bacterium | reverse complement strand
GATCAAAAAATGACCCGCCTCCCTTATCGGATTTTGTTCCGATTTCACTTTTTACTGTATATTAATATTATAATAACAATAAAAAAGGTGATGATTTTGAAAATAGACAAAATTAATAATAAAACTATAAAAATTACTTTAAGTGATATTGATATGCAAAAGCTTAAAATAACTTATGACGAAATGGACTATTGCAAACCGGAAACCAAAAAAGCGATTTCTCAGATAATAAAAGTTATAAAACCACAAATTCAAGTAGACCCCAGTGAAAACAAATTATATGTCGAAGCTTTCCCAAATGGTGACGGGGGCTGTTTTTTATTCGTTAATGTTATTGATGCCAAACAACCAGAACTAAAAAAAAGCTCTACTTCGTTTGATACTCCACTTGTATTCGAATTTATAAATTTAGATATGTTGACTGATTGCTGTATTACTTTGCAAAAGCTATACAATCATGTCGTAATAAAATCCGCTCTTTACACCTTAAGCGGAAGATATCAACTACTGCTATATACATATTGCAAAATGGACGATGAACTCAAAAATTTTTTGAGTGAGCACAGCGTTTTTATAAACAAAGGTGCAATTGCAGCTGCGTTGACTATGGAGCATTTTGATGTGGTTATTGAAACTGGTGCGATAGAAATTATCTGCAAATGCTTAAAATAATCAGATATTTTTTAATGTGCTGATTATTTCTATAGGGTTATCACTATTAAATATAAAAGAGCCTGCAACTAAAACATTTGCACCTGCTTTTGTAACAAGTTTTGCGGTATCTATGTTAATGCCGCCATCAACCTGAATATCAAGGCGTTTATTATGTTTATCTGCAAGACTACGTGCCATAGCTATTTTTTCAGTAGAACTTTCTATATAAGCTTGCCCACCAAAACCTGGTTCAACTGACATTATTAGTAGCATATCAAGTTGGCTTAAAAAAGGTTCTACTTCGCTTAGTGGTGTGTTAGGTTTTAGTGAAATTGCGACTTTTTTGCCATGTGACTTTATAGCGTCTATTGTTTGCTGTGTGTCTGAGCACGACTCTATATGAAAGCATATTAAGTCTGCGCCTGCATCTGAGAACATCTTTATATAATCTAATGGATGACTTATCATCAAGTGTACATCCAAGAACATGTCTGTATTTTTCCTTACAGATTCAAGTACAGGGATTCCAAAACTTATATTTGGCACAAAGTGACCATCCATCACATCAAAATGCAGCATATCTGCTGAGGATACTTTTTCAATTTCCTTGCCTAGTTGCATGAAATTTGAGGCAAGAATTGAGGGGGATATTTTATTCATTATTAACTCCGTTATCAAAATAAATCAGTTTAATAGCATAAGCTACACAAAAAGATAATGTGTCTTTTATATCTATTTTACTAAATTTATGTATTATAGTCAACCTTAAAAATGTTAAATAAAAATTTTTGCGCTATATTAAAGTCTTTTTTAGGCTAAATATAAATATTTTCTTAAATAAAATATTTATATTTAGCCTTGTGGCTTTTGCGTTTGTGACCTAATATTAGTAAGGTGCATATACTAAGATATAGCCGCAAATACCATTTTAGATTTATATGTAAGTGGCGTTAAAAACTGCCTGCAAAATAGCTTTAATGTAATTAATTTTATTTGTGGCTTTTAGATAGTGTTAATTAGCACAGAGAGTTAACTCCAAACGCAAAAAGACCACACTCGCGAAGAGTGTGGTCTTTTTGCGTGAAAATTTTTGGAAAAAATGGATAAAATATGTTATACTAATCTAAAACTCTATTTTATGTAATATTAGGAGTAAAATATGTTAAATAAAAATATAATGAATAATGGCTATCTGAAAGTGTTTATGATATGCCTGATTTTAGGAATAGCGATTTTTTTGCCATTTATAATATATGACAAGGGATATTTTTTATATTATGGGGATTATAATGTACAACAAATCCCGTTTTATACATTAGCCCACGACGCCGTGAAAAATGGTGAGATTTTTTGGAATTGGACTACTGATTTAGGGACAAATTTTATAGGTTCGTACTCATTTTATTTGCTAATGAGCCCGTTTTTTTGGCTGACATTATTATTTGAAAATTCTATGGTAGCACAGCTACTAGCACCTTTGTTAATACTAAAATTTGCATTTGCTGGTCTTTGCTCGTACGCATTCATCAAGCGTTTTGCTAAAAGTGATGATTTTGCGGTAATCGGAGGGATTTTATACGCATATTGTGGATTTAATATGTACAATGTCTTTTTTAACCATTTCCATGAATCTGTGATTATATTTCCACTAATGCTTATTGCAATAGAGGAGTTTGTGCAAAATAATCGACGTGGTTGGTTTGCGCTTACTGTATGCATGTCAGCGCTAATTAACTATTTTTTCTTTGCTGGACAAGCGGTATTTTTGATTATTTACTTCATAATCAGATGCTTTGATAAAAGTTTTAAAATTACAAAGGGAAAATTTTTCTTGCTCGCATTTGAGGCAGTATTAGGCTTTTTTATGTCCGCGTTTATCTTGTTACCATCGCTTTTGATGATATTATCAAACCCTAGAACAGATAATTTTTCGTCTGGAATGAATTTGCTAGTTTACTTTAAACCAGAGAGATACGGGCATATTTTGCAAAGTCTATTTTTCCCTCCAGACATTCCATCACGCTCAAACTTTTTTACAGAATCCAATGCAAAATGGGCATCACTCAGTGCTTATATCCCACTTTTTACACTTACGGGTGTGTTTGCTTTTGTAAGACAGCATAAAAGACACTGGCTAAATAAAATTCTCATAATATCTTTTATTATGGCTTTTGTACCAGTATTAAACAGCCTTTTTTACGCACTAAATAGCAGCTATTATGCTCGTTGGTTTTACATGCCAACACTAATGATGGTACTAGCAACTGTGCTAGCACTCGAAAATATTAAGGTGAAATTTGACTTTGGTATCAAAATTTGTACATTTGCTGTAGTTGCCTTTTCTGCAATAGGGATAGTACCGATATCAAATGATGGTGAATTTAAGTTTTTTGACCTACCACCATATCCAGACCGATTTTGGTTATATATATCGATTGCGGCAATATCACTACTAATTGTGCATATAATACTCAAGCACAGACATAATAAAAAGCTCTTCATCAGGCTTTGCTATGGCTTTACTTGCGTAATTGTGTTCATTTACTCATTTGCAATAATTTTTATGGGGAAAAGCCATGGTAAAGATTACGAAACTGTAGTTATGCAAGGGATAAAAGGTGGCGAAAATATTTCACTTGATGAAAGCGAATTTTTCAGGATTGATGAGTACGAGGTAGAGGATAACTACTCAATGTTCTGGGACTTGCCCAATATACAGGCATTTCACTCGGTTGTAGTAACTTCAATCATGGATTACTATATAGGAATAGGAGATAAACGTGATGTTGCTTCTCGACCACCGCTTGAGTTTAATGGAGTTAGGGGGCTTACTAGCGTAAAGTATTTGTTCGCTGATCCTAATGAGGAAGATAAACCACAAATTGCTGGATTTGAGTATATTGACAGCCAAAACGGACTAGATGTTTACGAAAATAATTATTTTATTCCGATGGGTTTCACTTATGATTATTATATCGATTACAACTCTTTTGAAGATTTAGATGACAATGCAAAAGATTTGGTGCTTTTGAAGGCGATACTCCTTGAAGATGAGGATATAGACGATGTGAGCGATATCATAAACTCGCATAAAGAAGTTCCTGTGATGATGTATAGTGACAATGAATATCTTGATGATTGTGAGGATAGAGCTCAAACAGCGGGCTACTATTTTGAAACATCGACAAGTGGATTTGTGTCAAAAATCAATTTACCACGTGAAAATTTAGTTTTTTACTCAGTACCATATGAAAGTGGTTGGAGTGCATATGTCAATGGGGAAGAGGTTGAGATTTATAAGGCAAACTTAGGTTTCATGGCAGTTCGAGCAGAAGCTGGAGAAAACGAAATTGTGTTCAAATACATGACACCTGGATTAATCGAGGGGCTAGTGATTTCTGCAATATGCGTAATTATGTTTACGATTTACCTTACTATATCATTTTACTTGAGAAGAAAAAAACCTGAGAAATACGCAGTGAATAAATATGCACATAAGTGCGTTTTCGATAGAGAGATTGAGCTGAATAATAAAGAAGCATACATTAAAAAGACGCTTAGAAAAATAGAATAAAATAAAGAAAAATAGTATCTATGTGCTTTAAATAAAGCACAGCCGATATAAAAATTAGACCTGCTGACAAATTTAAATTTGTCAGCAGGTCTTTTGTTACAATATATGTGGGATTAGTAGTGTGTTACTGAGTTTGAATATCAAGCTCTACACAAAAATTATCTCTTCCAATTTTATTTAAGTATTCTATTTTCGCCCTCTCATAAAATGCTTTAACGTCTCCTCTTTCAAAATACCAAAGACAGTCAATTAAAACAGTTAATTTTAGAACATCATAAATATGCGCAAGATCAATGTTTATTAAAGGGTTAATTTTCATATAATGCTTTAAAATTTCTTTAGGTTTAGTAAAATCAAATTTAATAGTATCTATATTAAATTCATGCCAATTATCCCAATTAAAATCATTATATTCAAATGGATCTAAAAGCAGTACTAAATCAAAAATGGAATATGTATAGTTACAGTCGTCAAAGTCAATTAAGCCATTCACGACACCATCTTTAAACATTATATTTGTAAAATGAAAATCACAATGGCAGACTCCGAAGCTCATTTCATCGGGCAATATAAGTTTATCGATTTCTTTTAAATACCAACTATATTTTTCGTTGCTATTAGGCGTATTGATTTTTTCTGAGATTCCTTTTGCTAAGCGTATACAAAAGTCGGTATTATAGTTTAGTCTATATTTCTCATATTCAGAGCGCATATTTTTAGCGGCGATATTAAACTTTGCCACTTCTTCAACCAACTGGACTTTTTGTTGTTCTGTCGGAGTTATTATGTGCTCGCCTTCTATGAACTTATACAAAACAAAGTGCTTATCTCTCAATTTGCCTATATAGTCATTATTTTTTATCTCGTAAGGATAAGGGCAAGGATAATTTTTAACTTTAAGCTGGTTTAATATGTCTATCTCATAGGATATTTCTTCAAATGTTCGGTTTTCATAAATTCTTAATACTGCTTTAAAAGAATCGAATTCGCACATATAATTTGATTGAACTGCTCCAGCTTCAATTGGATAAATTAGTTTAGGTTTATTAAAATTATAGTTTGAAAACACTTCAGTTACATCAATTTCAGATAAAATAGTTTTTACCATCGTCCATCACCTTTATTTGCATATTTTAGATTTTATTCTTATCTAATTATTATAAATTATTACCACAGATATAGGAGGGTTTTATACCCCGTTACCGTTAAATACAAAGTCAGCAATATCCTTTACATGCTGATCATTAAAGTATTTATCTTCGCCCTGCATCCAATTATTCCAAAATTCTAATGCAGCTTCGCCATCTCGAATAAGTCCACGTTTCAACCTGACATCTCTGTCGGTTTCGACAAAAATCTTAAGATTGTAATACTCTCTCAACTGAATTATTAAAGAGTAACATCCTTCGATTATTAATATATTATTAGGCTCAATCTCAACTTTATTGTCTAAGGAATCAGTATTCCAATTATATATTTGATAAATAGATTTTTTGTTTGATAGCAGTGGGTTAATGACATTTGCGATTAATCTGTCAATATCATACTCATATCCACATGGCGCTTTTGATAAATCAGATATATCCCTCGATTTTTTAAGCTTATAAAAATCGTCCATATGAACTATAGACGAGCCAGTAAACTCTGCTGAAATCATACTAGCAAGTGTGGTTTTACCACTGCCACCGCCGCCGTCAATTGCAATAATAATCGAAGAATTAGGGTTTTGTAACTTTAATGCTTTTATAGTATTGATTATATTTTCAAACATAATAATTCCCCTTAAATTAACTCCCCATACCATTAACAATATTACGAATCCATACACCTTTTTTTACTAGTATAGCTCCAAAAGTAGACTTAATCAAATCACAGTACTGTACTATAAAATAGACGAAAACTATTGGTATTGATGTGGAAGTTACGAGAAAAGTTGCAACTGGTATACTGATTGCCCAAAGTGAAACTGAATCGAAAAGTATTGTTATGATTGTTCTGCCTCCAGAGCGCAATGTGAAATAGCAACAAGAAGCAAATGCATTTATTGGCATATGCGCTGCGCACACCCACAAAAATTGAGTAGCAAGATTTTTTATGTCATCAGTTGTATTATAAAATTGAGGGATAATGGGGGCTAAAACTACTAGAATTAGCGCTATAGCGGAACTAGCAGCAACAGATGTGAAAGTTATTTTTCTCATGCTGTCTTTAGCTTGTTCATTTTCGTTTGCCCCTAAAAGTTGACCGATGATTATGGCAATTGCGTTCCCCATTGATAAAAATCCAACATTACATAAGTTTATAATAGTATTTGAAATATTAAATGCAGTAACTACCTCGACACCGCGCATTGAGTAAATACCCATTAAAGTGGATATAGCGATGGACCAGCAAGTTTCATTAACAAATAGTGGTGCACCTTTAATTGCAATTGTTTTAACTAAGTGCATAGGAACTTTCAGCTTTTTGTAAACTCCAACAAAATAGAAATATTTGTCTTTTTTGAGGTTAACTGTAATGAATACAATAGAAAACTCAACAAATCTTGCGACTACTGTAGCGATTGCAGCACCGATTGCACCAAGTTCTGGGAAGCCAAAGCTACCGAAAATTAGCAAGTAGTTTAGCACTGTGTTAACGATAACAGCGACAATACCAGCTTTCATAGGGAGGATTGTTTCACCTGACTCACGTAGTGTGCCTGCATATATTTGTATCATTGTGAAAGGTATTAAGCCGATTAACATAATGCTTATGTAATCAGTACCAAACTGTAGAGTTTTCTCAACATCGATACCACTAGCAGAACCGGTAAGATATAAGCCAACTAAATCTTCTTTGAACACAGAAAAAATTATTATGCCAACTAATGTTATAAAAATGCCTGCATAAAGTTTCAGCCTGAAGGTGTTTTTTACACCCTCATAATCGCCTTTGCCAAAAAATTGTGCGCCGAAAATTCCAGCTCCTGCCATTATTCCAAATATGGAAAGATAAAAAATAAATATCAGCTGGTTGGCAATTGCAACCCCTGACATTTCCTCAGTTCCTACTTGTCCTACCATCAAATTATCAAGCAGTGCTACAAAGTTTGTGATGACATTTTGTATTATTATTGGCAGTACAACAATGAGCATCGATTTATAAAATTGTTTGTCTCCGATATATTTTCTCATGTATATTATCCTCGTTTATTCGTAAATTATTGCATAAATATTCGTTAATTATGAATGCTAGTTCATTCTATAGTAATAAATAACAATAGTCAACATCTAATTCATAAAATTTACATTTTATTCATAGTTAGCAGTAAGTAGTACCAAGTTCGCATTTTTTAGATACAAACCCGGTACTACTTAAGTTGCTATTAATGTGCAAAAGCTTTTCATATTGAGAAGAAAATTTAGATTTCGTTTAGGCTCTTAGCTTTAAGATACGCGTTAATAAGCCCATCTAAATCGCCATCCATGACGCCATTTACATTTCCTACTTCAAAGGAAGTCCTGTGATCCTTAACTAATGTATATGGCATGAATACATACGAGCGAATTTGTGAGCCCCATGCAATTTCTTTCTGGTCGCCTTTAATGTCTTCAATTTTATCAAGATGCTCTCTTTCTTTAATTTCGATTAGTTTAGATTTTAGCATCTTCATAGCCATATCTTTGTTTTGATGTTGACTGCGCTCATTTTGGCATGCAACAACTATTCCTGTGGGCAGATGTGTTATGCGTACAGCAGAGTCTGTTTTATTAACATGTTGTCCACCTGCGCCACCCGCTCTATAAGTGTCGATGCGTAAATCTTCATCCGCAATCTCAACTGCGGTATCGTTATCAATTTCTGGCATAACTTCTAGCGATGCAAAAGATGTATGTCTGCGACCAGAGGAGTCGAAAGGAGAGATGCGCACGAGTCGGTGCACACCGCTTTCTGAACGCAAATACCCATATGCATTTAGCCCTTCTATTAATATAGAAGCACTTTTTATACCAGCTTCGTCACCATCGAGGTAATCAAGAATTTTGTATTTAAACCCATGACGTTCGCTCCACCTTGTGTACATGCGGTATAACATTTCTACCCAGTCCTGTGCTTCAGTACCGCCAGCACCCGAGTGGAAGGTAATGATGGCATTATTTGCATCATATTCGCCTTTAAGTAGCGTAGCTAACTTTTGCGCTTCAAAATCTTTGCAAAAAGCGTCATAATTAGTTTTTATTTCCTCGAAAAGTCCGTCATCATTTTCTTCAATCGCCATGTCTATGAGCACTAGGGTGTCTTCGTATAGCGAGGCGATTTTATCGAATTTTTCGATAGTAGCTTTGTTCTGGCTGATTTTTTGGAGCACTTTTTGCGAATTCTCCATGTCGTTCCAAAAATCAGGTTCTGCTGATTGCTCTTCTAAGGTAGCAATCTCGTCTGTTAAGTTTTTTATATTAAGCGCTTGACTCAAATCGTTTAGTTTATCGGTGTAATCTGCGAGCGCAAGTCTTATTTCATCATATTCCAACATAATAATTCTCCTAATATCTATAAGCCGAACTTTACTTTATATCAAAAAGTTTACGGCGTTTCGTTGAAAGCTTAAACATTTCTTTCATATTGTCTGCATCTTCATTTTTAATGTAACCTTTTAATCGTTGCAAATTTTGCGTGAACACATCTATTTCATCACAGAGTAAATCTTTGTTTGCGATAAAAAGCTCACTCCACAAATTTTCCTCTATTTTAGCTATACGAGTGAGGTCTCTAAAGCTGTCACCTGAATAATCCACCAGATTTGGGCTTTCGTTTGCTGTCATAAGGCTCACTGCGATTGCATGTGTGAGCTGACTTAGATATCCTATCATTAAGTCATGTTCGTAAGGTGACAAGGTACAGATAGTTGTGAACCCAAGAGTTTTTGCCATGTCCACAATTATTTTTTCTGCATTTTCCGTGTTTTCTTCTGATGGAGTTAAAATGAAGTTAGCATTTTTAAAAATCGCAGAATCTGCATTTTCCACACCAGAAACTTCCTTGCCGCGCATAGGATGGCTGGAGTAATACTCAACCGAGTGAGGTAAACATATTTTTTGAGCTTTCTTAACTATATTGCGCTTGACACCGCAAACGTCAGTGATTATAGCGTTTTGATTAATCTCGTGAATATTCTCTTCAAGCCAAGTGATTAAAGTAGTGGGGTAGGTGCATATAACTATTATGTCGCTCTCATTTAAAAAGTGAGCATAATTTTTTACTGCACCATCTTTAATATAGTTGTTTTTTATAGCAAAGTCAATGCTATCTTCATTGACATCAATCCCATAAACAGTATTTCCTGCCTTACTTAGCCCCATAGCATAACTTCCACCGAGCAACCCAACTCCAACAATTGTAATAACTTTTCCTGTCATCATTACCTCCATTTATCTAGCCATTAATAATTTCTCTAATTTGTTTTTCTATCTCTTTTACTTCCTCATAAAATGCGGAGGCAGAAACACGAAAAGCTCCGTGCCCCAGTATAATGAGTTGTTCCATATAATCCGATGTAGCTACTCTAACTCTATGCTGTTTTGAGAGTTTGTGCGTAACTTTTTCTATATACATATCAGCAGTCTCAGCTTCCTTTGTATACACTACACTTAAATTGTTGACCTTCTCAACTTCTCCGACATTACCTTTTACTTTGTAGGCATCAAAAACTATGATAATCTCACATTTTCGATATCCCTGATAATTATCTAGCATATCAATTAGCTTGTTGCGTGCGGCTTCAATATTATCTCGTGCAAGCTCGTGTAATTCTTCCCACGCAAAGATTATGTTATAACCATCGATTAACAAAAACTCTGGACCTGATATCACTTTTTGTGGCTTTAACGGTGCTAGTTTTTGCACTTTTTTGCGCTCTTGTCCAAATGCGCTTTCGTTACTGCGACGCACCTCGCCATATGTGCGCTCAAAAATTTGCAGAAGCTCTTTTTCTGCTTCTAAACTATCTTTTGGAGCGCTAGTTTTCACCTTATATGTTGGTGTGCTATCTATATAATCTGTTGTGACTTTCTTTTCAGTCAATCCAGTGTCGATATGCATATACTCACTAATTTTATGCCACTTAACTATAAAGCTAGTCCCATGTGAACAAAAAACTGAATCGGCAGTGTTTTCCAAATCATTTTCGAAGTCGTATGCTATTTCCTCTATCACTTGCGCAGAATTATGGCAGGGGAAATATCCGCAAAAAAATGTTACCATCCCACCTTGCCCCTGCGTATAGCCTGATAACTTTATGCTGTAATCTCGCATAGTGTAAACTGGTGCAATACCAGTTATTACAGCAGAATTATCGCTTGTATCCGGCGGTGAAAAATCAGCATGCATTTGTCCTAAGTCAAACATAACTCGCCCCACATGTTCGGTGGGAACATCAATCTTAAACTCATAGTAAGGCTCGAGCAAAACACTGTCTGCCATAGCTAGCCCACTGCGGATAGCACGATATGTCGCTTCTCTAAAATCACCGCCTGATGTGTGCTTTTCGTGTGAGCGAGCGGCGACTAGACTTATGTTAATATCGGTGATAGGGGAGCCTGTTAAAACACCGATATGTATCTTTTCGTTAATATGCCCGATTATGGCGCGCCTTAAACTTTTGCTGACGGTGTCATCACTGCAATCATCTGTGACAGTAATTCCCACACCAGCTTTGTTTGGGGATAAAAGTAAATGCACCTCGGAGTAATGTCTAAGTGGCTCAAAATGCCCAACACCCTCAGTGGTAGAGGTGATGCTCTCTTTATACAAGATACTGCCGCTATCAAATTCTACTTCATATCCAAATCTGCTGCTAATTATCCCTTTTAAAATTTCCATTTGTACTTGCCCCATGAGGCGTACGTGGATTTCACTTAAACGTTCATTCCAAATTACGTGAAGTTCAGGATCTTCTTCTTGCAAAATTTTAAGGTCAGACAACACTTTTGCGATGTTTTCGTCACCTAGCACACTCATCTTGTAGTTGATAACTGATTGTAGCATTGGAGGCATAAAGCCAACTTCTTCTCCCAAGCCTTGCCCAGGATAAGTGGCGGTTAGCCCAGTTACTGCACAAATTTGCCCAGAAAGTGCTACGTCGATGAGTTTATGCTTGGCACCTGAATATATTCTAACCTGATTTATTTTATCGTTGTACTCTTTGTCATTAACACTGTAGTTAATCTCAGATTTTACTTTAAGTGTACCGCCTGTAATTTTTAAATGCGTGAGTCTATTGCCAAGCTCGTCCTTAGTAATTTTAAATACTTTGGCACTAAAATTATCCTTATATTTTTTTTCTACTGTGTACTTGTCAATTGCATTTAATAGTTCATCTATACCGTCAAGCTTTAAAGCAGAGCCAAAATAACAAGGGAAAAGCTTTCGATTAGCGATTGCTTTTGCAATGCTTTTGTCATTAAAACTACTTTCGTGCAAATATTCTTCCATCAAAACTTCATCACACATCGCCACTTCTTCACAAAAAGAGTCAAAACCGATGTTTTCACTAAAATCAATACATTCGCTACTAAGACGACTTTTTAAATCGCTTAGCACAAACTGAAAGTCAGCACCTGATAAATCCATTTTGTTAATGAAGATAAATGTGGGAATACGGTAGCGCTCCAGTAGCTTCCAAAGCGTTTGCGTGTGGCTTTGAACACCCGAAGTGCTACTTATTACAAGAATCGCATAATCTAAAACTTGTAGCGAGCGTTCGGTTTCAGTGGAAAAATCCACATGGCCAGGAGTATCAAGCAGTGTAAACTGAGTATTGTTAACATCAAAGTTTGCTTGCTTGGAAAAAATCGTAATCCCTCTGTCTTTTTCAAGGAAATGTGTATCTAAAAATGTATCCCTGTTATCTACTCTCCCGAGTTTACGGATTTGACCTGTTTTAAATAACAAGCTCTCTGAGAGAGTGGTTTTTCCGGAGTCTACATGCGCTAAAATGCCTATAGTTAGCCGTTTCAATGTAATAACTCCTATCTTCTGCTAAATCGTCTTGCAAGCTCAAACAACTTTTTTTCCGCATGAGAGAAAAAAAGTTTATAAGACTCACAATAATTATTCATACCGTATGTTCCGTCAGGCAAAAACTCGCGATATCGCTTACAACCACCTCTGCATAAGGGGAAGTATTTGCAGCTTTTGCACTCTTCTAGAAATAAAGCGGACTCTTCTATAAAATTAATCTCGTGTCGCTTTGATTGTATATCCTCAAATGTATCAACACATAAATTTCCAAGACGAAATTTATCGAGTACATAAAAGTCGCATGGGTAAACATCGCCATTTGCTTCAATAACATGTTGAAAAGAACAAATTCCACTCATTCCGCATGACTCGGGTGGGTAACCCAGTATCATTTCAATATAATTTTCAAATTGTCTAATATGTACGCTGTTTCCACTGATAATATCTTCATACCACATATCAAAAAGCGTGCATAGAAAGTCTCCATACGCTTTTGAAGATAGGGAATATGGCTCGTTCCCAAGAGCTTCGCCTAGTGGGTCAAGACATGTAATAAACTGCATGTACTCAAATTTTTTCGTTTTGAAAAAGCGATACACTTTACTAATTTGTTTAGCTGTATGCGAGTTTACTACAGTGAGAATATTAAAATCGACTGCATGCTTTTGTAGAATTTTAATTCCGTCCATTACTTTAGTAAATGTTCCATTTTTATTTTTATCCACTCTAAATGTATCATGAACATTAGAGCTTCCATCTAGAGAAACGCCGACTAGGAATTTATTATCATGAAAAAATTCTGCCCACTCATCGGTAATAGTGGTGGCATTTGTTTGGATAGCATTATTGATTACAATATTTTTATGATTATATTTATTTTGATATTCAATAGTTTTCTTAAAAAAATCTAATCCAGCAAGTGTAGGTTCGCCACCTTGATATGCGATAGTGCAATCTCCTTCTGCATAATCTAACGCTTTTTTTATTATGTTTTTTATAGTATCATCTTCCATAATTCCATAAGAAGCAATTTCTCGCTTATCAGAAATATCGTGATAAAAACAGTATGTACAGTTTAAATTGCATAGGGAAGACGCAGGTTTTATTAATAAATGAATGGGTGGCATTGTTATTCCTCCGTTTATATAGTTGGAGCAGAAAAATTTATCATATTATAAATACAAATTCCGCTAATAATCACAAGTAAAATCTGGAAAGCAATTTCGGTTTGCTTATTTGATAGTATATTGGTAAGTTTACTGCCAATTAATGCACCGATTACTCCACCTGATACCATGAAAATAAGAAAATAAATATTAATGTCAGGTATATTATTTCCAGAAACAGTTATAAGTAAATTTGAAATTTGGGAGAAAAATATAATAAAGAGCGAATTTTTTGCAGCTGTCTTCACGTCCATTGAAAAGAAAAGGTAGAGTATCGCCAAATTCATCGGACCACCACCAATTCCTAAAAAAGAGGACATTACTCCTAATGTGAATCCAACACTAATGCTTGATGCATAGCCAGAAAAAGTGAACGAGCGAAGTTTTTGTTTTACGTTGCAATAAAACAAAACAAGCAGTGTTATGAGCAAAAGTAGGCTCGCTTGTATCAAACCAACTGTGTTTTCTGACGGGAAAATAGCTTTTGCTTGCTCGAATAACACATTCCCGATTACTCCACCGCTCATTGCTCCAACTGCGAGCATTGAGCTTACTTTTAGCTGCAAAACGACACCATTATTTCTACTTCTTAGTAGTGAAACACCGCTCATGGTTAGCACGGTGCACCCGGAGAGAAAACTAACTGCACTAACGCTCATTATGCCGAATAAGTCAAGTAGCGGTTTCATCAGAATACCACCACCAACACCAGTGATTGATCCTATTATCGAGGCGGAAAGGCTAATTAATAAAACTAAGATAATTTCCATGTATTCCTCCATCGTGTATATTTTTCTCAAATTCTGATTTTTTTTACATTATTCTTTTAAGTATATCACTAATCTATAATTTAATCAAGAAATGTGAGTGAATTATTTGGATTAATTTAATGTAGTTAATAATATATTTTAATGCAAAAATTTCTTATAACAATATTTAACAATTACTTTTGTGTATGAAAAATATATTTTTTCAAAAAATATATTTAGTCCGAATTTTACTTTTTAGGAGGTCCGTATGTCAGAAAGAAAACAAAATATTCTGATATTTATATCTGTATTAGCGCTTATCTCTTTAGTATATAGCGCTTGTGTCATTTTTCAGAAAACTCAGCAACACGTCATCTTTGCCTCAGTTTGTGCAACTGCAGTTATAATCAGCATAATTGGGATTGTCACACTTAAAATACTATCATTGCACGAAATTAAAGTTATTAGTCAAAGCGTAAGGGAAGTGGGAAGTGAGGATAAAAATATATCTAAAAAGATGGAATATGCTTTAAAAAATAACGAGTTTAAGCTATACCTACAGCCAAAATATAATATTAAAACATCAAGGATAATTGGTGCAGAGGCATTAGTTAGGTGGCAGGAAAAAAATGGAAATATCATATCACCATGTGACTTTATACCTCTGTTTGAATTAAACGGATTTATAGAAAAGCTTGATTTTTATATGTTAGAAAGCGCTTGTAAGCAAATAAGGAAATGGCTCGATGAAGGTGAGAAATGCATACCTATTTCTGTGAATTTTTCAAGAATTCATATGGAGAACGAAAAGATTGTGGAGCAAATTAAAAAAGTGGTAAGTGGCTATGGAATCCCACGAAAATTTATTGAAATTGAGCTTACAGAAAGTACAATGATAAATAACGAGAGGCGTATGGTGAATATACTAAATTCATTGCACGAAAGTGGTTTTGTACTATCGATGGATGATTTTGGTTCGGGATATTCCTCGTTGGGGCTACTTAAAAACTTGAATGTAGACATCATTAAGATGGATAAAAGCTTTTTAACAAACAACACTAATGAGGAAAAAGGAAATATTGTGATAGAGTCAGTTATCGACTTGGCAAAAAAATTAAATATAAAGACAGTAGCGGAGGGCGTAGAAACTATTGAGCAAGTAGCGTTTTTAGAATGCGTTAACTGCGAAATTGCACAAGGTTATTACTATTCAAAACCAGTGCCAGCAGAGTTGTTTTGTATTACGCATTAAAAAGCAGTGTGAATTTAATTCACACTGCTTTTTTTGAAAAGCTATTTCACACAGTAGCAGTTTTCACACCGCTAAGGTGTTCTGTTTATCTGCGGACAAATACTTTATTTTAAGGTTCTAGCAAAACTATCTTTTAGTGAAACGATTTTATTATAACGATTTTCTTTATCCTTAATAAAATAACCAGTACGTACAAATTGCATTCTAGTGCCTACTTCGTCAGTAGCAGTTTGCTTTTCAAGCACGCAGTTTTTGCGAATTATCAGTGAGTTTTCATTCAGATAATCAAGATAATTTGCATCATCTGGAACATCGTTTACATTTTCAATATTAAATAAATAATCATATTCATAAACATCTGCATAAGTACATTCTTTTGCAGAAACCCAGTGGATTGTACCTTTGATTTTTCTGCCATCGGCAGGCATATTGTTGCGTGTTTCAATGTCAGCGGTACAAACAAGCTCTAATAAATTGCCATTTTCATCTTTTATCATTTCATCTAGTTTTATGATATAAGACCCCATTAATCGCACTTCGTTATCAGTTTTTAGTCGTTGATATTTCGGTGGGGGAACCTCTGCAAAATCCTCACGCTCGATATAAATTTCTTTTGTAAACACAACTTCTCTCTTCCCAGCATTTTCATCTTGTGGGTTGTTTGGAAGCAAGAAAGTTTCAGTTTTATCCTCAGGGTAATTCTTTATTGTCACCTTAATAGGGTCTAAAATTGCTACTCTTCTGATTGCAGAAGTGTTAAGCTCCTCACGTTGACAGTGTTCCAAAAGCTTCACGTCGATAGTTGTGTTATCCTTAGCAACGCCAGCTCTTTCAACGAAGTCAAGTATCGCTGTATTTGTTAGACCTCTGCGTCTTAACCCAGATAAAGTAGGCATCCTTGGGTCGTCCCAACCTTCAACCTTACCGGTTTCAACAAGTTCACGCAAGTATCTTTTGCTCATAACAGTATGGGTAACGTTCATGCGCCCAAATTCGTATTGATGCGGTCTGCTCGGTGGATTAATATTATCAAGAACCCAATCATATAGTGGTCTGTGATTAATAAATTCATTCGAGCAAAGTGAATGGGTCACTCCCTCAATAGCATCTTGAATTGGGTGAGCATAATCGTACATTGGGTATATGCACCAATCGTCACCTTGTCTGTGATGATGAGCTTTTAGTACACGATAAATTACAGGGTCACGCATATTCGTATTTGATGAAGTCATGTCAATTTTTACACGTAGAGTTTTTTCCCCTTCATCAAATTCTCCGTTTTTCATCTGCTCAAAAAGCCTTAAATTTTCTTCAACGGAGCGGTTTTTATAAGGACTATCTTTTCCAGGCTCTGTTAATGTACCACGGTATTCTCGCATTTCCTCTTGCGACAAATCGCAAACGAAAGCTTTTCCGTCTTCAATGAGCTTTACAGCAAAATCATAGCATTTTTGGAAATAATCCGAACCAAAGAAAATCCCCCCAGTCGGTTTTTCGCCTGTAAGCCAAATTAAATCCTCAGTGATGGAGTTTACATATTCAACCTCTTCTTTTTCAGGGTTAGTGTCATCAAAACGTAGATTAAATTTCCCACCATATTTTTTTGCGATACTCCAGTTGATATATATCGCCTTAGCTGAGCCGATATGAAGATATCCATTTGGCTCAGGAGGGAAACGAGTGCAAATCGAAGTTTCTCTACCTTCTTTTAAGTCGGCATCAATAACTTCTGTAATAAAATTTGGTTTAATATCCATTATTATTCTCCTTTAAACTTTGCTTAGTGCTTTATTCATTCTTTCGATAACTTTATCTTTACCTAGTATTTTTAAGATGCTATACATATCTGGCGAGTTTTTGCTTCCTACAACTGCCATTCTTATAACTCCTGAGATATCTCCTGCATGTCCTTTGTAAGCATCAGGATTTGCTTTGTATTCTTTAGTTTCTGCAGCATAACCCAGTTTTACACCAAGGTCTTTTATTTTATCAAACCAAGCAGATTGATCATCATTATCATCATAAATTTCAATGTATTCGTTTAAAATATCTCTTACATCTGACTTAACATTTTCTTCGTACTCATAAATAGGGGAGAACATAGCATCAAACATAAAGCCCATGTAAGACGGAACCTCCGAATAAACTGCTATATCTTTACGTGGTTTTTTGCCACCTCTACCTATTGCTAAAATAGCTTGTGAAAATTCTGGGTCTTTAGTGAAAACTTCGTTAAAATTTTTATTATACGCTAAACTCCAAGCTGCAACCTCGTCATAAACTTCAACTGCAGTCATTTTTGATACAACAGTTTTTGAGACATCTCTTAGTTTGTTCATATCAAATAATGCACCAGAAGCGGACATTTTTTTAATACTAAACTCAAAATTATTCATATCGCTATCAGGATTAGCTCGACGCCAGTCCTCAAAATTTGAATTAATAAGTGTTAGTAGATATTCTTTCACAGATTTAACAGGGAAACCCTGTTCATGATAGTAATCAAGTGCGAGTTCTGGGTCTTTTCTTTTGGAAAGTTTTCTTTTATTCCCAGTTTCCTCATCAATTTTCATTAGATGTGAAGTGTGAAGATATTTAGGACGCTTAAATTTGAGTGTATCAAAAAGCTCCAAATGTATCGGTAAAGTTGCAAGCCACTCTTCTCCACGTACAACATGGGTTGTCCCCATTAAGTAATCATCGATTACATGTGCAAAGTGGTATGTTGGAATTCCATCAGCTTTTAAGATAACTACATGTTGGTCGTTTTGAGTAACTTCTAGTTTACCTTTAACAAGATCATCATGACGAACTTTATTTTCAATGCTGCCCTGTGAGCGCAAACGCAAAACAAATTGCTCACCAGCATTAATTTTAGCAGCTGCTTCCTCTTTTGATAAAGTGGAACATTTTGCGTATTTACCATAGTAGCCGAAGTTTTCTTTGTTAGCTGCTTGATTTTCACGCATTGCAGTTAGCTCGTCCTCTTTACAAAAACATGGGTAAGCAAGCTCGCTATCTACTAGCTCTTTTGCGAACACTTTATAAATTTGCTCTCTTTGGCGTTGGCGGTATGGACCATATTCACCATTGTCATCAGAAAGCGTAGCACCTTCATCAAAGATAAAACCAAATTTGTTAAACGCAGTTATTATTGTTTCTACTCCACCTTCAACTTCTCTTTTTTTGTCGGTGTCCTCAATTCTAAGATAAAAAGTACCACCGCTTTGATGTGCAAGACGCTCATCTATAAAAGCACCATATAAATTCCCTAAATGGATAAAACCAGTAGGGCTTGGCGCCATTCTAGTTACCTTTGCGCCTTCTTTTAAAGTTCTTTTCGGATATTTATCTAAAACTTCTTCTTTAGTCAAAGTTAAATCCTTAAAAATTAAATCGGATAAATTACTCATTACTATTCTCCTTAACATTTTAAAAATCATTATAACATAATTTCCCTCAAAAAACAATATTTGAATTGCTTTTTGAAGGAAATAAATTAAATTTTATTATTACTATAATCATATAAATTTTTACGATAAAGTTATGTTAACATTTCACCGAGAGCATATAAGTTTTGGATAGCAGAATATCATTTTCCGTAAATAGGCAGTCTATCAAAAAATTTTAAGCATGTGCTAAAGCATAATTGTAATTGCTTCTTTTAAATTTTTGATTGAAACTAAAGTTAAATCTCCGCCAAATTCGCCATCTATCGACCAAGTAAGCTCACTCTCGCTAAGCACATCAATGCTACTAGATAAAAACCTATATATATGTTCAGAATCTAGGTTATGCGATAGTAAATCTTTCATTACTTTTCTAAATTCAATTATATTTGCAGGCATTTTTACAAGCAAAACTTCAAACAATCCGTCGTTTAGTTCAACCTTTTGCGATGTTAAATTTTTAAAACCACCAACACTATTGGAATTACTTATCATACCGAAAATAAAATCGTCTTCAATAGTCATGCCATTAGCTAATATTTTTAGACGGTAGCTCTTAATATCCGTAAGACATTTCGCACTTTCGAGCAGATAAGCAAAGCCTCCTAAGAAATTTTTTGCTTCTTGAGGTGTACTATACGAAACATTTGTGAAAATCCCAAAAGCAGCAACATACAAAAAGTTTTTGTCGTTAATCAGTCCTACATCGCAGGAGAATTCATTTTCATTTAAAATATTAGCAGCAGCTTCATGGATATTTTTACTGATACCGATGCTATTTGCAAAGTCATTAGTCGTACCAGATGGAATATATCCTACTTTGATATCATGCTCAGAATTAATGATAGCAGTCACCACTTCATTTAGTGTGCCATCACCCCCACTGCAGACTACAATGTCATATTTGTATACATTTTTTTCACAAAATGCAGTAGCATCGCCTTTGCACTGCGTTGTATAAACTGTTACGATATAGTCGTTTTTTGTGAATAAATCTATAACATCAAGTAATTCCGTTTTCATATTAGCTCGCCCAGAGACGGGGTTGACAATGAATAACATGTTTTTGCTCATGATATCGCTCCTTAAAGTAAATCTTTTCTATATATATGAGTGTAACATATTTATTATTAACCTGTAAATACATTTTGTATCCAAATCTTTAAGAAAAAATAAATTATATACTACTTGACAAAATATACTATGTGACGTATAATATAACTGAAATACAAATATTATGCGAAGGAGGTTGTTTTATGGATAGTCAATTAAAAAGAGGGTTACTTGAAGCTTGTGTGTTAAAGCTGCTATCAAAAGGGGACTCTTATGGATACCAGTTGATAAAAGATATATCTGCTCTTATTTCAATATCGGAATCAACACTCTATCCTATCTTAAAAAGGCTTGAAGCAAATAATTTTTTAACAGTTTATTCTATAGAACATAATAGTAGGTTGAGAAAATATTATAGGATAACGCAAAAAGGGTTAGAGCAAACAAATAATTTTATAGAAGAATGGAAAGAAGTTATGCGTGTGTACGAATTTATCGCAAGTGGCAATATAGATAACGAGGAGGGGACGATATGCTAAAATCAGAATTTTTGCAATCACTTAAAGATAATCTTGGAAGACTGCCTTACCAAGAGGTAGAGAAAATAATTAATTTTTATGATGAAAGCTTATGCGACAGGATTGAAGCTGGGATGAATGAGGAAGAGGCTGTAGCGCAAATGGGCGACGTTAATGCTATAGTGAGCGATATTTTAACAGAGCATTCGCTTCCTGTTGTGGTAAAAAGAAAGATTAAAGATAGTCATGCTAATTCCTCAAACAAAACTTTATGGGTGGTGCTTGCAATCATCGGATTCCCAATCTGGCTACCGCTTTTGGCAGCAGGTTTTGCAGTACTTATATCTGTGATAGCAGTGCTATTTGCTCTAATTATTTCATTATTTGCAGTAGAGCTTTCCATGTTCATACTCACATTTGCAGCATTAGTCTATGGTGTTGTCATGGTGACGACAAGCGTGCCTATAGCTATAGTATCATTTGGAGTAGCAATCTTTTTATTCGGATTTACACTATTGATGCTAGTACCACTATGCTTGTTTGCTAAATATACATTTAAGCTGATTGGTAGTATCTTCAAGTCTATATTTAGACTATTTAGATCTAAACCCAAAAGTAATGTTAACTTTAACTGGGAGGTACAATAATTTGAAAAAGATATTACTGATAATTGGAGTTATTACTATAATAATAGGTGCAGGCCTATTTGTAATAGGTATGTCAATGCTAGAATGGGACTTTGGCAATATGTCAAATAGAAATGATTATGAAACTATGCATATAACATATGTGAATAATAACCAAGATATACAAATAAATGATGTTAGCACAAAAATAGAAGTTAAAACTTCAGCTGATGATAGTATTCATATCTATTACGATGAGCGCGAGAAAGAAGAATACGAAATAGACAGCAGCGATGAAATTATATCATTTACACGCAGACGCGACTATAAATGGTTTGATAATATTTACGTGCTTGATTTTTATACTGCAGAGCTTCAAATTTTGCTGCCTAAGGGGTATCAAGGCGAGTTAGTGCTTGAGAATATTAATGGAGATATTTCGGTAAGCGATCAGGAGCTAGATTTACTTACTATAAATACGATTAACAGTGAAATAGAAGTAGAAAACTGTGTTGTGCATGGAGAAATGATTATTGATACCACTAATGACGATATAAACATCACAGACGTAAAAGCTACAAAAATAGATGCATACTCCATTAATTCAGACATAAGTCTAAATACGGTAAGTTGTGATGCTGCTGAAATTGAGACGATAACTGGTGATGTTATAGCAAGTGAGATAGAATCGGCAGAAATCAAAATAACTACAATGAATGGAGATATTATCGGCTACATTATAGGGGCAAGAGAAGAGTATAATATTAATAGTAATGTGATGAATGGTGACAGTAACCTAAGTGAACTTGAGGATAGTAGCAGAGAAAAAAGAATAAGCGTCTCTACTATGAATGGAGATATTAAATTTGAGTTTAGCGAATAAAATATATGAATATATAGTTAAAAACACTCAAAAATATTGACAAGTAAACGTTTCATGTTATACTTAATATATAAATATTATAGGAGTGTGACAAAATGTTCAATTATTTTATGCCAACAAAAATTTTGTTTGGATGCGGTCAAATAAAAAATTTACACAAGGAAGTTTTACCAGGGAAAAAAGCTTTAGTGGTAATTTCTTGTGGTACATCTGTAAAGAAATTCGGTTATCTTGATACACTGATAGAACAGCTTAAACTTGCAAATGTTACATACGAAATTTTTGATAAAATTCTACCTAACCCTATCAATACTCATGTTGCTGAGGGTGCACAAATGGCGAAAGACACTGGTTGCGATTTTGTAATCGGACTTGGTGGTGGTTCTGTTATTGATGCTGCAAAGGGTATTGCTATTATGTCCACTAACGATGGAGTTTTCTGGGATTATGTTGGTGGTGGAACTGGTAAAGGCAAAACCCCAGCGAATAAATCTTTGCCAATAGTAGCAATTACTACTACTGCTGGCACTGGTACAGAAGCTGACCCATGGCTTGTTATCACAAACGTTGATACTAACGAGAAAATTGGACTTGGTTTTGATCACACTTTCCCAGTGATATCGGTGGTCGATCCTGAACTTATGCTAACAGTGCCAGAAAAATTAACAGCATACCAAGGCTTTGATGCTTTATTCCATAGCACAGAAGGATATATTAATCGCAATAATCATCCAATAAACGACGCAATTGCTTTAAAAGCAATTGAGCTTATAGGCCAATATCTGCCGACTGCAGTTAAAAATGGTTCGGATATCACTGCTAGAGAAAATGTTGCTTTAGCAAATACCCTAGCTGGAATGGTTGAGAGTATGGCTGGGTGTACTTCCGAGCACTCGATGGAACATCCACTTAGCGGGCATAATCCAAAGCTTGAGCATGGAGCGGGTCTTATCATGATTTCAGATGAGTACTACACATATTGGGCAGAGCGCGGAGTATGTGATGACAGACTAGTTAACATGGCGAAAGCTTTAGGTAAAACTGATGCGAGCAAACCTATGGATTTTGTAGTGGCGCTTAAAGATTTGCAAATAGCATGTGGGGTTGATAATCTAAAAATGAGCGACTACGGTATAAAAGAAGAAGATTTGCCGATGTATACATCAGATGCATATGCGACAATGGGCGGACTATTTACAGTTGACCCAGCGGATATGCCATATGAAGACTGTTTGAGCATATACAAAAAAGCGTATAAATAAAATTAATAAAAAAATTAACACCGATAAATCTTTTAAAGATTTATCGGTGTATTATTATTTTGCGCTATTAAACATTGCTACTACTTTTTCAGGTTCAATCTCTGCTAGGATATTATGAATGTTATTAAATACAAATCCGTTTGAAACTTTAAGATATTCACAAACTTCTTCAACTTCACTAGAAATCTCTGCAGGAGTTTTTATTGGCAATGTATGTTGTGAGTCGACTCCGCCACCCCATAGTACAATTCTACCACGAGCTTTATCTTTCCACTCTCGGTAACTTCTATCACCAGCGGACCACTGAACAGGGTTTAATACATCAAAACCAGCATCAATTACAGAATCAATGATATCGTAAATAAAACCACAACTATGTAAAAATGTTTTTGTGGTAGGTGAAACGCTGTGAATATAGTCATTTACTTTTTTGTAATACGCCATGTACAGCTCATCGATTAAGTCAGGCGATATAAGTAGAGATTGCTGAGTGCCCATATCTTCTGAAGCGATTAAAACGACATCCACGTATTCAGCAATTTTTGGGAAAAGCTTTTTATATTTTTTTAGAATAAACTGGGTTTTAATTTCATGTAGTTCGTGTACGTACTCAGGCTCAAGCGCACACATCATGCTGTGATGCACCATACCACCAGTAAAGCCTAGTGCGGAGTTTAAACCTGTAAAAAATACTGCTCTATCAGTGGACTCTCGCACTTTTTTGCAATGAGCTACAATTTTGTCTACTTCTTCATCGGGAAATTCGAATTCATCAAGCTCTTTGCGCATTGCTACTAAATCAAGCTTGTTTAGCTCGCCATTAACATCAAATGGTTCACCTGCATGATCTAAATTGAAAACTACTGCGCTAGCAGGCATAGTTGCAGGAGGATTTTGCAGAAGTTTACCGTTATGCATATAGCTGCTTACTTGAACTATTGTGCCATTTTCTTCAACAGTAAAATCATCAGGTTGCAAAACAGCTCCACCCTCTAATCTTCCGTTAAAATCATAATCTTTCCACAGCTCATCTTGATTAAATGCATTTGTTACATATCCATTAGTTGTTACAACATCGCAATCAAGTGCGTCAAGCACATCAGCATCGGGAAGACCTAACATTTGGTGTGTGTCATATACTTTTATTGGGCGTGCTGGTAGATTAAGATATTCCAATAGATTTTTATATGCAAAACAGCTTATACCCGTGGAAGCCATCCCGCCTAAATCTTTTGGTAATTTATCTACGTCATGATAGTTTAGCGTGTTTATTATTCGTTCTCTTCTAGTCATAATTATTCTCCATCCTGATACTATTTATAGTATGGTCACATCTTAACACAAAAAAAAATAGAAATCAATAGTTTTTTGTAATTTTATTGACAATATTTTTTATTCATGATAGAGTATTATGGGTGATGAATTTTGAGTAGTAAAATAAAGAAATGGGAAAATTTTTTAAAGATAATTGAAAATAAGGAAGAATGTCCAGCAGTGCTGTTTGAGTACAAAATTTCTAAGGCAATAACACAGCAATTAGTGTGGAGAAGTGGTGAGCATCTTTTTTGTGATGATGTGAATGCTTTTAGCGTAATGGCAGATGCACTAGTATTATCAGCGATGGATTATGGTGTCTTTGAATTTGCAAGCGACACAGATTTTAATAAGTTGATAAATATGACACCGTCTGGATTTAAGTTCATTGCAGCACAAAAATTGACTATATCCGACTATTTGACAAACGGTGAAGAATTGGATACTGCATTTGAAAAGATAGAAGCGAATTATCTAAATTTTGCGCAGAAAAGCGATGTCATTGCGGTTTCAGTAAATGAAAATTTAGATGAAGTAATATATAAAGATGAAATCATTAGGTTTTATTCAAATTTAGCGGAAAAAATAAACTCGCTTGGGAAAAAATGTATTTGGGCTGAGATGGGTAAAAACCCAATAAATACAAGTAAAGTTATAGATATGGGGTTTGATGCGCTATATCTAAACGAATACCACAATATTCCGACTAGTACGCTTATTAATGAGTATAATAAAGATATTGCGCTCTTTGGCGATACGCAGATTAATATTGTGAAAACATTAAAGCCAAACGATGTGATTGAGTACATAACTGGTTTAACGAAAATTACAAATAACAAAGGTTATGCATATGGAACAGGGAATGTGTGGGGAGCTGAATTCCCATATTTAAACTATATATCGGTACTTACAACATATTTACGTTTATAATTGAGTTTATTTACAAAATTATTAAAGGGGAGCTGTATCACTGTGAAGGAAAACTATGATAATAAACAAGATACTCCTTTAGTTTCCATACTGCTCGCAGTATATAATCCTAATATTAAGTGGTTAAAAGAGCAACTTGTTTCCTTAAATAATCAAGATTATGATAATATTGAGCTAATAATTTGGGATGACTGCCCAGATAGTCCTATAGCTGAGAATATAATCAAATCCTGTATCGATAGTTTTAGTTACAAGCTATATAAAGGCGAAAAAAACCTAGGTTCAAACGGTGCTTTTTCTGAGCTTACAAAGTTAGCTAGTGGTGAGTACATAGCTTATTGCGATCAAGATGACATTTGGTGTGAAAATAAATTATCAGTGCTTGTAAAAAAAATAGAGAATACAAAATCGGTGCTTGTTTGTAGCGATGTATATATAATTGATGCAGATGGAAATAAAACAGCAAACTCAATAAGTCAAGTGCATAAGCGTCACAGATTTCGTGAGGGTGAGGGGCTTGCAGTTAGTATATTCAATTCAAACTTTGTAATGGGTTGTGCTACGCTGGTTAAAACTGAGGTTGCCAAAAAGGCTGTGCCATTTCCAAGAGAATTTGTACATGACCACTGGCTTGCGATTTGTGCTGCATGCGATGGCAAAATTGAGGTAGCAAATGAAAATCTAATCTACTACCGTAAACATGGGGAAAATCAAACTGGGGTACTGAGCGGAATTCGAAATAAGAATGATTATTACCAAAAGCGTGTTGTAGTAGCTAAAAAGGGCATTGATGTCGTGAAAGATAGATTGGGTGATAAATTAAGCGGAGACGAAAACTTTGCTAATTTGCATACATGGATAGCTTCAAGAGCAAGATATTTTCAAAAGCCAAATTTAGCTGATTTTTCTATAATGGGGAAGTATAGCTACTTTAGCAAGAAGTTTATATTGTTTGAAAAAGTCGCTCCATTTATACCAAATCCTATCATTAGAATAATGCTAAAGATACTTCAAAAAGGTATTGTTTATTAAAACACAGATATCACAGTTATTACTGTGATATCTGTGTTTTAAGTTTGGGGTATATTTATTTGGATATCAGGACTGAAGAAAATCAAAAACTACGTGCTTAAAATCTTTTGCATCATCATAGGTATTATGCCCTAAACCTTCATATATCTTAATTTTGCTGTTAGGTATTAGTTTAGCTATTTCTTCTGAAGAGTTTGGACCTACGATTCTATCAGCGCTGCCTCCTATGATAAATGTGGGACAGATGATTTTAGACAGCTCCTCAGAAGAGTTATGGTTAAGACAAGCGTTTGCTTGTACGATAAATCTATATAAAGACTTTGGAGCAGCAAATTTTACTAGTAGAGGATAAAAAAGTCTAATTCGCTTAAGTTTATTTTCACTGTATGTTTTTTCTGCAGTGTCAATAAATATACTTTTAAAGTCATCTTTTTTTGCGAATTCCAACCACTTGTGTAACACATTAGAAACAGTCGTGTTTGTTTTACATATTGTTACTGTTAAAACGAGTTTTTTAACCAAATTTGGATTATTTATAGCAAGATATTGAGCAATCATGCCACCTTGAGAAATGCCTAAAACATAGGTTTTTGTGATGTTAAGCTTATTCAAGATTTTTGCTAAATCAGCTGCCATTTCTATAATTGAATAGTTTTGTGGGAGTTTATGTTTTCTGCTAAAAACATAAACTGTATAGTCTCTTGCAAAAATTCTATACATTAAAGAAAATAGGAAGGCAGTACCGTATACTCCTTTAAATGCATCACCTAATCCGGGAATAATGACAAGATTTTTAC
>CAYJII010000034.1:14064-28109 GCA_964370225.1 uncultured Oscillospiraceae bacterium | reverse complement strand
ATATGGTGGGAACAACAGGGCTCGAACCTGTGACCCTCTGCTTGTAAGGCAGATGCTCTCCCAGCTGAGCTATGCTCCCAAGCATTCGTCACTTTCTGGGGTGTGTTTCAGCGACGAATATTATTTTACCAAATAAACTTGCATTTGTCAACACTTTTTAAAAAAAATATTTTAGTTTGTAATATTTACACTAAAGTTTTGTTGTTTTTTAAAACAATATGTCACATTGATACATCTGTGATAATTTCTTTCAGTTCATCCATACCTTGACCATTTGATGACGAACATGGAATTATTTTTATATCTTCCCCGCATGGAAGCTCACTTCTGATTAATTCGAGGCGTTTTTTTGTCTCCCCTTTATTCAGTTTGTCCGCTTTTGTCAAGACAACTATAAACGGATACCCTGCATCAATTAAGAAATTTATCATATCGATGTCTAATTTTGTTGGCGGATGTCGCATATCGATAAGCGATACTACTAAACGCAAATTATCGTTGTCGCGAAAATAATCCTCTATAAGTTTTGACCAACGCGCAATTTCGCTTTTCGATGATTTAGCATAACCATATCCAGGCAAATCCACAAAATTTATTGTATCCACCTTATAGTAGTTTATCGTAATGGTTTTACCAGGCATAGAAGATACTCTCGCAAGCGACTTACGATTAAGCACCTTATTTATCAGTGAGGACTTCCCAACATTAGAGCGTCCTGCAAACGCAACTTCGACGACATCGCTTTTAGGTAGCTGGCTTGATATTCCATACGATGTTGTAAATTCAGCTTTATTAAAATTCATTTTTTCCTCCGCATATTGCATAAAATTCCTCTTCACTCAAAAGAAAAGAGGAATTTTTGCAAAATATCATTTTAATTAATTAGGTATTTTTTTGCTCAAATCGCATACATCTTCCGCTGCGATTACAATATTATTTTTTATATTGATTTTTTCTTTAGGCACTAACGCTATATCAAGCACATCTTGTATATCTTTTACAGGTATAAACTTAATGTTCTCTTTTATTGTATCAGTAAACTTATCGATATCAGGTTTATTGTCATAAGGTATTATCACCGTTTTTATACCCGCTCTATACGCCGCAATAGCTTTTTCTTTAAGTCCACCAATAGGCATTACTCTGCCTCGTAGCGACACCTCACCCGTCATAGCTACATCATGCCTTACATACGACTCAGATAGCTCTGATACAAGCGCTGTTACCATAGTAACCCCCGCAGAAGGACCATCTTTTGGCACTGCTCCCTCAGGTGCATGTATGTGTATATCCTTGTCTTTATAGAAATCTGGATTAATATCATATTTTTCCGCCAAGTTTCTAACAATACTCACAGCAATTTTTGCAGACTCTGTCATTACTTTACCAAGGCTTCCTGTCATTTCTACCTTGCCAGTTCCTTTAACAGTCAGCACTTCAATATTCATTGTTTCTCCACCAACAGAAGTCCATGCAAGCCCTGTTACGCTGCCGATTGAGTCGAATTGCTCGATTTTTTCAATCCTGTATTTCTTAGGTCCGAGTAATTTTGCAAGCATAGTTTCATTAACACTAACTTTCTTAAAACCATCCATAACCCTAAGTTTAGCTACTTTTCTGCACACATTTGAAATTGCTCTTTCTAATTTACGCACACCAGCTTCTCTAGTGTATCTGTCGATTAGTGTATATATTCCCTCAGCCGTGAAACTGATATCTTTTCCTGTTAGTCCATGCCTTTTAACTTGCTTAGCCACAAGATGTTTTTTTGCTATATTATATTTTTCTTCTCTAGTGTAGCTAGACAGCTCAATAACTTCCATTCTATCCAATAAAGGTGCAGGAACGGTACCCAAATCATTGGCAGTAGTCAAGAACATGACTTCACTTAAATCAAACGGAATTTCGAGATAATGGTCGCGGAAAGCGTAGTTTTGCTCGGAGTCAAGAACTTCTAGCATAGCTGACGCTGGGTCACCTCTAAAGTCATTACCCATTTTATCAATCTCATCAAGAAGTATCAGCGGATTACGTGTTTTAGCTTGTTTAAGCGCATTTACTATTCGTCCCGGCATCGCTCCAACATAAGTTTTTCTATGCCCTCTAATGTCAGACTCGTCACGCACTCCTCCAAGAGAAAGCCTTACATAAGCTTTGTTCATCGTTTTTGCAATACTCTTTGCAATAGAAGTTTTCCCTACCCCAGGAGGGCCTACTAAGCAAATGATTTGCCCTTTAATATCGGGAGCAAGTTGTCTTACTGCTAAAATTTCAAGTATTCTTTCTTTTACTGCTTCTAATCCAAAATGGTCCTTTTCTAGGATTTTCTCAGCTTTTATCAAATCAAGACTATCCTTTGTTGCATTATCCCATGGCAAATCAAGGCAAGTCTCAAGATATCCACGAATAACATTCGCTTCTTGCGAATTAGGTGGCATTTTATATAGCCTTGCTGCTTCTTTATATAGTTTATCACGCGATTCATCAGAGATATTTGCAATTAATGAAATATCGTCCATGAACTCAGTCGCTTCTTCTTGAGGGTTTTCGCCTTCTCCAAGTTGCCCTGATATAACTCGCATTTGTTCACGCAAATAGTATTCACGCTGATTTTTGTCCATTTGTATGCGAACTTGCTCGTATATATCACGTTCATACGCCAAAATTTCCGTTTCTTGACTTAAAATTTCTGCTAAAATTTTAAGTCTTAGGTAAATATTTTTAGCTTCGAGCAGTTGTTGTCTTTCCTCATATTTGAGCATAATATTAAATACAATCGATTCAAATAATTCATATGGATCATCCTGTGCCAGTGCATCTAAAATAATCTCGCGTGACATTTTTGGCACAACAACACTGTACTGTTCAAAAACTGTTTTAACTACACGCATGAGCGCAGTAATTTCTTCAGTCTGAATTTTTGTAATCGGTTTTAAAGGTTCAGGCGTTACCATAAAATTTAAAAATGGCTTTTCATCCAAAACTTCAACTATCTTTGCTCGCTTAATTCCCTCGACGAATACTCTAACTATTCCGTCTTGAGGTTTTAGCATCTGTTTTATATTAGCTATCACTCCGTAATTATACACGTCGCTTCCGCCTGGGTTTTCTGTAGTAATATCTTTTTGTGCTACTAAAAAAATATTTCTATCTCGGCTCATCGCTTCTCCTAAAGCCATGATAGACTTTTTCCTTGCTACGTCAAAATGTAAAGACAGCCCTTCAAACAGCACCAAACCACGCATCGCAAGAGCTGGTATCGCTATTTGTTTTTCTTTCATATATATTCTCCTTATTCTTTGCTGTATAGTGTATAAGCATTCTTTGTACCCTCATTATATTATAACTTATTAAAAAAATCAAGTTTTACAAAAACAGGCATTGCTTATTAGCATATATTAATATATAAAAACTCACTTTTTATACCAAATCATATTGTATTATTTGTATTTCTTTGCTATACTTAAGTTGAAAACTATATATACTAAATGTAAATTTGCTTTTTAAGCGCTAAATATATGTAATTTAAGGAGTTTTTTTGTGAACATTAAGCTTAAGCGAATACCAGCAAAATCTAGATTTAAAAACATTATGAACAACCCTGCCCGCGTAATTATGATAAGCTTTGCTCTCATCATAGCATTTGGCACATTAATGTTAATGCTGCCCATTAGTTCAAAGAGTGGCGCATTCACCTCGTTTCACACCGCATTTTTTACTGCGACCAGTGCAACCTGTGTAACAGGCTTAGTCGTGGTTGATACCTACAACTACTACTCTGGATTCGGCCAGGGCATTATCCTAGCTCTAATTCAGCTAGGCGGTTTAGGTCTTGTTACTTTCACAACATTCTTCAACTTAATCATACGAAAGCGACTAGGACTAAAGTCTCTACACCTTGCACAAGAATCTATCAACTCTGGCTCAATGTCAGGTGTAAACAAACTGGTTAAAATGGTTATGACCTTTACATTCACAGTCGAGCTAATTGGTGCAATTTTGCTCTCATTCGTGTTTATTCCACAGTTTGGTGTTGAAGGAATATTTGTTTCTGTATTCATCTCAATCAGCGCATTTTGTAATGCTGGTTTTGACATTTTAGGTAGGTTGGGCGATTACTCTAGCTTAACTACATACTCAGATAATATCTATTTGCTTGTAGTAATCATGGTACTTGTACTTTGCGGTGGTTTTGGTTTCATTGCATGGCATGACCTCAAAAACTACTTCACCACCAAAAAAATGATGCTCCACACCAAAATTGTTTTGCTCACTACCGGTATCCTCATGTTCGGTGGCGCACTATTAATTCTAATTTCCGAGTGGGACAATCCCGCTACTATCGGCAATATGTCGATACTCGAAAAAATTGTGAACTCACTATTCTTATCCGTAAGTTGTAGAACTGCTGGGTTTAACACCTTCGATATTAATTCGATGCATGGAATAACTAAGCTTTTCTCCATTATATTAATGTTCATCGGTGCTGCTCCTGGTTCAACAGGTGGAGGTATCAAGGTTACTACCTTTGTGGTAATCGTTATGACAGTAGTCTCAGTTGTTCGCGGTAGGGACGACACTTCAATACTTGGCAGATCCGTACCAAAAACTGTAGTGTATAAGTCGCTCACCGTTTCGCTTATTGGATTTTTCGCTGTAATGACCACCACAGCTATCGTCAGCTTGGGCATACACGAAAGCACCTCGATCAGAGTGGATGACATCGATGCGTTGTTTGAATCCGTTTCCGCATTTGCTACAGTTGGGCTTTCCTCTGGAGCTACAAGTGTAGTTCAGCTATTCCCATTAATGATTCTCGCGTTCACAATGTTCTTAGGTAGAGTGGGGCCTGTTTCCATTGCACTATCCTTATCAATGAGGAACAACGACATCAAAAACCAAGTCATACCAGAAGGAAAAATCATGGTTGGTTAGTACCAATTAATTATATGCAGTTTAGCAGGCATTATCAGAATAACTGATAATGCCTGCTTTTATATATGTTCGCACAAAAACAAGGTGTTAGAAAAATATCTTTCTAACACCTTGCTAAAACTCAATTCTATTTAATGTCAATATCCAAATCTTCATCGAGATCATGTGGTACATATTTTCCATTTTTCTTGCGTTGCTTTACACATTCGGATAATAGGTACTCAATTTGCCCATTAACCGAGCGAAAATCATCTTCTGCCCACGCAGCAATTTGATTGTATAGTTTGGGTGATAGCCGCAATGGAATTTGTTTTTTTGTATTCTCTGCCATATTAATACAAGCTACCTGAATTTACTACTGGTTGTGTATCCTTATTTGCACATAATACCACAAGCAAATTTGATACCATCGCTGCTTTTCTCTCTTCGTCAAGTGTGATAGAATCGTTTTCTTCAATGCGCTCTAACGCCATCTCAACCATGCCAACAGCACCGTCCACAATCAGTTTTTTCGCATCAATCAAAGCCGCAGCTTGTTGTCTTTGTAGCATTGCAGCCGCTATTTCAGATGCATACGCCAAATATGTTATCTTCGTTTCCACAATCTCTAAGCCAGCATTTTCAACTTTGCTTTGGATTTCTTCTTTAATTCGTTTGGCAACCATTTCACTAGACCCTCTAAGCGAACCTTCATCTGGATTTCCGTCACCTGTAGTATCTACATTTTGTGCCATATCGTATGGGTATAGTCTCACTATATTTCTAAGTGAAGCATCACATTGTAGTGATAAAAACTCCTTGTAATTATCCACTTGGAAAACAGCTTTTGCAGTGTCTACTACTCTCCAAATCACCGCAATAGAGATTTCAACTGGGTTTCCTAAGCAGTCATTAATTTTTTGCCTATTATTATTTAGTGTCATTTCTTTTAGTGATATTTTCTTACTTAAAGTAGTATTACCCATGCCTGTATTAATAGAAATCCCACCAGCAGAAATGGAAGGTTTACCCTCTGCTACATCACCGCTTTGGCGCAGTTTAGTTTGGTGCGCTGGGTCTACGGACATACAAAATGGGTTAACCCAATATATTCCGCCACCTTTTAATGTACCTTTATACTTACCGAATAAAGTAAGTACCATGGCTTCTTGTGGGTTTAAAACTTTTACTCCCAGAAACATTATCCAGCTTAACGATAAAAACAGCAACGATCCGATAAATAGCAATATTCCCCAAGTTTGTGTCTCCATATTCATTGCGCCGAAAATCATACTAAGTACCGCTAGTAAATCTAATATTATAACTAGGAATATAATACCCAATCCATTGGGAGCTTTTAAATTTTTTTCTTGCATAATATTCTCTCCTTTAATTATTCTTTATGATATCATTATAATATCATATTCACTTTTTGTCAATAGTGAAATTTTCCAAAAAATCATATAATATTACATGACTTTTTTTGAACGTAAATAGTATAATTATTACTAAAACTACTATCGCTTTTTTGCGATGTTCGGAGGCATTATGAATTACTCTATCGGTATTGACACTGGCGGCACTTACACAGATATCGTGTTATACGACTATAGCGCAAAATCTGTGTTAGCAAAAGGTAAGACTCTCACCACAAAGGAAGATTTAAGCATCGGGATAAAAAATGCTCTCGACTTACTCCCAGAAGATTTGCTGAAAAAAGCTGAGCTTTTATCTTTATCCACTACACTAGCTACAAACGCTTGTGTCGAGCACAAAGGTGGTCGTGCTAAACTTATACTCATGGGGACAACCAGACGTGTACTCGAGTGGATAGATGCTAAAAACACATATGGGCTTAATCATGATGATGTGCTTTGTCTTGACACGCAAAATAGTTTTGATGGGCGTGTAGTCAATCATCCCGATTGGGAAAGCATCATGCACGAGCACAAAGACTGGTTTAATGAGGCTCAAGCTTTTGCTACTGCCGAAGTTAACGCACCACGTAATGGTGCAGTTTGCGAAAAAAAAGCACTAGAGGACATCACGGCTACATATGATGTTCCATTTGTTGCTGCATATGAATTTGCGCAAGATTTAAATGTAATGGAGCGCGGAGCTACAGCGCTTTTAAATGCGCGACTGCTCCCAGTAATAGAGGAGTTCATGCGTTCGGTTAAATCAGCATTAGAGCAAAAGGGGCTTGATATAAAAACTATGATAGTGCGAAGTGATGGAAGCTTGATGACGGACAAAATCGCTCATACAAAGCCTGTTAAAACAATATTAAGCGGACCTGCAGCAAGCGTCATCGGCGCTATGGGGCTGGTTGACTGCGAACAGAGCTTAATAGTGGACATCGGTGGCACTACTACTGACATTTCCATTGTAGAAAATCATCGCCCTGTTATGACTAATAGCATCGAAATTGGTGGTTGGAAAACACAAATTAGCGGTGTTTATATTGATACTTTCGGATTAGGTGGCGATAGCAGGATTTATGTTAAAGATGCTAAAATTAACCTTGATAATAGACGAGTTCAGCCACTTTGTGTTTTAAGCTCATATTATCCAGATGTAGTAAAATCGTTGCAAAAACTCATCGATAGCGAAAGAGTCTCACTCTCACCACTTCACGAATTTCTATATTTAGTGCGCACACCAAGCGATTTGTCCACATATACAGAGCATGAGAGAGACATAATAAATAGGCTATCCGTATCCCCTATTATGTTTGGTGATAATTATGTTGATATGTATAATCTCAAGATAAAAAGACTCGAGGACGAGGGGGTTATCATGCGTGCTGGGCTTACTCCCACTGACATAATGCATATCAAAGGTGACTTTAGCGCACATAGCAAGGATGCATCAATTTTAGGTGCGAGATTTATGCTTAATGTATTGCCTGATTACGATGACAGCGCCGAGGATTTAGAGCGTTTTTGCGATGATATATACGATGCAGTGTGCAAAAAGCTCTACTCAAATTTAGTACGTGTAATGCTATCACATCAGCACAAAAATTTATACCAAAAAAATAGCAACGAGCAGCTTGATGAGCTCATTCATTTGAGCTGGGAGAACAAGAAAAACGGCGCACCTTCACTAGTAGATTTTGCTTTCACAACAAAAGCAAAATTAATCGGAATTGGTGCACCGACACATATATTTTTGCCAACTGTCGCAAAAGCTTTGGGTAGCGAATGTATTATTCCCAAACATGCAGAAGTAGCAAATGCGTTCGGCGCAGTGATTGCGGATATTTTCGCCACTAGCAAAGTTACAATCACCCCAACATATGCGGGTGACGAACTGTTTGGGTACAAAGTTTATACCGACAGCGGTTTAACTGTTTTCGAAGAACATGAGCAAGCAGTAGCTTTTGCTGAAAAAGCAGTTGCACAGCAAGCACTCGACGAAGCTAGAAAACTTGGCGCAATTGGTGAAATCACTGTGACTACCGATAGCGAGAGTAATGATTCGCTTTCAAAAGACGGTATAAAAGTTGAACTAGGCGACTGCATAACGGCAGTTGCGTGCGGAAGAATAGTATAATCACACGCTAATTACACTTATATATAAGTTTCTGTCTGTAAAGAGGACTATGTGAAATCACATAGTCCTCTTTACTTTGTATTAATATTAGATATTACTTTTAATTAGTAAGAAATCGCACTCACAGGGCAGTTAATATAACAGTCTCTACACCTGTCACAGCGATAAGTGTCTATAGAATAAATATTTTCTTCCTCATTAATCGCAAGGAAGGAGCATTTTTCCATGCACACACCACACGAAGTGCATACTCAACCATAGCTTTATACGTTTCTTGATCTTTTGTCGTTATCATTTCCCTCAATTACTAGTCCGCAATCGCTTCGTTTATGCATACAATTTCATTCGAAATATCATTTGCAATCTCGTTACTTTGAATTGCATTTTGTGATGTTTGATTGATTACGCTCACAAAGTCATTCATTTGCTCTAAAATATCTTCTACAGTTTCCACTTGAAGTTTAATAATTTCGTGTATATCAGTAACTTTCTGTGCAGTTTCATTTGATGCCTGTATTACAGCGTCCATATTTTCCGCCGCATCTTTAATGAACTGTGCACCATTTTGAACATTTTCTATCGTTGAATTTACAAGCACACTACTTGCGCTTGCTGCCTCTGAACTTTTACTAGCAAGAGTCTGCACTTCCTCTGCTACTACCGCAAACCCTTTGCCTGCAGTACCCGCACGAGCAGCCTCTATCGCTGCGTTTAATGCAAGAATATTTGTTTGGAATGCAATGCTCTCAATTCCAGTGATAATATCGATTATTTGCTTGCTAGACGTTTCCATTTCGTGAATAGTTTCAACTGCACGAGTCATGTTTTCATTGCTCTTTGCAAGCAGTTGCGCATTTCCAGCGACGATATCACGCGACTCTACTGCGATATCTTGAGTAGATTTGATTTCTCTTGCCATCTCAACGCTTTTTTCGCGTAAATTTTCGATAAATAAGTTTTGTTGCTCCGCAGAAGCATTTAAGCTTCCCGCGATATCAAGCATGTTTCCCGATGTTTGTTTTAGGTTATTCGAACGAGTTTTAATAATATCAAATACTTCTTGAATTTTCATAGAACTAACACGTTGTTCTTGCATTTTGATTTCCAGTTGGTCCATAAGCTCTTCCGAGCTTCTCTCTTTATCAACAGAATTAGCCAAAAATTTAATGCCCCATTTTAATAATAGGTATAAAAACAAAATGCTGAAGTTTAGACCTAAAATCCCTCTTGCAACAAACGAGGTTGTAAGCCCTGCATAAAATGTATCCCAAAAAAACAATGTAAGGAGCAAAAAAACATCTGTAATTATCCATTGAGCTACTATTATTTTTCTTTTGTAGTAGATACAGTTTACCGCAATAACTGATATGATAAGCGGAAAACCACCAGCAAACTCCGTTCCTACCAGGCCAAATCCCAGAATTGCAAAAAACTGCGCAAAAGTTATTATTGATATAGTTACCATTTCGCTAAATTTTCTAATTGATAACTGCACTGCGCCTATAATCACACCAACAGACAATATAATTCCCAAACCGAAGACAAAATCTCCACTTAAAAAATAAAGTATACTGTATGAAAGTCCTCCAACTAACAAAATCATTTGATCGACAAATAACAGTTTGTCCTGTTTTACAACACCTTTTGTATCGCTCATTTGTATTCCTCCATTATATTAATTACTCTAATGTATCAGGGAAATCCCCTTTATTTTATATCGTCATTTTATTTAAAAAAATTATGAAATAATTCATTTTTCTCAAAAAAACTATTTTTTATCTGCGTTTGATCTTTAAGGCAAAAAATATAATTATCATTATCGCAGAAGCTATCGGTGCAGATAGCCAAATCCCAGTAACCCCCCAAATAAGTGGCAGTAAAAATAGCAGTGTTGGTGTCACGAATATGCACTCCGCATATGTTAAAAATGTCGCTTGTTTTGTTTGCAAAGTCGAGTTTAGGTAGGATAAGTTAAACTTCGCAAAGCTCACCAGCACTAATGCTAGGGCATAGATTGTTACCCCCACCGGAAAATATTCTTTTGCGCTATCGGATAGCCCAAACCAACCCCCTATATAAGGCGACATAATTATCACGCCAAACGTGAGTACTATGGAAAATATCGCTGATATTACACGGGATATAATCACCACTTTTTTAAGTGAAACTTCATCATTCGCGCCCTTGTAATAGCTCATCAGTGGTTGTACCCCTTCGCCAATCCCTGTAGCCATCGACTGAGCTGGGAAAATAATGTACGCGATTACTGCATAGCATGCGACTACGCTTGCACCCCCATACGCTAAGCTTTGCCAGTTTGTAATCATCAATGTTACAGAAGGCGCCATGGATATCCCAAATGCAGTTAGCGCTATTTTTAGTATTTTAAGCACAATTTGTCTATCAAGTTTAAACTTTATCGTTAGGTTTGCTTTTATTCTGAGCAACGAAAACGCTATTATACATACTACAAACTGTGAAACAACCGTCCCAATTGCTGCGCCCATCACACCAAAATCTAATCGCAACACTAAAATATAGTTGATGATAACATTTAAAACCGTGCCTACGATCATGCAAATCATAGCTCCTGTTGGCATGTTAAAATTGCGCAAAGTCGGAATAATCCCCGACCCGATTATTTGAAATGTCGAAAAGATAATCACCACAATACAGTAATTGTATGCCTGTTCATATACTTCTCCAGTTGTGCCAAGCAAAACTAAAAGTTGTGGAAAAAATATCAGTAGCACCACTGTCACCACTGCTGATGTACAAAAAAGCATTGTAACCGCAGTGTGGAATATTTCGCCTGCTTTTTCGCTATTATTTTCGCCTAGTGAGTGCGATATCAGCACGCTTCCGCCGATACCAATACCGACGCCAAGCGCCATTATCACAGCTGGTATCGGCCACGCAATATTAATTGCAGAAAGCCCCACATCTCCGACAGCATTCCCTATGAATAGTCCATCAATTACGCCATATAACCCCAACATCATCAGCGAAAATACAGTTGGTGTTGCATATTTTAATACTCGCTTTAACAATCTGCTGTTCTCCTTATTAAATGTTCACGTGAAAAAGCAAAACAAGAATAAATCATGTTTTGCTTTAATCAGTAATTAATCTTTTATTTTGCACAGTAACGATGCTATTATAATGCAGTTTTCTTTGATACCCCAGTTATCGTTAGGTTGTATGTAGATGGATCATCCGATAAATTTAAGTCGATATAGCTGCTGCCATCTTCAGACTTCACTCGCACAAGCGGACGCATGCAGTTACGCGGAAAATTTTCAACCACTATCGCAGTGCGCTTGTCGCTAAGTTCGACAATACACCCAACAGGAAAAGCCGCAGTCTTTGCGATAAAATGTTGTACAATTTCCATATCAAAATGGCTATCAGCGCAAGCTAATATATATTCGATCGCTTCATTAGGTGGGCTTGGCACACGATAACTCCTCTGTGAAGTTAACGCATCAAACACATCTGCAACTGCAATAATTCGCGCAAACAAATGTATTTCGTCACCTTTTAACCCACGAGGATAACCCGAACCATCCATTTTTTCGTGGTGCGCTACAATGCCCTCTAGTATCCCCTCCGAAACAAGCGAACGACTGTTTGCGACAATCTCAAGACCTATTTTCGGGTGGTTTTTTATTATCTCGTACTCCCAGTCAGTAAGCTTACTAGGTTTATCCAAAATTTGCTCTGGAATTTTCAGCTTGCCTAAATCATGTAGTAGTGCAGCACAGGAAAGAAGCTGTAAATCTTCATTCGAAAGACCCATCTCCGTTCCTATTGCAACGCTAACAGTACACACTGCTAGTAAATGCGTGTAAGTAGAATCATGGTGATTTTTAATATTCATTAAATTCACCATCATATTAGGCTTGCTTGAAATAATGTCGACAAACTCATCTGCAACTTTTACAAATTCGTTCACCTCTTGCATGGATAACTCACCATTATTATCTACAAGCGCTTCAAATGTTCCACGCATTTTTTCTAGCGCAACAGCTTTAAACTGTTCGCTAATAATATTTTCTTCTATAATATCGTCTGTGCCCTCGCACTCAACATAAACCGCAGCAATTTCGTATTCTTTTAACCTTTTAATGCTGAATTCAGTTATTAGAGTCCCCTTTTTAATAAGGTGCTCAAAATCTTCTCCAAGCATTGGACTTGCTATGCTTTTAGCTACCTTCATTCCAGGTTTAAGTGAGTCGGTATGAACCAAAATCATTACTATTCTCCTATTGCATTATACATCAATTATGTTTTCATTGTGGTTCGAATTTTTGGGTCAACCACCACAAATAGTTAATAAATTATCTAAGTTCTAGTAGTTTAGCTTTAAGGTCTGATTCAATTTTTCTTAGTTCTTGTTCTGCAGCAGCACGTTTTTCTCTTCCTTCTTGTTGAATTTGCATTACTTCATCAAGAGTAGAAATCATCGCTGCATTAGTTTCACGTAAAGTTTCGATATCAACTATGCCTCTTTCGGATTCTTTTGCAGTTTCGATTGTAGACATTTTAAGCATTTGTGCATTCTTTTTAAGCATTTGGTTTGTCATATCACTCACTTGTCTTTGAGCTTGTGCAGCTTGTTGTGAATGCGCGATACCAAGCGCTAGCACCATTTGGCTTTTCCACAATGGAATTGTATTAATAATAGTAGATTGGATTTTTTCAGCCATAACAGTGTCGTTGTTTTGCACTAGGCGAATTTGTGGAGCCGTTTGAATACAAATAGTTCTTGTTAGATCCAAATCATGCAATTTTTTCTCAAAACGGTTGCACATTGACGCTAAATCGTTAGCCGCTTGCGCATCTTCTGGCAAACCAGATTGTTGAGCTTTTGCTTTTAGCGCAACTAAGTCAACTTCTTGCACTTGTTTTAGTTTTTTCTTACCAGCAATGATATAAAGTGAGATTTCTTTAAAATACTCTTTGTTGAAATCATACATTTTATCAAGCATCGCAACATCTTTTAGAAGAGTTCTTTGGTGTTCTTCTAGTTGTCCTGCAATTCTACCAATAGTAACTTCTGTTTTTTCATATTTTGTTTTCATTGTAGTGATTTTGTCGCCAGCTTTTTTGAACATACCAAAGATTCCTTTTGGCTCGTCTTCTTCATCAAATGATTTAAGCTCGCCCACTACTTGTGTTAACATATCACCTAGCTCACCGAAATCTTTATTTCGTACATTTGCTAATGTGCTTTCAGAAAACCCTGCGATTTTCTTTTGTACTCCTACACCATATTGTAAAACTAAATTCGTATTAGTTAAATCGATTTTTGAAGAAAAATCTTCAACTAATCTTTGTTCTTCCGGTGTTAGTGGTTTTTCGTTTAAATCAGCACTTTGAATCTCTTGAGTAACAGGTATTGGTTCAAGCTCAAGTTGTGGAACTGTGTTAGAACCCGTTGGGAACAGCTCAAGAGTAGGCAGTGAAGAGTCCGCAGCAGGCGCTGCTGGTTGTGCGTATGTTGGTTGCGCTTGCACTGGTTGCGCTGGTTGCACTGGTTGTGCGTATGTTGGTTGCGCTTGTACTGGTTG
>CAYJII010000034.1:0-13964 GCA_964370225.1 uncultured Oscillospiraceae bacterium | reverse complement strand
CTGGTTGTGCTGGTTGTGCTGGTTGCACTGTATTTGGAGTTTGTTGCTCCATATTTGGGTAAGGATTGTTTGGATTTCCGTTTGAATTGTCAAAATTGCTCATGTAATACTCCCGTTCCGCTGTTTTGCAACAGCATAAATTTTTGTTATTTGTATACTCTCATCACATAGCAAAATGATAAGAGTATTATTTATTTAGTTCAACCCTAAACTGTCATCGCTTAAGCCTTCTTGTTTAAGCATAGTTTTAAGCACTGAAATATCGGTAGAAATATCTATCGCATCATCTTTGTATAACTCATCAAACAATGCTATAAACGCATTGTTTATAGTGTCTAGAACGTCTAAAATTTCTTTTTTTGTCTCAGTTACATTCTCACCTTGCAACGACTGCTTTTCAAAATCGCAATACGAGTCTACAAGCTTCATTGTTGTCGGTAAATAGTAATCCATAAATTTGCGGATTTGTCCTAGTTTTTCTGGACGTTGCTCGAGATATGCAAATATTTTTGTGATGATATCTTCTAAATCGTCAAGCTTTTTGCTGATAATTTCATCTGGCAAAAGTTCATTAGCATCGTGGATTTTCTTAATATATTTTCTTCCCTCAATGATAATCGGGTCTAGCCTCGCTTCTCGCTCTAGCTCTGCCTTTTTCTCAAGATGTTTTATCTGCGAGTTTTTATAGTTGACATAAGTCTCCTGCCCAATTAAAAGACAGGTTTTATCATCTGATAGATACACTTCGCTATAATAGCCTTTGTCAATATATCGATTTAATCGCTTTGTTAATACTTCGAGTTCTTCACCTATTACTTTAGCGAATTTTTTCATTTCCCAAAAATCTTTAGCGGAAAAACTTTTCGCATAAGACTTATAATTACTCAAGAATTTATACTGTTTTGTGAAAAATGCTATCCCACCAATACCAGCTAACATTACGAACACCTCGACTCCGAAAGTCAAGTAACTACCAACAGAGAATTCACTAAAAACGAGCGCGAACAAACTCATAATATTACTAATCCCGAATGTAATTACAAGCGCATAAAGCATTATCAGTGCAAAAACATACCAAAATTTACGTGTGCCAACATTTTTAGCCATAACATTTTTTATAACCACGTTTTGCCTCGCTTTATCAGAAGCGTACATTTTGTTACTACCAAAGCTTTGTCTGATATGAGTCTCTCCTTGGCCACTCCAAGATGATTGATTCATATCATTTTGATTAGGTCCTAACGCATTATTCACTGCTTTTGCAGCAGATTTTGTAACTCCAACAGTTTCATGTATAACCGAATTCACAGTATTTTTGATGTTGGCATTTAATTTTGAATAATCCTTATCATTCATAGCATTTTGAACCGCGTCATCAATCTGTTTACCGATTTTTGAAAATTCTGAATCCATTTAGTAAAATTCTCCGTTCTATATAAAGATTTAATATATTCATAGCTATACCTATATATTATACCATACAGTCAGCGTAAAATCAAATGCATTTTGCATATTTACGAAAAGTTAAAAATTGCGTAATATGTCGCTGTTTTAAGATAGTATTTCATCACATATATGTAAAAATGTTGCATTATCTTGACATGTTATACTTAAGATTTTATAATGAAGATAAGGAACATTTCCGCATGCTTTGCGGTCATATTATTACTTGTATTATAATAATTTTGGAGGTTGTTTATGGCTATTTTAGTTACAGGCGGTGCTGGTTATATCGGCTCGCACACAGTGGTTGAGTTGCTGAAAAAAAATGAAGATGTGGTTATCGTTGACAATTTTGTTAACAGCAAACCGCAAGCGCTCGAAAGTATCAAAAAAATCACAGGCAAAGACTTTAAATTTTACGAAGTTGATTTGCTTGACAAAGACTGTCTAACAAAAGTTTTTGAGGAAAACAAAGATATCGATATTGTTATTCATTTCGCTGGTTTAAAAGCAGTTGGCGAATCGGTTAGAAAACCTTTGGAATACTACCACAACAATATCACTGGCACATTAGTTTTATGTGACGTTATGAGAAGTTTTAATGTTAAAAAAATCATTTTCTCATCTTCTGCTACAGTATATGGCGCACCAAAAACTACTCCGATTTTTGAAGATTTCCCACTATCCACTACAAATCCATACGGAAGCACAAAGCTTATGCTTGAAAATATCTTAACAGATATATATGTTTCAGATAATGACTGGCAAGTTACTTTGCTTCGCTACTTTAACCCAATCGGAGCTCACGAAAGCGGACTAATCGGAGAGGATCCAAATGGTATCCCAAACAATCTTATGCCGTTCATTTGCCAAGTTGCAGCAGGCATTCTCCCTGAACTTAGCGTTTTCGGTGATGACTACCCAACACACGACGGAACTGGTGTTCGCGATTATATCCACGTTGTTGACCTCGCAAACGGACATGTTAAAGCGGTGGATAAAGCAAGAGAGGGCACTGGGGTTGAGGCGTATAACCTTGGCACAGGCGTTGGTTATTCCGTACTTGATATAGTAAAAGCTTTTGAAAAAGCAAATGACCTTACTCTTAAATATAAAATTGCACCAAGACGTCCTGGCGACATCGCAGAATGCTTCGCAGACGCTACAAAAGCAAAAGAAAAACTTGGTTGGACAGCTGAATATTCAATCGAAAAAATGTGCGCTGACTCTTGGTTTTTCATCAAAAACACAAAAGGTGTGTAGTAATTAAATATCGCGAAAATTTATGCTTATTAATACTAAAAAAGCATGGTTGGTCAATGACCTTCCATGCTTTTTATTTATGCATTTTACTCTCCGTGATAATATTCGACATCATCATCTATTTTGTACAATTTATTTATATTTTTTCCCCAAACCCCTATTTTGTTTGAGTCTGGATAATGCGCAATGTCAATATCGTTTACAGTATCAAAGTCGATATATACAAGCATTTGTGTGTCCGAATTGTTAGTAAGCTTATGCGCACCATTTGAATTTGCTGGAAAAAATATCAAATCACCTACACCAACTTCACGCACTCCCTCCGGTGTCCTCAATGCTCCTGTGCCGCTGATAATGTAAAAGCATTCCTCATTACTAGAATGCGAGTGGTATGGAAATGCGGATTTTTTCGGAGGTATCTCATACACCGCAACTACGCATTGCCCAGCTTCTCCTCTTGGTATAAAATTCTTCTTATAATACTCATAGTCTTCGTGTTGATTTGCGTGAGTTTTATCCATACTGCTTATATTGCATATTTTTACTTCGCTCATTCGTTTACTCGCTCTCTTTAATATAATTCCACGCAGAGGTCACAGCGTTCGCTCCATCAGCCACCGCTGTGACTACTTGCCTTAGCTGTTTTGTGCGCAAATCACCTGCTACGTACAATCCGTCAAGTGAAGTTTTGCATGTTTCATCAGCGATGACATATCCATAATCATCAAGTTTTACCAAATCTTTTATGATATCGTTTTTAGGCACAGTCCCAATCGCTACTAAAACCCCATCTACCAAAACTTCGTTGATGTCGCCTGTATTTTTGTTTTTGAGCATAACCGATTTCACTTTATCCTCGCCAACTATCTCCTCTACAGTACTATCCCATATAACTTTCACGTTCTTACAAGCGGCAAGTTTTTCCTCGAGATACGCACCTACTCTAAGCTTATCGCGTCTGTGCACCACATAAACATCCTTACAGATATTGCTTAAAAACATCGCTTCCTCAACAGCATTATAGCTGCCCCCGATTACTGCAACAGCCTTATCTTTATAAAAAGCACCGTCACATGTAGCGCAGTAAAATACACCTTTTCCTGTGAATTCTTCCTCGCCCTTCACTTCAAGCTTACGATTGACTGCACCAGTCGCAATCAATACAGTTTTTGCGTTTATATCTTCTTTTTTGCACTGTATCACAAATTCATCATCCGCTTTATTTATGCTTATTACCTCTGCAATTTGTGCAGTAACTCCCAATTTTTCCACATGCTCCTTAAACTTCATTCCAAGCTCAAAGCCATTCGTGCCACCTAGTCCGAGGTAATTATCCACCTCATCGGTCAATAGAATTTGCCCACCTGGCATATAGTTTGTTTCCAAAAGCTTAACGCTAAGCCCTGCTCTTACCGCATATAGTGCTGCAGATAACCCCGCTGGACCTGCTCCAATTATTGCTAAATCGTATTTCATAATATATTGCTCCTCTCACTTTTGTGATCATTTTAATTATTTTTTCTTATCTATATATATTTTACAATATTTTCATTGACAATTCATTGTAAAATATATACAATAATAAATAAAATTATATATGTATTTTTGAAAGGAAGATATAAAGATGAACGAACCATTAAGAGCTAGGCAAGTCCATTTGGATTTTCATACTACAGAGAAAATTGAAGGAGTTGCAACAAAGTTTAACAAAAAAGAATTTCAAGATAATATAAAACTTGCTGAGATTAACAGCATCACTATTTTCGGAAAATGCCACCACGGTTTTTGCTACTACCCTACTAAAGTGGGCACAATGAACCCTAGCATGCCACAAGATATGGATTTAGCAGCAGAGATGATGGATGCTTGCCACGAGATTGGTGTGCGCGCTCCACTTTACATAACATTAGGCTGGTCTGCTTATGATGCAGAAACTCATCCTGAGTGGGTAGTTCGAGATATTGATGGAAATAAATGCGGTTCAAAAATCGTCGACACTCCAACCTCTGACGATCCAAAACCAGAATGCTCATGGTGGCATCTATGCTATTTAGGTGGATACTCACAGCATTTATACGACATTACTCACGAAGTTTGCTCCCGCTACAAAGTATTAGATGGACTATTTTACGACATCGTATTCAACTACGAACTCTGCTACTGTGATGATTGTAAAAAAGGTATGACTGAGCAAGGCTATGATTATAACGATGTAACTCAAGTGAGTGAATACCACATGAAAACAAAACATGAGGTGCTTAATAATATTAATAAAATCATCGAATCCTACCACCCAGATGCAACTATTTTCTACAACTCAGGTGGTGCGGATATCCACATGCCACAGTGGCAATATTTAAGCACTCATTATGAAATGGAAGATTTGCCGACTACTTGGGGCGGATATGACAAAATGCCTATACGTGCAAAATATTTTGGTGCAAAGGGAAAAGATTTTCTCGGTATGACTGGTAAATTTCATCGTTCATGGGGAGAATTTGGTGGTTTTAAACCTGTTGATGCACTTAAATATGAATGTGCAGCACTACTCGCTTGGGGTGCTAGAATTAGCATAGGTGACCAATTACATCCTCTAGGTTTTGTCGATAATTCTACTTATAAAAATATTGGTTATGCATATAGCTATGTTAAACAGATAGAAGATTATTGCTTTGATGTAAGCGAAACTGCAAAGCTTGGTGTCATCATCGATATTGACCCAGACCATTATAATAGTATCGCAAAATTGCTATTAGATTGCCATATTGATTTTGATATAGTACATAACCCTGATGATGTTAAAAAGTTTGATACAATCATCATAGCAAGTGAAACTATCACAGATGATGCTTGGATTAAAAGTATCAATGCTTACATAAAAAATGAAGGCAAAATTATATTTATGGGTGCTAATGCACTTAATGCAGATAAAAATTCTTTTGCACTTGATTTGCCATTTGAATACATCAGTTGTGGCGATTTTGACAAGGATTACCTTGAAGTTTGTGATATTGCAAGCGAAAACATGGTAACTTCCCCACTGCTTTGCTATAGTTCTGCTCATAAAATTAAAGGTGAGGGGCAAGTGCTTGCAAAAGTGCGACTACCATACTTTAGCCGTACTTATAACAATTACTGCTCTCACGCTAACACTCCATATTCCACAGAGGCTGCTGCTCACCCAGCTGCAATAAGAAACGGCAATATTATTTACATCGCTCATGATATCACTAGCGATTATATTAAGTTTGGGAATGCTTATCACAGAACTTATTTTTACAATCTCTTATCCATGCTCTACACCAATAAAAACGTCGATGTAAAACTACCTGTTAGCGCAAGAGTTCGCTTTGTTGACCAAGCTTCTAAGGAGCGCTATGTCTTGCATTTGCTCTATCCAAACCCTGTAATGAGAGGCTCTGTAGAAGTGCTTGAAGACTTCCCTACCCTTTATAATACTACTGTTAATGTTGTGTGTGAACGCCCAATCAAAAAAGTATATAGCGTACCTGATAACAAAGAATATACTTTCACACAAGACGGTAATAAGCTTACAATTTGCGTACCAGAGTTTTCTATGCACAAAGTTGTTGTGTTTGAATATTAATCTTAATGCACATAAAAAATGCGATAAACCGAAAAGGTTTATCGCATTTTATTTTAGTAATCGGAATTATAGTAATCTATCGGATAGATGTCTGCAGTCGGCTTTTTGTTGAGCAAAAATTTCCTCATGTCAAAACAGACATCGCATTTGCTTGCATATCCATTTTTGTTTGGAGAGAAGCCTTGCTCTCCAGCATAGCTGTACAGAGATTTAAGCCCACCATTTGCGAGCGCAAAAAACGCAGGATATTTCTCTTTTGTAATATCCGCTAAATCATCAAGCGGTATCCCAAGCCCCGTACATGAAGGTGGTATAAAATACGAATTATAGTCTGCGTGAAAATGCCCCTTACTAGTTATTGAGGCGCATGGGCTGCTTGCTAAAAAATTTTCTATCGGGCGCAGATTTAAATATTCCCTCGCAATTTGCAGTGCCCTACCATTATAACTTAGCCCATAACTATTAGCAGTGTCGTAAACATAGTTTTCGCCAAGCTCAGCCTCAAGCTCTTTACGTGTATAAGTTTTATCGTGATCCAAGTGGACGAGCGAGCGCAAATATTCAAACTTCCACACAAAATATTCTAGCCCTGCATCTTCGCACAGTCTTATTAATCTGAGTGGATATTTTAGTTTTACAAACTCGATATGGTATGGATCCACTGATATTAATATACAGTTTCCACCCAGAGACTTCACTTTTTTCAGCCTAGTTAATATCTCGTCATCACTAATATTGTCAGTACACCAAGCTGCATTTGTCTCGATATAGTCGACATCAAGCAAATTTTCGCGCATAATTTTTAGCAATGCCACTAAACGCTCAAAATTTAAAAAAGGCTCTCCGCCACCTATATGCATGGAACGACAACCCATTGCAAAAAGCTTTTTAACAAGCTTTTCACTTTGCTCTTCACTCGCATAAGCGCCACCCATTTCATTAGAGCAACCATAAAGACAATGTCTGCACGCAGCAGGGCATTTATATATCGGGATAATCCCACCGTTAATCAGTCGTTTAATTTTATACATTTTATACTCCGTTTCGCAATATTATTTGAGATGTAAATTTAGTATATATTCCACTAGTTCTTCTAGCACACCAAGGTCGTAAAACAGCTGTAGTGCAGCATATCTATTGCGCAAATCCTTCGCATAAAGCAGTATTTGTTTTACTTCTTCAGCTGTTAAATTATAGCTTTTAGGCGATGTTTTGCCACTAAGCGCTTCAAGGTGTTCTGCAGTGTTTTGCGTAGAATTTACTGCTACTTCGATTTGTGAAATTACAGCTGTTTTATTTTTTTCTATCGCATCAATTCTTGTTTTCACCACATCAGGGTTATTCTGCTTATATTCGTCATAAAGCCTTAACACCTCGCCTGCAGCTACTCCATATGCATGTGTGATATTTTGCTCCCACTGCTTTTTATCAAAAGCATCGGCTTTATTCCTTGCCGTATCAAAATCGATATCCAACTCCAAAAATTTTGCGTACATTTGGCTTATTAGCACCGTAGCCATTCCGACATTTGTTCCATGTAGCTCACCAAATTCATGCGCAAAAATTGACTTCATCTCGGTAAAATGCGCAATATGATGCTCAGAAGAAGATGCTGGCCGAGAAAAGCCGACATAACTCATCGCAATTCCGATAAGTACCAGCGACTCCATAAGATATTCCAGTGCTTTCAAGTCTCGATTTTTTAGTCCATCAAGGTTATCCACACATTTTTTCACCGAAAAAAGCACTAGCTCCCCTATCGCATTGCAGTAATACTCACCATTAATAATGTTTGACATCTTCCAGTCCGATATCGCAAGATACTTCCCTGCAATATCGCCAAAACCAGCTGCAATCATTTTCATAGGTGCACTCGCAAGCATTTGTGTGTCCCCAATGATTGCATCTGCACATTTGCATATGAACGTAGTTTTTAGGTTGTTTACCACTATCGGCGAAACGTTTGAGGAATATCCATCCATTGATGTAGCAGTCGCTACTATGTAATACGGCAGTTTTTTCTCAAAAGCTACATATCTGCATATATCATTAATTGTACCCGAGCCTACCGCAATTATAAGCGCTTCGTCTGTAATATGTTGCATTAGCTCGTCCACATACTTCATTTCTGCATGGAATTCACTTTTTTGATATACAAAGCTGTCATAGCTAACTCCCATTTCTGACAAAATCGGAGTTACATACTCTTCTGCTAGTGGTGCTGTATTTATATCGCATACGACCAAAACTTTATCTTTTGTAGAATCAAAATTTCTGCATTCGTTTAATTTTTGCGCTAAAATTATCTCTTTTAGCTTTAACACAGCTCTTTCGCCAATAGCAATATTTTTGATATTTGCCAAATGTGTTTTCCCACATGAACATTCATATTCTTTATTAATTAGCTGATTTATACTGTATTTTGTGAAATCCATTTTACTTACCCCACTATTTTTTTATGTTTTTATTTTTTGTTATTACACCGAGAATTCCAAACGCAAAATTTGCCATTAAAGCAAATCCAGCTATCACACCACTCACACGTATAATAATCATATCCATGTCGCTAAAACCGCTCTCCAGTCCAGAAGATATCGTAGTAGACAACACCACAAAAGCTACTATCATTGTGATAGCAAGCCCTATTCTTACAAACATCATAGTTTTCATCTCCAAACTGCATTTTACTTAATTTTACCACAATAAATAAAAAATGCAACAAAAAAGATTGTGTGAAAAAATCACACAATCTTTAAATAATCATTATTGGGAAATAATAATTTTTGTATCTCTTGCAATTAGAAGTTCTTCGTTTGTTGGCACTATCCAAACTTCAACTTTAGATGAATTTTTAGAAATTCTAGCTTCTTCATGGTTAAACTCAGTATTTGAGTTTCTATCCATTTCAATACCCATGTATTCTAAACCTTCACAAACTTCCATACGTAGGTCGTCCGAGTTTTCACCGATACCACCTGTAAAGATAACCGCATCAATTCCACCCATAGCAGCAGCATATGATGCTATGTATTTTTTGATTTGGTATCTAAACATATCTATAGCAGTTTGTGCTTGTTTGTTACCTTCTTGTGCAGCTTTAATTAGGTCTCTTGAATCACTTGTTAGCTCACTCATACCTAAGAAGCCTGATTTTTTATTTAGTACGTCGTTCATTTGATCAACAGATAATTTTTCTTGTTTCATCAAATAAAGTACAACAGATGGGTCAATAGCACCTGAACGTGAACCCATGATAAGTCCGTCTAATGGAGTGAAGCCCATTGAAGTATCAATACATTCACCGTTTTTAACAGCAGCTACTGATGAGCCGTTGCCTAGATGACATGTAACGATTTTTTTATCAGACATATCACTGCCCCAAATTTCACCAAGTCTGTTAGTTACAAATCTGTGTGAAGTACCGTGGAAGCCATATTTTCTGATTTGGTATTTTTCATAATACTCGTATGGTAAGCCATACATATATGCTTTTTCTGGCATAGTTTGGTGGAACGCTGTATCAAATACAACTACTTGCGGCACATTCTCAGGCAGTACGCTTTGACAAGCTCTTAAAGCTAGGATATGTGCAGGGTTATGTAGTGGCGCTAGGTCAGAAATTTCTTCAATTTTCGAAATTACGTCTTCAGTCGCTAGTACTGACTCTTTAAAGTACTTCCCACCTTGTACAATTCTATGTCCTACTGCAGCGATTTCGTTCATGTCTTTAATAACAGGATGTTCGCCCAATGTTAAAACTTTTATTAATTTTTCAAAAGCTTCTGTGTGCGTTGGAAAATCGCAATCAGCGTTATATGTGTATCCATCTATTGTTTTGTGTGCAATAGCTCCACTCACACCAATTCTTTCACAGTTACCTTTTGCTATTACCGATTCGTCCTCCATGTTTATAAGTTGATACTTAAGAGAAGAGCTTCCGGCATTAATTACCAAAACTTTCATTTTTATGCTCCATTCTGCCTATATTACGGCAAATTATTTAAGGCAAATTGTATTTAGCTTGACAATTTGTCCTACCACATTATATATTAATACATATAAGCGAAAAATACAAGCTTTTTTGCAGAAAGTGGTGAAATCTTGAATATTTTTGGAATTATAGCCGAATATAACCCTTTTCATAATGGTCACTATTTACAAATACAAAAGACCAGAGAGCTCGGAGCCACACATATAGTAGCGTGCATGAGCTCAAATTTCGTACAGCGTGGCGATACTGCAATCTTCTCTAAATTTACTCGTGCAAAGGCTGCTTTGCTAAACGGAGTCGACCTTGTAATCGAGCTTCCTACACCCTACTCACTTTCTCCCGCTCGAGATTTTGCGCATGCTGGGGTATCTCTGCTCAATATGCTTAATATAAATGCACTAAGCTTTGGGAGTGAGTGCGAAGATATTGGCACGCTAAAGCAAAGCGCAGCTTTTATGCGTGACCACGCAAACAGCGATATTGTAAAAAAAGCGCTAAGTGACGGTATTTCCTACCCGCTCGCTGTAGAAAAGGCAATCCGCACCTTGCACGGTGATGAGTATGCGGACATTATTCGTCACCCGAACAATATGCTTGGAGTGGAGTATATCAATGCTATTTACGAAATCAACCCTGATATTGAAGTACACAATATCGTGCGGTGCGGCGCTATGCACGATAGCGACATCGCCTCGGACGATATCGCAAGTGCATCGGCTATCCGAAATAAAATATTGGGTGATTACAAAAATTACGTACCGAAAAGTGCATATGAACTCTACGAAAGTGATATTGAAAAAGGGCTCGCCCCATGCCTTATCGAAAATTTGAGCACTGCACTTTTATATAAACTTCGCAGCATGAGTGCTGTAGATATCATGGGGATAAAAGATGTTACCGAGGGGCTACACAACAGGATAAAAAGCGCATGTGAGAGCGCAACATCATATGACGAGCTAGTGCAGAGTATCAGCACTAAGCGCTATACTAAAGCTCGGATTAGAAGAATTTTACTAAACTGCTTATTTGACATTAAGGCTGATGATTTTAAGCGCGAATACGAGTATGTACGAATTTTAGCAATGAACAAAAAAGGCGCACAAATAATAAAAAATGCAAAAAGCGATGGGAAAGTAATATCTCCAAAATTTGCACAGCTTTACAACGCTTCATATAAGAGTGCTCTTTTTGAGAAGAAGGCTGGCGATGTTTTTGCACTCGCTTCACCAAAAGTGCAATGTGGAAATTCTGAATTTTTATCAAACCCTATAATCAATATATAAACCTAAGAGATTGTGTAAAAATTAGCCTTACACAATCTCTTTAATATTTTGTTAAAATATTTTTTACAAAAAAAAGCTTTTACCCTATTGACATAATGGTATATTAATGGTAAATTATATTTAGCACTCAAACAGATAGAGTGCTAAAACAAGAATGGTGGTGTTGAAAAATTGGAATTGGACGCACGCAAATTGATGATACTATCTGCAATAGTTAATGAATACATCAAAACAGGCGATCCTGTCGGTTCAAAAACAATCCTTTCTAATTCTAATATCAACTATTCATCTGCGACTATACGAAACGATATGGCGTTTTTAGAAAAAATGGGGTTAGTGGAACAACCACACACCTCAGCAGGTAGAATTCCAACTTATCTAGGGTATAGGCTTTATATCTCAAGGTTGATGGATCCATATATTTTAAGCGATAGTGATATGCGTGATATTGATGCATCTATCACAGCATCGGGGCAAACAGTAGAGACAGTGCTTGCAAACGCTGTTGAAGTTTTATCCGATTTAACGAAGCTTACTGTGGTGTACAAAAATAACCTATTTCATTTCTCAATGATTTCGAGAGTTGAAGTTATCCCCGCTGGCAGACGACTTTACGTTTTATTGATGATTACCTCCACTGGTGGGATTAAAAATAAAATTTGTCGCTTGGAATTTGATTTAACAAACGAGCAACTTGGTTTTTTTGCAGACTTCCTTAACAGCAATCTACAAGGTATCAATGTGGACAAAATCACGCCACAAATGCTAACTGATCTTAGCATAGCACTTGGTAGTTACATGGTTAGCATGTCGCCACTACTTCACGCTGTGCTTGAGCTAAGCGAAGAATTTTCACATGTGGATGTCAATGTAAAAGGACAACAAAACCTGCTTGTAAAAAACGAAATCGACACAACAGAGGTAATTAGATTTTTAAATGAGAAAAGCGAAATTGAAAAACTTTTATCCGATGTGTTTGATGATATAGAAATCATTTTTGGAAGAGAGCGCGATGTGTTTACTATAAGCAATTCTTCGATTATAGTCTCTCCGTATAAGCGCAATAATGAAATTATAGGTTCTATGGGTGTTATAGGCCCGCTAAGACTTGATTATGCTAAGATACTGCCGTATGTCAGATATTTTTCGCAAAGTCTTAACAGGTACTTAAATCTATTGATAGATGATGACAATGAGAGGTAGTGAAAGAAAATATGTCCGATAAAAATAAAAAAAGAGAAAAAAATACTAAAGACGACCTAAAAAAAGAAAAGGTCGATAACAAAGAACAAGAAAGCGAAGTGGTTGAGATTGACCCTATCGTCGCTTTAACTGAAGAAAATGAAGCTCTGAAAAATGAAATTCTTCGCAAAATTGCTGAATTTGATAATTTCAAAAAGCGTACTGCTAAAGAAAAAGATGATGTTTTCATTTTTGCAAAAGCAAATTTTGCACTTCCAATAATCACTGTGATGGATAATTTTGAGAGAGCACTTGAGACTGACTGCAGTGATGAGGGCTTTAAAAAAGGTGTACAAATGCTGTTTAACCAGCTTAGCGATGAGCTTAAAAAACTTGGTGTAGAAGAAATTGTTTCTTTAAACGAAGTGTTTAACCCTGAATATCACAATGCGGTTAACCAAATCGAAGATGAAAATTTCGGCGAAAACACAGTTTGCCAAGTTTTCCAAAAGGGTTATAAAATAGGCGAAAAAGTTATAAGACATGCAATGGTAGTAGTTGCAAATCCCTAATAAAACAAAAACTTATACAAAAAAATAAAATTTATAAGCCGAGTATATTCGGCGGAATGGAGAAAAATTATGGGTAAAATTATTGGTATTGACTTAGGTACAACAAATTCATGCGTAGCTGTTATGGAAAACGGCGAAGCAGTAGTTATCGCTAACACAGAAGGTGCTAGAACAACTCCTTCAGTAGTAGCATTCTCAAAAACAGGCGAAAGAATGGTAGGACAGGTTGCAAAAAGACAAGCGGTTACTAACCACGATAGAACTATTTCTTCTATCAAACGTCACATGGGTACAGCTCACCCTACTACAATTGACGGCAAAGAATACACTCCACAAGAAATTTCTGCTATGATATTACAAAAACTAAAAGCAGATGCTGAAAGCTACTTAGGACATAGCGTAACAGAAGCTGTTATCACTGTTCCTGCTTACTTTACAGATGCTCAAAGACAAGCTACTAAAGATGCTGGTAGAATTGCTGGTCTTGATGTAAAAAGAATTATTAATGAACCAACTGCTGCTGCATTAGCATATGGTATCGATAAAGAAAACGACCAAAAAATCATGGTTTATGACCTTGGGGGCGGTACTTTTGACGTATCAATCATCGAAATGGGCGACGG
>CAYJII010000033.1:20661-28113 GCA_964370225.1 uncultured Oscillospiraceae bacterium | reverse complement strand
AAGGGGTTCAAAATAGGCTTTATGCGCAATCAATTGTATACGGATTGGAAAACATTACGGACCTAACTCACGAAAATAACTATACAGGCACAAAAAAAGTGCAACATACTTCTCTTCTTTCCAGTAGTGCTCAACGCCTGCTAGGATCAATTCCGTTGTTAAATGACCAATGGCATTTAACAACCATTGCAACCGACGGTAATTCCGAGAGAGAACATGGACTTCATACTTATTTACCACTAGAAGATTACGCTACAGGTGAGTATACCGGTACTCCTATTACAGCTACTTATGACCAAGTTGTGAGCGATGGCGATGGTACTTACTCAATAAAAAATCAGTCCATATCACTTGGCAGCATTAAAGTAATTGTCCCAGAATTTACTTTCACAGACAGGATAAGTCTGAATATGGCAGAGCCTAAAAAAGTAAATATAATTGATGCGGATGATACAAATTATGGATTTGTTATCGATATCAGTGTAAGCAAAAATGATATTATAAATAATATAGCTGCTGAAACTTATGACAATCAGGTTGCTACTATTGATATTCCCGAAAACTTTAGTCCTACTTCATTCCAAATTGATAATTCCGAAGGCGAATTTATAGGATACAAAATTTATTATGCAGATACGACTTTTATTAGTGGCAGCATAAGCAGTTCTGGGGATTTAAGAATATCTACTCTTAACAATGCTAGCAATTCTCCTGTTACAAGAATAGAGCTTCAAATTAGCGAAAGAGGATTGCTTGATAAATTTTATGGCGCTGGATACAGAACAGAAATGTCATTCCAAGGCAAGTTTTCCAAACCATCGTCAGAAGGCGGAGTTTATAACCCACTGATTACCACTTCATTTGATATTCGTGATTCGGGAACTTATGATATAATTGTCTCCAACCCAATAACTTGGGAGTATGATGATGGCGCGGATAATTTTAACATGTACGTTTCATTATATAACGCCTATAACAATGGTAACGATTATCCATATCTATTGTCGGATCACCCATATGATGCATATTTCAAAGTATCAGCAGAGCTTAATTTTAACAAATACTACGATAGAAATAACCCAGGCGATCAAGCACGTGCATCCAATATATATGAAGACGTAGTGATTACAGTAAGTGGTTCAGAAGCAATTTTGAAGCAACTTAGTGGTGAAATTTGGTATCGCTATGATGCTAGAAGTCAGTATTCAACATTTTATGGTAACCAGTGGTTTGAATATAAAACCACCTTATCAGGCGACGAAATAAGAATTTATGAGTTGCCAAACACCAATTCGAATACTACTGTGAAACTCCCATTAAGAGATGGCGAATATATTACAGCGCTTGCCCTTAAAACGGATGGATTGCGCCTAAATCCTGGTACCAGTAGCGATGAAATATTGAATTTAAAATTTTCTAAAGACAGAGCTCCCTCTGTATCCGAACTGGAGACTTTGACATTCACTATAACTGCTGGAGATCCTGTGACTGGTGAAGGAGGGTTTACATCACTAGCTCCAGAAAGATTGAGCGATGAATATGATTTTAATTTCAAGTATACTGCCGTTGTCGATGCAAACGCTACAGATAACGACAAGGTAGAGTATGCAATTCCTACAGTTGCTAGAAATAGCACAATTCCAGGGGATATTACGGTAAATATACCACTTAATCGGAATGGCTATTCAGGCAGATATGGCGATGAACTTGACTATAATGGTCATATGGTTTATCCACAAGGAAGCAAGCTTTATCTTGAAATTAACGAACAATTCTTCACTTATGTTGGATATCACGAACGCATAAGCGTACAAACACTGGGTAGTAATAGCAAAAAATATCTTGTGTATGACTTAGAGGGTCTTACTGTTAGAGCTCAGGATAATTCTTCCATTGGTATTAACTCTGTTACAATACCAGCAGACTCTTTCCTTGCGGGACAGGGGGTATTACTCGACATAGGTTATCCTGTATTTTTAAGCGGATATTTAGACATTGCCCCACTAATGGCAACCACACCGGACTCTTTCCCTTATTTTAGTGTAAACAAGTCACAAAGTATCGTAGACAGTGCTGTAGATGATGTAAATAAAATAACATCATCTACAGGTATTGCAGATACTACTGGTAGATTATTAGCACTTGATGTATCAGAAACAATACAAATTGTTTCAACTGCTTCAGATATAATTGCTATCTATGCAGGTATCGATAGCGACCCAGCTGCAGCTCAAGTTTATAGTGGTGTAAATTATCAAGCAGATGAATATAAAAATTTAACACTGAAAACTGAAATTATGACTTTGGATAACTTCTTTACAAATTATCATCTCGCAATTAAATTGCCACGACAAGGTGTAGCTTATGAAGCAAACAGCAAAACTATAACCAGTGAAAATGATGTCATCTTGAGAAATCTCACAAATTCCGTAACAGTTACCGGCACTGTAGAAGGCGACATCGAAATATTATACTTCAAAGATAATTTTATATTTGAAGAAAACTTTACATACTCAGGAGACCAAGCCACGGATATCAATGAAGCTGCTTATGTTTTGATAAAATTCCCTAAAATACCAACATCAGAAATAATAGGTATTGAGCTAAAAGTTCAAGCAAAAGAAGCTGATTTGTACACATTAGAACATCTATCACAAGCAGTAGCGACAGCAGAGTCTAAGTTTTATGAATTTGAAAAAGGCGAAGACGATAGTATACTTCCATCTGTAATTAATCACGCAAAGTCGATAAATTTCGTAAATTTATATTTAACTGGTTCGAACTTTCTGGTATTATTTTTGAAGAAGCTATAGATAAAACACCTGATGGCGAATATAATGTTTCTTCTGGTGATGCTATAGCAGATTTAAATATTGAAGCTACAGGATTACAATTCGTCGATTTAAATGACAAACTAAGCACACCAGATAATCTAAAACACATGACTTTTGATGAAGATTCGGGTAGGTACAGCGTCTTTGTACGACCTAAAGAAAGCACAAAAGTAGGAACTAACATAACAAGAAGCGAATATCAACTAATATTTGACCTTGAGGCAATGGAACTTTATGATCAATATAGAATAACTGTTCCAGGTTATGATGCAGAAGACAAATCTGCAAATAACAACTTTCCTAGACCATCCGCAACCTCAGAAGTTGGCGTTAGCTTCTATGCTGATATCTATGGTTTTGAAAACGCAGTAGATGAATCTAGCGAAAGCGTTACATTAATTGTAACTGACGAAGAGATTGCAAACAAGCAAGTTGACATTGGTTTGTATCAAAACCCAAGGCTATTAAGCTCATATTCAGATGTAATTGTGAATGTTGGCGAAACACTTAATTTTGTGGTATTACTCGAAGGTTTAGGTGAACTTACAAATGATAAGGTCTACCTACTAGAAGATACAGCAGAAATTTTCGCATCACGTAATGCTACCTTAGCAGATAATACGACAATTAATGTTGAGTTAACAGGCGTCAAAAATACTTTCCAAAGTAATCAAATGCTGTATAAGAATGCAATATCTACTGCTACTAATTATTTTGGTGAAGCTGTAGAACTCACATCAACTTACAGAGTATCAGAGGAAGCAGCAATCATATTCTATCCGTCCTTAACTCCTGATATAGTCGGTGAATGGGCAGATGGTACTAGCGATGTAAGCAAAGATGTCGAATTATCAGTTTCATCTATCACCGATATGGATGGTAAAACCACAGGAGATATCCCTATAATAAATGCTCCTGACGGCTATGCATTTGATGGTTGGCGCAAAAACTTTAGCCCTGGTGATAACCCTAACAACTCTACAAGGTATACTCATGAAAACATACCTAATTTTATATTTTATAGAAAAGATGAAATGTACCCTATTTTCGAGCCTGATGTACTCGGTGGAGAAGCAGGAGAAGGCGATGGTATTGCCGATAAATATCAAGTAGAGTATATATTCAAAGTGACGGACGGAGGAACCGCCACACTTGGGGATGAAATTATAACCGAGACAGATGAGGAAATCTCATTCTTTAAAACTAGGTTATATAGCAGCGCTACACCAACAGATGCATATCCCGACCCAGAATACAATCCAAGCTATTGGAACACTGGCGGTAACATATACTTAGATATTAATGAAGTGCCAACTATTAGTACTGATACGTATTATCTGTTTGAGAACTTCACAAAAGTGAGGAGCAGTTCCAGCTATGAGTACACCATAAATAGCAGAGAAGATATCACTAGAGACGCAAACTCTTCTGGCACTGTTACATACACCGCTAATTTCAAGCCTGAAACCTATACTGTTACATTTGTTCCAAATGCTAATGGGCAAGAAAAAACTTATCTTAACAATATTACTCTAACAAAGCAAAAGGGACAATCATTAACAGATGCAGACCTTACAGATAGTAGCGGTCATGTAATTAGCACGCATTCTTATGGGTATAAATTTATAGGTTGGTCGGATCCAAACGCACCAAATCCAGATGCAGACGAAAGCATCCTGTATAAAACTGATGAGGATTTGAAAACACCAGAATTTACTAGCGACATTATACTCCAACCTCAATACGAAATTGAAATGTACAAGGTATTTTTCGAAATTAAAAATGACGCTACCCCAGATAATGAAAACGACTATAGCGATCCTGTTGAAAACAACTTGACAAATGTTGTACAAGGTCAAAAAGTCATGTATAACACTAACATTTCAACTAATCCTGAGGATTCAAATCATATTACAATTCCTACAATAAATCTTACTCAAAGAGAACAAGAGTCTAAGTTTTACGAATTTGGATATTGGGAATATGATATGATTTCAGAAAGCGGTCCAGTTACGGGAAGAGTAGAAAGCCCAGAAGATCTTGTAATTACTGGCGAAGTTACTTTCACAGCAGTATTTATCAAAAAACCTGCAATTGCAATCATTCACCATGGTAACACAAATATTGCAACTGATAAAATTGAAAGTCAAACTACATATAACACATTTGATTTAACTAGCTTTACTAATTTTAATGCGGCTGCAGCTGATATTGAATTTAAAGATGATCCATTTATTGCGGATTATTATGATTCTGCAGTTGGATTTAAAGCAGATGCTTATCACGTAATCAAAACAGTAAAAGCCCACTACTATCCTGTTGATGCTACTCCGGGAACCGATTCACTTGAAGTTGTAACTATTTATGACAAATACGCTACAACTGCTTTAAATAACACAAACATCGAAACCTTAGAAAATGCACTGGCAGCAACAGATATAGTTGTAAGCATGTTGGACGAAAACGAAGACGGCTATGCAAATGGATTTATCAAGATTGATAATATCGGTGGAACTGACACTGTTAATGGAGTAAAAGGCTGTGCGGTAATATTTGAAGTAGTAGTAGAAAAAGTGAAACATACCGTTACATTCGGTACTGATTCGAACGGTAGTCTTAATGATTCAAACGACGGCACCACAGAAATCGAGCATGGTACAAACGGTCTTACATTCCCAAATGTTACACCTAATACAGGTTATGTGCTTGATAAATGGGTCGATAAAGATGGCGATGAAGTCACTCTCGAAGAATTAGCAAACAAAAAAATTGAAGGAGATACTATTTTCACTGCTAAGTTTGAAAAAGATGAAAATGGTGATAAAGTTCCTGATATTTATCAAGTAAAATTTATTTACACTATCGCAGAATCGGATGAAGATTATCTTGAACTTTCTGGCACTCTAGAAGAATATGCAACAATTGACAAAGCTACAAATACTGTAAACGCAAAAGCTGAAAATGTAGTAGTCGTACCGCAAAGTGCTTTTTACGAGCTTAAAGGTTGGAAGTTTTATACTTTAAATGCTGGTGACAAGGAATATATTAAATTAAAAGACAATAGCGAAGATTTATTCATCGAAACCACAGAGCATATAAGGAATACTCCTTTTGGCACAAGCATAAACACTATCTATGCAGAAGCTTATTCGCTTGCAGTCGCTGAATTCTTAATTTTAGAAGAAGATGGTACACTAGCTAATTTTGAACACAGAGTTACAATTGAAGTGAGTGCTGGGGAAGCTGTTGACACTACACCAGTTGTAAATATCAATGACAGCAAAATCTTTGTAGGTTGGTATAAAACAAGCGATACCGAGCAAACAATAATAGATCCTACCACTATCACAGAAGGTGTATTGTCGTTTACAGCAAAAGCATTGCTAAGAGAATACGTAACTGAAAATGATGACTATAACTTAGTAATAACAGGTGATGGATTTACCATTGAAAACTCAGAAAAAGATAGTATCCAAATAGGCGATGTCGTTGAAAAAGCAAAATCAGAATCATGGAATATTAATACAGGGGACAAGTTAACTCCTACTATTTCAGAAGATGATTTGAAAAAAATTCAAGACGTAGGACCAGATGGCGGAATAGTTAGGGTAACCCTTACTGCAACTGATAGTAATAATCGTACTGTCGAAAGAGATATTTTAGTAGTTGTAAAAGGAACCACAACACCGCAACCTGTTATAACCGATGAAGGTGAAAACTTAGCTATTGAAGCTGATGGATTCACCATGGAATATGACCAAGCAACACAGTATGACGCACAGGACGCTATAACAAATGGTGAAGCAAACGCATATATCATTGAATCAAAATTACATGTTGAACCTACTCCTGATCCAGACGATTTGCAAGCAATTAAAAATGGCCCTGAAACTGGAGGCATATACGAGCAAAAATATACTGCAACAAAAGACGGTAAAACCATCGAAACTACTGTTAAGGTAATAGTAGAAGGTGTGGACAAGGATAATGATGATGTAATAATTGCACCACCAGCTAGCGAAGACAAGTTATCTATTGCGATTTTCGCAAAAGATTATACTATCGCTTATGAAGAAGTAGCCGATCATACTGAAGCTGACTCCAAAGTATTAAGTTTAGTCGAATCAGCAATAGTTGAAACTTCACAAACAGTTACAAATATTAAAGCAAACGAAACTCAATTAAATAAAATTAAAGCTGCAACTGAGGATGGAGGCGTATTTGACTTAACTTATACTGCATCTCACACTGCTTTTGATGGCACAGAACTTGTAGTCTCAATAATTGTAAAAGTAACTGTTTTACCAAAACCTTATGAAATTACGATTGATATTACAGCAAATGACATCGACAAAACAAATGAAGAAGCTAAAAACTTAACAGAAGAAGATGCGCTAAAAGACAGCTTGGCAGATGCTTTCATTGAAGAAACTGGCGAAAAACTTACAAACATTACTGTCAACAAAGATCAGTTGGGCGATATTAACAATGTAGGTTCTGAGGGTGGTAAATTCCCATTAGAATTTGAAGTTACTTATGTGGATAAAAACGGAGTAGAACATACCGATAAAGTGGTTGTTACTGTTACTGTACAACCAGCACCTACACCTACTCCTAC
>CAYJII010000033.1:0-20561 GCA_964370225.1 uncultured Oscillospiraceae bacterium | reverse complement strand
ACCCCAGAAACTACCCCAGAAACTGACGATACATCACCTACTCCTAGTGACCCAGCTCCTGACACTGATGATACAGAGCAACCAGATCCTGAAGAAGATGCTGAGCCTGCACCAGAAACGGCAATTCCGCTACCACCGAGTGGAGACTCAGACGATAGTGGATTTGTTGAAGTAGCAAAAGTTGAGCTCGGGGAAAATGAACTTGGGGAAGATGATTACTCTATCGATGAGAACGGAAACCTAATTATTAATCCTGATTATTTGGTATCATTGCCTGATGGAGAATACACCTTAAGAGTCACTACACCTGTAGGAGAAGTGTTCGAAGCAGTAATCATTGTCGAGGGCGGAGTCCCACTATCTGCATCTTCATTCAGAATTGTTAGCAATGGTGGCGCATGGAGCTTGTTCGACCTTATCATGACTATAGTAGCAGTAATATTAGCTATACTGTACTTAGTAGTAAGACCTAAGAAAAAAGATGATGATGAGCAAGATGCAAACGAGACTAACGCAGAGCAAACAGCAGAAGAAGACGAAGAAGAGCAAAAACATCGCAAGAGAATTATTACAAATATTGTATTGTTTATCCTTGCAATATTTAATATAATCTTACTGTTTATTACTCAAGACTTTACTCTACCTATGATAATATTTGATATTTGGAGTATAGTATTTGCATTAGTAGTTATAATCCAAGTAATCATAATGTTCTTTATTAGAAAGAAAAATGATGACGAAGATGAAGAGCAAGAAACAGACAATGTAAACTATCAATAAGCTAAAAAAATCCGTCTACAAAAAGTAGTCCGTGCAACCTAAAAAAGAAATAGCCCCCATTTGTACTAATTGTACAAATGGGGGCTATTTCTTTATTTTAGTCGAATAAAAAATTACGTTAAATTAATACTGTACTGCTTTTCCTCTGCAATTAGTTGCTTGAAATCCTCAGTACTCATAGGTTTTGCAAAATAATATCCTTGTGCATAATCACAGCCAATCCCTTGTAGCCACAGGGCTTGTGATGCGGTTTCAACACCCTCTGCAACTACTTTCATATTAAGATGTTTTGCCATGCGTATAATATCCGTTACAACTACTGTGCTCTTTCCTCCTTGCCCTTTTAGGTCAAAGAATGCCTTATCAAGTTTTAGTATATCCGCTTCAACTGCCGATAGCCTATTTAGCGACGATACTCCAGCTCCAAAGTCATCAATAGCCATAGCAAATCCGAGCGCTTTAAACCTTTTAACAGTCATTAGGAATTTATCCGTATCTGCTTCAACAGCACTTTCTGTAAGTTCCAGTTCAATCCTACTTGGGTCTATATCATAAAGCGACAGTATGTCCGATACACGACTTACAATGTTGTCCGCAAGCACTGTATGCGCAGATAAGTTTACCGCAATTCGTGGTATCTCCATTTTATAACAGTTTGCCTTTATGCACTTGCAAACTTCTTCCAACACATATAAATCTAGGTATGAAATAAATCCGTTTTCTTCAAATATCGGAATAAACTCATCGGGATATATTTTTCCTCCGAGCTGTGGTGTCCAACGCACAAGCGCTTCTGCACCACCGAGTGTTAATGTTGTAAAATCAATTTTGGGCTGATATTCAACTGTAAACTCACGGTCTTTAAGCGCCTGTTCCATGCGAAATGTAATGTTAACTTTATCTTCGTACTGTTTGCGCATTTTATCGTCAAAAGTGATGAATGTAGTCTTATGCGTAGACTTGCCCGCTACCCTAGCAGTATCAGCTTGTCCGATAAAAGTTGTTCCTTTCACTTTTACATCATCTACAATGACATTCCCAAACGATAATGAAACTTTATATTTTTCGTTTAAATTGTCTTCTATAGCGGGCAATATATCCGTATTATATATCTGATTAATAGGACCGCCTGCGTTTAAACGTCTACATATTAAGAATTGATCTGCAGTTCTTCTGCTGATAATTACATCTGTTCCCTCAAATGCTTTTTTCAGCGCATCTGCTATGGCTACTATAATAACCGTCCCTCTATCTGTGCTGAAATGGGTGTTTATAGTTTTAAACATATCAATATCGAAGGATATAATTTCGTATTCACTGGGTTTTGCATTCTTGATTTTCTCGTCAATTGTTTCCCTAAATTTTTGCGATGTCATAAATCCAGTAAGTTGATCAGTGCTATATGATTTGAGCAAAGCTTCTTTTTTACTTATTTGCCCTTTGTAATATAGCCCAACAAATCCCCCGATGGTAATAAACAGTGCTAAAGCGAAGTAATACCAATTAGCTCTAATAAAACCCCAAAAACTAGTTACTGTCTCTGGTAACGCTTCATTAGAATTGGTTGCGATTATTGCAGTGTACTCTGAATCGGAAATGCGATCGGTCATTATATTAAATATAGGTACATACTCTTCTGCGATATCATGATTTATATAAAACTGCATCGGCGCAACGGTATCAGTATGTATTGTGGAAGTGTCCAAATCATCAAAGTATATCTCAGTATATGTAGTCGCACTTTCGGTGCAAAAAATCATATCTACGTTTCCTACTGCTAAATCGTCTAGTAGCATATGCCAGTCATTATAGAAAGCAAACTCCGTTTCTCCAGCGAAATCAAGAAATTCATCAAAGTCAATTGCTTGATAAGGAAGTGACCCGATTCTAGGAGCGCCTTCGACTATCTCGAGAGAAAACGTTGTGTCTATTCGATTATTGTTTATTATCGCATACATCGGAATTTCGTGAAATGTTTCAGTAGGTGTATAGTACTCATATTCATTTTCACCATCACCATACAAGGTGAGTAGCAAATCATAGTCTTTGCGTGTTTCTGGTGCATCTTCAAGGCTATATGGGTGGAAGTTCACTTCAAAATCGTATCGCTCAGCAAATTCTCCTAGTATATCCACCATCGCACCATCAGGCTCACCTTCTTCATTCGTAAATGAAATTGGTGAAAAACCTGTTACATAACCAACCTCTAGTGGTTTTTGCCTTAATATCTCAAGCTCATTTTCAGTTAAACCGCGGTGTGCTATCTCGATGTTTTCAGAAAGGTATTTTTCCTCAAGCTCCATGAAAAAATTGCCCTCTGTATGGATAACTTCCAAAAAATAATTATCTATAACTTCCATTAAATCAGCATTTTCAAAACTTGTTATTAAATATAGGTTGTAAACTCCAAGATTTAATATATTATTCAAATCATGTGATGTGGGGTCCTCAGAATAAGCTATAAATAAATCTGATTTTTGTTCCATATATGTTTCGGTTTCACCATAAATGTATTCGACCGAAATGTTATTGCGTTCACAAAATATATCAAGGTTCTCTACGCCGATATTCTCATCGTAAACAGAAACAGTTTTTCCACTTATTGCATTAATATCTGCGTAAGTAATATCCATATCCTCAGACATAAGTGCGAGATATGTTTTTGTATATGGATTTTCAGAGTAAAGCACTCTTTCTTCCCTTGCTTCGCTTTTAGTATTAAAACCTCCTACATCAACATAGCCACTTTCTACCGCATCTATCATACTATCGGCAATGGGTACAAATTCAAACTCCAAACCGCTTTTCTCGGATATTTTCTTAAACACTTCATATCCATAGCCCTTATTATTTATGCTATCAATATCAACAATCACATCATCAAAAGCGGAGTAATATCCTACTCTTATCGGTTTGCTAAAATCAAATTGGCCAACGTCACTATTTTCTTCATTTGAAACTGTATTTGTCTCAGTTGCAAATACAGTAGCAAACGGCAATACTACTGTAAAAATACATATTGCGCTCAATATGCTTATTAACTTTTTCATTATTTTATAGCCCTCCTGCAAAGCTATTACTACGTTATCATAGTATTAGTAAAAGCGCCGAATAAATCTTTAGATTTATTCGTATAACATTAATTGCAATTGCTCATTTTAATAATATCGAATTTTGTCGAATAAAGCAATAGGAAAACTTAAATTTCTACAGTATTCATATATGTGCAAGAGTTTATTTTGTTAATAACGCCCATATAGCAACCCACTATTTACCAAATAATTACACAAATATCGAAAAAATTAGCACCACAATGCAATTCGACATAGAAAAAAGTGTAAGCCATAAATTTCTCATTGCCTTTTGAGAAATTTATGGCTTACACTGATATGTTATTATTTAGTTGAGATTAATCAGTATTTTAAACTGTATATTATTAAGCTGTTTCGCTTGCAAGAACTGTTTTCTCCAAGCGAGATTCTTCTACAATTTTATTATAAGAAAAAACTTTTTTTGATACTCTAAAATAAAAGATGAGCGCTAATACTAATGCAGAAATATCTGCTATCGGTTGAGCAAATACTAATCCATCAACCCCAAAAGTAGCGTTTAAGATAAACACCATTGGGATATATACAAGCCCTTGACGGCTGATATTTACAATCAGTGAAGCAGTGGCTGCTCCTGCTGCTTGCAGTGCGTTTGAAAGCACGAACAGTACACCAAATAGTATGCTTGTTGATAGAAGGATTTGCGAGAAAGAAAACGCATAGTCAAATGCAGCTGCATCACTTAAAAAACCACCTACAATTTGCTCTAATCCAATGTAACAACCAATTGTCAGAACGCCACTTAATGCAAATGCAAAAGCTAGCGAAAATTTTATAATATCACTATATCGTTTTTTGTTTCGTGAGCCAACAGCATACCCTAAAAGTGGCTGAACTCCTTGCCCTAAGCCTATGCAAAGCATACTGGTAATCATAGTCACTTTCATTGCAACTCCAATTCCAGCTAAAGCCAAATCGCCATACTCTGACATTTGTCCATTTAAAATCATTTGAGATAGACTCATAAGTATTGTTGAAAGTGACGCGGGGACACCAATCGCCAATACATTTGAAAGAATTCCGTTTGAAACCGAAAAATCTTTAAGTTTTGTGCTTAACATGGTGTTTCCTTTGAGCAGATAGAAGATATAATAAAGACCACCGCAGATATTACCGATAACAGTTGCAATCGCTGCGCCCTCAACGCCTAAGTCGAACCCTAATATAAAAATAGGGTCAAGAACAATGTTCACAACATTCCCGATAAGCATACCTATCATAGCTTTTCCCGCTTGGCCTTCACCACGAAGCAAGTTCGAAAAACAGCTTGAAATTAATATAAACGGTCCGCTTATGCAAAGTATTTGCAAGTAATTTTTAACCATAGACCAAATATCTTCACTCGTGCCAAGCAAGCCAAGTATGCTGTCCATAGCGAAAAACATAATAGCTGACACAATAACACCTACCCCAAGACAAGACCAAAAGCAGAATGAGGAAATCTTTTTGGCACGTTCTTTGTTTCCGCTTCCTAAGCTTCTTGAAAGATAAGATGTACCACCTATCCCAAAGATATTCCCTAACGACATGAAAATTAAGAATACGGGTGTTGCGATTGAAACAGCAGCTACTTGCAAGGGATCGCCCGTTTGCCCTACAAAGAACAAGTCTGCCATATTGTATACAAGCACCATTATCATTGCAATCATTGCAGGCAAGGCATTTGTAAGTACTGCCTTTTTCACAGGCAGCGAGTCTAATTTTTCTAATTTATTATTCATTTATTGCTCCTTTTTATATCACGCTATTATTTAAGATTGTTTTCCGCTCGAATTAACAACTCTATAAACATAGCTTTTTCTCCATTCGTAAATCCAGTAAAGATTTCTTCTTCACTTTCTGAAACGCATTTTTTGATAAAATCAATTTTTTTAGCACCTTCATCACAAAGCCTTACGATTTTTGTTTTACTGTTAATAGAGTAGCTCTCAATATATCCTTTGTTTTCGAGTCTATTCACAATTCCGTAAGTGGTAGACTGAGCTGTTCCATACTTTTTCTCTATTTCTTTAATCGGCATTTCCTTTTTTATTTCGTCATTTAACCATATAAGAAGTATGCCTTGAGAAAGACTTAAATCTTCTTTTTTCAGTAAATTATTAGCACGTTTTTCTAAACTAGCACTAACATATTTTATAATTTTTCCTATTTTCACTTCATCCATTAATATTACCTCCAACTTAAACAAGTATAGCACGCTATTAAACTTATGTCAATAGCGTGCTATACTTGTTATATTATATATTATAAAATTTATATTTCATTCACATCTCTACTGAGGAATTCAACTGGCAAGTGCATCGCCGATGATAAATCCCAAAATATTGCTTTTTACTCTACTCTTCATATCTAATTACTTTGATACCATTAACCACCGATACTTTCGGTGATTTATTAGGATTATACCCATACATTACTATTCCTTCAATCGGTGTCACTTTATAAGTTACAGCATAATCTCCATCCAAATAATTATTTATTAATGTAAAGTAATCCTGTAAATTTGAATAATGCTCGACATATTCGGCAACTTGATTTGTTGTTTTGTTATCACTTTCTTTGCTAATGCTTGACTTTAATTCGACAAAACAAATTTTCCCATCAACCCAAGCAACAACATCAGGGATAAATTTGCGTCCTGTTTTGCCTTCTTTTAGCACAAGTTCTGACCCAATAAATGTAATTGTTTTTGCACCAAGTATTTCTTTTAATGCATCATCATTTTGAATATGATTTATCAAATCCACTTGCGCTAAAGCTTCCCTATCTTCGCTATTTCTTTCGTTAAAGCCAAGAGCTCTAAGTGTATCTTTGTCTATATGTGGGAGCGCTTTAATCTCGCTCAATTTCTTTCCTAAATTAGAAATACAGGTATAAACCCCTCTCATCGGATATGCAAAATGATTAGAAATAATTTGTACCCCTTTGCATGTCGCTCTTAGGTGAAAATTTTTCCGAAGCTCAGGGAATTTCACCCATTCTTTTTGCATTTTTTCAGAATGTTTTAATACATCTTTAATCGCCATAATCGTACCTTTCGTCATTTGTCAAATTAACTACGTTTTTAAATTCTTCTCCGAACACTTTTGCATTTTCTGTATGAATTGGAATTATTATTTTTGGTTTTACTTCATTTACAAACTGGATTAATTTTTCTTTTGTGATATGCCCACTTGCGTGAATGTCCAAAATTTGAGCGTTATAATGATTTTCTAAGAATGCTAAATCTTGACCTAATCTTTTCTCGTTTTTATACCCTGTCCATATTGAATAGATTATTTTCACTCCGTCTTTATCGAGATTTCTATTTGCAAAACATTTGTGAACCATTCCTTTTATGTTGCTTTTAATAGAAAAAGCAACAAGTTTAGTAGCATCTATGCTTTCATTATAAATACTCTTAGCAAAATCTATGTATTTATGGAAATTTTCTTTAAGTAGTGGGTATTTTATGTTATCAGTGTGGGGGTTTGAGTAAAATAAAATCTTGTCAAATCCTCTGCTTTTCCATTCTTCCTCTGTATGCAAAGCACGTAAAAGTGAGTATGTAAAAAGTTCCACAATTAAAGTTTTGCCACATTTTTCACATGCATCTAAAACTGACTGGACTCTATCAACATTTGCACTTGATCCTATTATAAAAACTGGTTTGTTTTCATCTTTGATTTCATCGTAAATTTTTTGTGCTACTGTGTCTTCATCAAGAATTTTACTGCTTTCAAATCCAATATTAGTGCCTTCGCAAAGCATAATATCTATTTCCAGAGGAGGTTGAATAATAGAAGAAGAAAAATCTCCAGTGTACAGGATTGTTTTGCCGTCACCTTGGATTAAATACATCATAGCACCTTTTGCAGAATGATTTGCGCTGATTGGTGTAATTTCCATGTCTCCGATTTTTATGACTTGGTTAGGCTCTATCTCATTTACTTTAAGTTCTTGACCATCAAAACATTTGCTCAGAAAAGCTATATACTCCTTTGTTTCACGACTTCCATAAATCGGAATATCAGCATTGACAGTATCAATAAGCCCAACATGGTCGCCATGATAGTGAGTTAAGAAAACTGCGTTAAAAGTAGATATACCTTGATTTAAACCATCAACCTTAATATCATCTTTTACATAATATTCGCCAATTTCAGGCAAATCCTTCCCACAATCGAGGATAATTTTGGTGCTTTCTGTTCCAATTTCTATGATATTACCTCCAATTTTTCCTATTCCGCGTAGCACTTTTGCGTACATACAATTCCTCCTATTAATCCTTAATCTTAAACACTAATTTCTTTATTTCCCTTTGCAAAATTAACAACTCATTGTTTTGACTTGTGCTCAGCTCACCTTCTGGATAAAATATCTCTACTAATCTTTGTAAAGTTTTCGTATTAGATACTTTATCTATATCATTAGGCACAAACTTTGTCTCAACTGATTGAAATACCCTGCCATGATATATAATAGCACTCAATTCCTCAGAATATTTTAATAAAATACGAGTGAACTTTGCGATTGATTTGCTCGGCACAACAAGTTCAACTGGTGAATTTATATCAATTTCAAGTATTTTAGGACTTAATCGATACGACAATGTTTTTTTATTTCTTACGGTTTCCATTTTTTCATATTCGTCCATTGCACTCTTGATATGATGCTCTATCGTCATTAAATCAAAACCCGCTCGCTTTTTTTCATTTGCAAGCTCTAATTGTATTGTGTATTTATAGCTCATGCTCATCTCTCCTTTTGAATAATTATTTTATATGCTTACCATTTGTTTGCTATGCTTTCATTCTATCATAAAACAAATCACTTGTCAAGCAGAAATTTTAATTGCAAACAAATGTTTTTTTGTTTGACGTGAGTGCATAAATAAAAACGGACTATGCTCACTTAAAAGCAGTGCGAATTTTCAAACTTTCAAAAACGCAGAAAAACACAACGATACCCCCACGCTAAGTGAATTATCGTCGTGTTTTTCATATTCCAGTCATTATGTATACATAAAACGCACCGCCTTTTAGCAAAGGCGGTGCGTTTTTGTAGCAGAGAGTTAGATGACTATCTAGCTCTTATTATTTTTTACGAAAAAATCTTTTGCGGTTTAATACTATTATACTTGTAGATGCAATCACTAAGAATACAACAAACATCTCAAGCATCGAGTTATCCCCAGTCATCGGAACATCAGTATCGCCATCGCCATTACTTAATGTGTCGATATCAATCATATAAACTGACAGCGTACTTGTGCTAAATATCGCACGAGCGTTTGCCTCATTGTAACGGGAATCTTTAACAGTCATTGTTCCGTCCTCTGCAATTTTATACACTTTCAGAGTATCTGGGTTTTCATTAACTTTTAGCGCGTAATCAACAGCTATTGTAATCACACCATCACCAAAGTCGGATATAACTTTATTTCCTACCATAACCGTAATTTCGTATGCTACTCTGCCATCAATTGAAATAACTTGTTTTTCAGTCAAATCGCTTGCAGGCTCAATTATGATTGTAATAATTTCTCCACCAGCTTGAGCTATCATACTTTCAAGAGATTTCTTGTCGAATGAAACAGAACCAATATTCGATTCAATTTCTAATATTGCTCCGTCAACAATAGCTAATTCCGCCAAAGTTTCTGGGTTAATATCAATTTCAACTCCTGCATCTTCTCGTTGGTCTGCAACAGTCACCAGTATTTTTGGAGTAGTATTTGTTTTTCCTGCTTCATCAAGCACTTGCTGAACAGCATCGTTCATTACATCATCTGGAATAATTGATACTAATTCATCGTTTTTAGTGCTTGGTGCAACAACGATTTCAACTGTGGTAATACCATTTTCTGTAACAGCTGGCCTAATTATAGGAGTGGATAATTTTGATAAATCGATAATTTCGATAGTATAAGTTGCAGTTTGGTTGCCATCTTCGACCGTGAACACTATTTCGTTTACTGCTGTGCTCAAGTCGGCTGTACCTGCATAAATATTACCGCTATCCTCATTATCTGCGCTAGTGCCAAAAACAGGCTTGATATTTGCAGTTGCACTCTTTGTCATAATACTTAATATTGGCGCTGTATCCACGATATTTTGCACTACTATTCTTGCGTTATTTTCTGCACTAAAGTCGTAAATATCAACTGGTATTCCTTGGATAGATATGGACGTTAGCTCTGTTGACTTAACATCAACAGTTTCTCCATAATTCACAAGCACTGACGCGCCTTTTTGAGAGAATGAGAAAGTTTTTGTCACTTCTTGCTCTCCTGTTAATGTCAGCAAGCCATCATTTGGCTGTGATGTGGAGTATGATTGCAATGTTTCGATAACTTTGCCATTTTCATCAAGAAGCTGTGCTAATAAATTCCCAGTTTCCACTTTAGTTAAGCTATTGTTAAGCACAGAAACTTCTGCAGTAGTATTGCTCGCATGTGTCAATTCTGTAGAGATTGATACAGGTGCGTTTCCGCTTTTTTCTAATAAGCTCACTATGCTTGTGGAAGCGTAGTTGTCAGCTGGATACAATTCCATTTGCTCGTATGTATCAGCACCTGTGCCAACTTCAATCCAAGCTTTTGCATAAACTTCTATCCCACCCATAGGAATTTCTGTTATTTTGTTATCGTCTGAAACTGGATTGCCATCTTCATCAGTATTTATTTTGGCTAGTATTTTTTCAAGGTCGATATCAATTATACTAGTATAGCCACCTTTATCGATTAGCCTTAACTCTTCGTTATCGCTTATAACGATTTCTGAAATATCGTCAATGCGGCTATCTTCTGTATATTCTGGAGAGCTATAAAGTGCCATTTTTACTGTTTTGCCACTATCTTCTAGCGGGATATTAGTAGCGTTGTTTAGCGCCAGCGCTATTGTACGCATACCGTCTTGCTCTTCGATCATTTCAAATTTTGAAATGCCTACGTCTGGATAGTCGAGATAAAGTTTTGAAGAAACAGTAGCATTTGTAGCATCTGAGAAAGTAGCATTAATTGTATAATTTACATCTTCGATTTTTTGTCCTAATGCATATTTCCCATTGATAGTTGTTGTTTCGCCCGGTAGCAGATTTAATCCATTTACAGAAGCAGCTTGAGCTCCGCCGATTTCTACAACTGCGTCAGTCATCACATCTTTACCAGTGTTAGTTAATGTAAACACTACATCAATTGTAGACAGTGGACGAACTTGATCAAAGTCAATATATACATCATCGGATCTAACTGAGTTTTCATATACAGTTGTTGCACTGTACATATTAGTGATTGTAAGATTTGAAGGAATAATTAAACCTTCTTCAACAAGTTGGCCATCTTCGTTTGTAGTAGTTAGAGTGGTGTTTTTTGTTGTAATAAATCCTGTGCCATAATTTGTTCCCAAAATGATAGCATTGTATGTATCACCGTTTACATTGGCTTTGTACAAATCAAAATGTGCTGGAACAACATTTTCAGGCATCTCTGCTATTTCTGTTACTGCAGATAAACCATAAGCACCATTGATATCGACAAATTTAGCTGAGTTAACAGTATATGTCGAAGCTGACGCTCCTAATGTTTCGCCTTCGCTGTTTACTGTAAAGCTACCGCTTTCAGCTACATCAATCCAAGCTAACGCTAAATCAGTTAGATTAGTTGAATTTTTAGAGAATATAAAGTCTGAACCAACTTCTACCCCAGAGTTTGAAGTGACACTGCTCAAAGTTTCAGGAATATTTGCGTTAATTCCCCCTGTATTATTGATAGCAGCAAATTTTATTTCAGGCACTTCATATGGTATTTGTTGAGTCATGCCCGCTTCGTCTAACACTTCTTTTATTTCAATAGTTTGGTTGAACCAGCCCAATAAGAAATGTTCTTCTCCGCCGACATTTGTTGTAGTTAGTTGTACATTTTCGTTTAACGACTCATCTTCAGTTAAGTTGATAATTTTCACTGAATTGTTTCCTGTAAATTCATCAGTTTCAGAACTGTTTTCAATGATAGCAGCTGCGATTTCCATATCATGTTCGCCTACGTTTACAGTTTCATCATATGAATATACTATCGCCGCAGTTCCATCAGCAAGCATGTCAGCAGATATTGACATAACTCCGCCTTTTGACCCGTCGTACAATACTTTTGCTTCACTCCAGCTTGCGCCTTTATCGCTACTAATGCTATACATTACTCTATCTTTGCTGTCAAAATTTGTTGGGTCTGAGTAATCAGTTGCAGCTACTTCGCGCCAAGCCACTATTGTTTTATTTCCATTTGTTGCTACTACTGGCGCAAGGTCAGCGGAAGCGTTATCTGTAACTCTTGTTGTTGTCCATGCGCCACCACTGTAGTATGACACATAAACTTCGGTTAAGTTCATCATTTGCATAACTTCAGCATCAGTAAGTTGAACACCCTCATCTTTTGAGATTGCATCACTTTGTCTTACATATGCTACCGCTAAGTTTGACTCACTTCCATCGATTGCCAGCTGAACATCGCCATATGTTTGTTCTTCTACCATATTGCCACTACCGTCATCAAACATAACTCCTGGAATAACGCTACCTTGATTATATACATTATTACTTCCGTCAAGCAAAGAATAATTCACTCTCATGTCTTCGACATTTTTGCTCTCCATGTCATCAATATATACCATTATTTTTCCGTCGTCAGAAATAAGTGGAGTTGAGTGTGGATAGATGTTCTCCCAATTCATACCTGGGAATTTATCCGATGCACCTTCATCAAGCGAGAAATATTCAGCCGCATTAACGCCATAGTTTCTGCCATCATCAATATATGTACGGTCTTCCCACTCGGATGTAGCTTGAACATTATAGTCTCTGCTTCTTGCGTCTAGGTAGCTACGAGATTCCATTGTAGTTCCGTAGTTAATCGATAGCATTTCTGCTCCACCGACAATAACTTGGTCAACAGGGTTTCCGTTAATTCTGTCGTTTCTAAGCCATATATCGGAGATTGCGTTCCATTGCCCCCATTCAGTGTTGTATCCTGCAAATTCAACGGAGAAGAATTCATAAGTCTTTTCAAATGCTAAGAATTTAAGCTCAGCACGAAGGCCTACTCTCCCTTTAAACTCGATATCACCTGCGGTTAATACTTCATCGTATGTAACTACCTCATGATTTGTAACATCTAAACTGGTTGTGTCGATAACCTCTGGAATATAGTATTCATCTTGGAAGTTCTCGTCGCCTAAGTATGGACGATTTAGCCATCTAAAGCCTAATATAGCATCCATGCGGCCAAATATACCAATTTTTGCAGCGATTACTGATGCATCAAAGCCCAGACCACCAAATATTTCAAAGTAGAGACCTACACGTAGCTCAGTTAGAATATCTATTCCTTTTTCAGCTTCAGGTAATAATATATCGTCTGAATTAGGTCCTGTTTGGATGAATTCATCTCTTGCGTAATGCTCCCCACTTTGGAAGTCGGCAGCTATACCAAGTAAAGCTCCCATTTCAAGAGTAGTAGTAACTGGAACCACTCCTCCTAACAAGAAGTTCCATGAATATCTATATCCAAATACAGTATCAGCACTTAACCCACCGCTCACAAGCTCCATGTCCCATTTGTCTGCTTGAGGGTCATATCTAAATTCTGCTTCAATATAGCCACCTAAAGAAGGAGGAGTAAAGATTACTCTACCACCCGACGCCATATTTCCACGAGCTAGCTCATCAAGATTATTCAAATCTTTGTCAAGCTTTTCCGCATAAGTACCGTTAGCCATTTTGCGTTGATCATTTCTTGATTGTTTTGTTTTACTGCGATTTTGAGTTTGGTCGAAGAAGTTATATGAAACTGTATGCTCAGTCCCTGTTTCGTCATACCCAACATCGGATTGATTAGCGTTTTTAGAGATAAGACCTGTGTACACTAGAGGGTCAGCAGTTGGCTCGAATAAAATTTCAACTGGTTCGCCCATTGTGAATGATAATACTTTTGTTAGTGTCGAGAAACCTGTAACGAATATATCATCATTATTTATAATTTCATCATCGATTTCGCCATCAACTCTTAAATCAGAGATAGTGTTAAGGTTTGGTTGTAAATCTTCGTCCTCGTCAACTGTTTTTAAACCTAATAGGTTTATTACACTTTGCCCATATGTTACTGTCTTATATACTTCGTCCTCTTCTTTATACAAGTTTGCTTTTAGCACACGGGATTCTTTAGGTAATAAAGACATATGGTTCATTTGCTCTTCGTCTAATAATACAGTTCCGATAGTTCTCCACATATCAGAGAAAGGATGTTTTTCTGTTGTAACAACTTGACCTTTAAGCTCAAGCCCATTTTCATCAATTACAGACAGGGAAGCCATTTGCCCCATCGAGCTATCATTATAATCTTGACCCCACCAGTAAATTGATGTGTTCAGTTGTACGGAATCATAAACATCATTTGGTCCGATATTGTGAATGTCTTTGTCAAGCTCTACTTGTAAATTGTTATTATTATATCCAACTGTACTGTAGCCTATGAAAGCTTCTGTTTTGCTAGCGGATTTTAGATAATACAAAAAGTCGCCTGTCGCATGAACATAATCAACATTTACAGTTGGGTCTTCGTGAATGATAATTGGGTATTTACCCTCAGGATACACTTCAAATATGTACTCGATATCCTGTTCGTTTGTTACTCTATCAGCAAATTGTGTGATGTCCATAGTTATGGAAACAAGCCCACCGTCATATGCGCTGGATACAGTAGTGTGCATATCTTCATTCCCTTTGTGGTAATTAGCACCACCATCAAACGAAAACTGCGCGTCTTCTTCATAGATACCATCAATATAAACGCCTGCACGAATTACTACATCACCTTGGAAGTTTGTTCCATCATCATTTTTCAGATAAATATCTGCATAAGCAGCTCTTCTAAGTTCGATAGCATTTTCAGGATACAGTACATTGTAAGCGCTGTTATCTTCCCCACTTACAAGATCTCCTTGGAAGATTGTTCCCAGATATTTTTCACCATTATACTCTGATTCAAGGTATAGATTGCTTTGTATGCCATTTTCGTCATATATAGCTATTTTACCTTCGCTATTTGATTTTCCACTTATTTTGTTGTTATTCTCATCGTAATAGTAGTATGAAGTTTCAACATCAGGATAAGCATCTACTAAATATAAATGATTATACAGTGTTTCTACTGTCAAATTAACTTTTGCGCTGTCACCAGTGTTATCATGTGTAGCTGTTATAGTAGCATCACCGTCTGCTAAACCAGCAAGTAACATAGATTCTTGCGCCATATATGCACCATTAACTAAGCTTCTTAGATCAAAGTATGCACTGTTTTGATATTTATACAGCGCTGCAACTTCAGCTTTTTCCTCGTCTGTTTGCGCAACATCCCACCTAAACTGGTCGCTTGCTTGACCATAATTGACATCTGCATGGTTTGTGCTCAAATAAGCTTCTAGTTGAATATTTCTTTCAAGCATAAGTATTGCATCTTGCTCCATTGCGCTAATGCGATCCCTGTTGCTCAAAGTCAAATCAATATTGTCGCTAGGACCTTGTTTTGCACCAGCATCTGCCGAAACAGGCACGTCATCTTCATGGTTAACATATAACTTGACTAAATCGTCGGGATATACGTATAATATAAAGCTGTCTTGGCTAGTGTTAATGTCGGTTGAATTTTTAGCTTTTAGATTAATTGTATATGTATCACGATAGTCATCAGTAGTAGCATTTACAGTTGGAATGCTTAGCGCAAATGAACCTGAATTTGTTGTTGGCACTCCGTTAAAGTATGAAGTTTCAACTCCGTTTTCATCGGTAACAGTCAGCGAGAAGGATGCGTTTCCATCGCTGTTATTGTCCCAATTTTCAAGGTTCCAATTGATATTGATTGCGCCAGATTCATAAGTAGCATCAGTGATGTATCGATTATCTGGTCTTGACAAAGTTGCAACAACAGGGTTTGCGAGTATTGTAATATCGTATTGCAATTTGTTAGAGATGCCCTCAAAATCAGTCGTAATCTCAGCAGTATAATCACCAGTGCTTGTAATAGCATTTGCTGGAATTACAAAGTTTGTTAGCACATCGCTATCGCCAAAAGTATATATGAGTTCTTGAGTATGCACTACATCGCCAGCAGCATCTTTTACTTCTAGCTTAAATGTTGTAGAATCGCCATCTTTAGTGTGCTCGCAGAGGTTTGATAAGAAATTCACTGCAAAAGGTGCAGCAATATAACTTTCTATTTTATCCTGTCCACTTTGCACCGCAAAAAACGGGTCTGTGCCTGGGATTATTTTAAACTTAATTTCTTTTGTGTAGTTATCAACAATGTTTTCGCTTGTAGTATATCCGCCATTTGTCGCAACTACGGTAATTGTAGCTTCGCCTGCAGCTCCCACAATCAGCTCAACTGTGCTGGATTTTGGGTTTTCTGGAGTTTCTGCTACTAGCTGTGCACTGATAATATCATCGTTTGAGCTAGTTATCTCATATGATTCAGGGAAAGTGTAAAATGGTGTAGCGTCGACTAAGTCAATAGTGAACATAGCTTCTTTTGCACTAGGTCCGCTTATTTCCCCATACTCAAATACATACACACCATCAGTATCTTCTTCCATATAGCTTGGAGTGGTTAGTGTTATGTCGTCTTTATCGATAAATACATTAATACTCAAAGTGATGGCAGCAAAATTCCCAACACCGGTAATTATTGTATCCTCTGATGGAGTAGCGCCTATCTCAACAACTTCCACCAGCACTTCCCTGTTAGTTGCAGAAATGTTTGGCACAGGCACTATAGCTGTAAGCTCTGTACCAAGATCATTGCCTACTAGTTTACTAAAGTGTAAATTTCTTTCTGTTTCAACGAGTGCGCCGTCTTTGTCTAAGTATGACACTTTAGCTTTTATGACTGTCGAATATTTTAGGTTTTCATCGTAATCAGGAAGTTCACCGTCTTTTGCGCCTGATGCAATTAGCTCTTGTGCTTCATCAGTAATGTCAACCACAACATTAATAGCTTCTACCGGAGTTCCTTCCGGTGTTATTACAGGTGACAGTTCTTGTGTAGCTACAATTTTATTAATAGAATCATTAATTACATCGATTTGTATATATGGATTTTCGCTTGTTGACTGATTTTGATCTCCATTTTCAGGGTCAAGTTTTACTGAAGAGTAGTCAACTAGCTTTTGCCCAGCCAAATCTTTTACCGAGTTATTAGTAAAGGTAAAATCAGTATAGTAAGACGGAGCATTGTTTGGAATTTCAAAATAAAAAACATGCTCAGTTACATATTCTTCATGTGACGCTAATGTTGCAGTGGAATGATTAACACTAGGATATGAAGCGTCATTATGAGTTAAGGTTACTACCGCAGAAGATGTAAAAGCAACAGGCTCAGAGAACGTGAATTTCACCGGAACTAAGTCGCCTTGTTGATAAAAGTCGCCTGCTTGTGTAGGTGTATCATTGCTAATTCTCATAACCTCGGCGTTAAGCAGCTTTGGAGCTGTATTATCTACCAAGCGTGCTTCAACAGAAGTATCCTCGCCTGAGCCTGATTGATACGCCCACAATCCAGCGGCTGAATCTGTGAGGTATGCATCAGCATAGCTGTCTTTTGTACCGCCACCGAATAACCACACTAATCTAGCCTCTACAAGTTTAGGTGCAACCGTGATGGTATAAGGGTTTGTCTCAGCTGCTAGACCTTCCAATTGCTCAGCAGAAAGATTTACTGAATATAATGCAGAGAAAACACTGTTGCCACTAATTTTTGTGCGAGCTGAACTAGTTAACTCATAGTCATAATCAGAACCTGAAATTGAACTATCAACTGGATTAGTGGCTTTATGATTATCTAGATCATAACTGTTTGCTGTATTATAACCAAAATCACTTGAATAACTATCTCTTAATAGAACACCATCAGTGTCTTTAAACGAGTCTAGCACATCCATTTGGATATAATTCATTGCAGATTCATTTGGTCCTGCAGTAATAGCACCATCCCAGTGAAAGTGATAGTAATCATTATTTGTATTTTCTGCCTTGCGTGTTTGCCCTCCTTCTGTAACTTCAAACTCTTTATTAACCTGAGTGGTTCCATACGGGTCGTGTTCTGGTAAATATACTTTATCTAGGCTTTCCGCGTGCAAAACTTGAGGAGAAGAAAACCAAAAGCTATCAATTCTCCCTATTATGCTTTCCAGCTCATCATTTGAAAGCCCACGCTCTTGATTAAAGATTGTCTCTTCGTTTGACTTACCCTTGTTAAGCGTTACAGACATATCGACACCAAATGCATTGCGAACACTTAAAATTTCATTATCATTGCCGCCATAATTATGCCTTGCAGCTATAAGCGCATCGTATTTATCGGCTGTTGAGGTCGCAAGGTATTTTGTATTACTACTTGCGAATAGAGAATTCATAGAAATACTATAAGGATCATTTCTATCTATCCCAGTGGTGAAAGTAGGGTTTTGACTATAAAAACCAGATATATGTGGAATAATATTCAGGTGAGTAAATACGCCAAGATTTACAAGTTTTTTTGCAGTAGAGTCTAATTCCAAAGATGCAAAATTATGGTTAAGATGTCCTGTTTCGTATGTAGATCTATTGGCTATTGCAGTTGCATCATTATGGTATGTATTATATAATTGTTCTGGAGTTGATTGCAAAGTGTTGTTCAAATTTATTACTCCAGAAGCACGTGTGTTTGATGCACCTATGATATCATACGCTTGAACCAATAAGGTTTTTTGATGATTTGTGGTTGCTGAATTCGCTTTCAAAAGCGATATATCTACGCTTTGCGAGCCAGCCCCTGAGGCATTTGTACTAACGCTAAACTCTTGTCCATCGATACCTGTAAAATCCTCACCAGCTATAGCAGTAACGTTAACAGTTCTGATTTTCCCACTAATAACTGTGTTAGGGATTGCACCTGTAACTGTGATATCCAATTTTGCAGTGACAGGGTTAACCCCTACGTTATAACTAGCGCTAGAGATTTCCACAGTAGCAGTATGTCTTTGTACGCCTAAGTCACTGTATTCTTCATAGCTAAATGAACCCGAAGTAATAGGCTCGTCAGTTGTGTTTAAACTGAAATTTTCAGGCAGATTAAGTCCACCATTTTCCGCAGAGTCATTTAAACTATCCAGCATAGCTAGCTGCTCTTCAGTCCATTCTTGTTCTGTATAATATGTGGTGTATATTCTTGCGATTTCTTTTTCTATTTCAATCATAAGTCTTAAGTCATCGAGCGTTACGGAATAATCATCCACTGTAACTTCTTTTGACAAATCAGTCTCAGGGTCATTTATCATATCTTCGACTTCTGCCAAAGTCATTTCTTCCCCGTCGACCAAAACAAACTCAGTCGGAACAAAATTCCCGTCCTCGTCCAAAAATCCCAAGTCTTCTAAAGCTTGGAGGTAACCATCGGCATCATCGCCAAAATAGGATTTGAGTTGTTCTAGCAATATTGCATTTGCTGCATTATCATTTTGTAGTAATTGCGGATTAAGTGCAAATACTTGCAATGGTAACGTGCTAATCAATATCATGATAACTAGTACAAGTGCTGTAATCTTCTTCATACATATTCCCCTTATTATTATTTTATTACACAAAACCACATGTGCATTTTCTTCTTTGGAAGCTGATACTCGAATAATGTAAAACGCCGCTATATCATGCAGATGTAGCGGTTTACTGTTATATTCATCTGTTTGCTAAAAAACTTAATCTATCACAGTAATGGGTAGCTGCTGAGTATGCTATCATATTATTCGCCCTCGCAAAAATTAATAAAATGTAAATATTATTAATCAAACATGAATATATTTAAATATTATCATGAATAGTAACACAATACAAGCTTTTTTTAGGAAATCAAGCATTTCTTTTTAGAAATATTAATGTTTTTTAAACAAATTATACAAATGATTTTTGTAGATATTGTCAAAATGCGTCTGTTTTCTTTGATACCAGTAATATTCTAATACTTATTAAGGCGTATGAGAAAGACGTAAAAAAAGATGAAACCCTGTATTTGGATTTCATCTTATAGTTTTATTATAGATTTGGAGTAGGACTATCTTGCCTTATTTCAACCCAAACTCAGTTTTCAGCGAATTAAATCTTTCTTTTTCATGTGGTTTTACTTCATATAAAGGGTTATATAAGCAGTGCTGCATAACATCTGCATCAATTAATACTTCATCAAAATCGCAGTGAGTAACAGCTTTACTGCTGTGATTATATATCGCCGAACATATTTTCACTATTTCTTCTTCGGAAAATAAATTAAGTCCGGTTAAAATTTCTCTTGCCATAACCGAGCCTTTGCGTGCGTGGTCGGTGCTGTCTAAGGTGGAGTATGTATAAATATCGTGTAACATTCCAGCGATAGTGGCAAGCTCTGCGTTCTCACTTCTTTTCATGGCAATTAGAGCACATGCCTGCGCCACGCCATATAGGTGAAGATATCCACATCGTTTTTCTTCGGTATCAGAAATATTTGATATAACATTGTCTACGTATACTCTAACTTTTTCTATTCTGTTCATAGTTGTTTCCTTTCTGAATGCTTTCGCACTCATTAAACTTAGCAAATCTTTTTATAGAAATATCCACTGCTTTTTCTAATTT
>CAYJII010000032.1:0-29507 GCA_964370225.1 uncultured Oscillospiraceae bacterium | reverse complement strand
AACATAATTTATACATTACAAATTGTGTTTACAACAGTTTTGCTTTGTATTGTAATAGCGTACTTACTATCTATGTACCTTAGATTTTCAAATAGTCGTGTGAGCAAAATAATTGGCAATTTATATCTGCTACCTCGTTTCATTCCAGGGCTTGTTGCTGTTAACGGAATGATTACAATAATACGAGATTCTGGCCTTTTTAATCGCATTGGACAACTGTTTGGAATGGATATTGAATTAGGTTTAATGTATGATGCAAATGGTGTTATACTAATGAACTTGTGGTTTAACATCCCTTTTGCTACAATGTTGATGGCTGCAGCAATGTCATCAATTCCGAATTCGACGATAGAAGCCGCAAAAGATGTGGGTGCAAGCAAATTTCAAATATTTTTCAAGATGATTTTGCCACTTACATTCAAAGATATCTTTATCTGTGTAGCGTTTATTTTCATGGGCAATATCGGCTCGTTTACAACCCCTTATTTGATGGACGGAAACCACCCACAAATGCTTGGGATATCCTTATTTAACCTGTTTAATAATTTTAGATATGAAAAAGCAGCTGCATTATCTGTTATAATGTTTTTGTTGTCATCTGTGACAGCGATAGTCTATGTACATACGAATATGAAAGAAAAAAAATGGGAAAAAGCACGATGAAAATAATTTCACACAGAGGCGCTTCATTTCACGCACCAGAAAATACTATGCCCGCTTTTATTCATGCAATAAAATTAGGGGCTCATGCTGTGGAGCTAGACATCCGTAGAACTATGGATAATAAAGTTGTCATTGCTCATGATTTAACTTTTAATAGAGTTATGTGTGGAGCAAATAATATTGAGCGTAACAACATACACGAAATGACACTGGATGAAGTCACAAAGATAAAACTCCCATATGCAGCTCATGTCCAAAACTATCTTCCCCAAGAAGGCTTTAAAGACGAAAACCATTTTTATCTGCCTTGGTTTTTAGATAATCCTCAAGAAATACTCCAAACTTATAATAATGCATTGATTAAATCAAAGGATATCTCAAACCATGAGGAAAAAACAACATTTATTGCCAATTATTTTTATCGAAAATATAAAAAGGAATATCAAAAAGCATTTTCGCTTGATAATAGATTTGCAACAGTTCCCTCTCTTGAAGAGTTTTTTGTTTGGCTTAAAAATGAAGATAATTGTGAGTTTGTTGAAATTGAATTTAAAGACAAGGGTATAATTGCCGAAGTCGATAGATTAATACGTAAATATGACGTTTCAGACAAATGCATTTTATTTTCAGGTGTTTTAGAGTATAATGAAGAAATCCAAAACTATTATAAACATAATGCTAAGCCTAAGGATTTAAGACTTGGTGCAAATATTAGGTATGTAAATGCAGATACATTAGATATGATAAAAAGCTGGGATTTGTACGAGGTCGGCTTAAATGCGGGCACATTCACCGAAAAAGAAGTTTCCCTATTACATCAAATAGGGATAAAAGTTTTTGCTAATATTGGTGACTATCCCCAATGGATGGATGAGATGAAAAAACTTAATATTAGCGGATTTAAAACCAATTTTATTAAGTTTTAAAGTGATTAAATAACACATTTTTATTAAACGTGTTATTTAATTTTTTTATACGATTTTTATTTTAGGCTTTATCATACTTGCAATTTTTATAGGAGTTAACGGTATTTTCTTAGCTCAAGCAGTTTCCGCTTTTGCCGCTTTTTAGTAGCGTTGTCTATGTGGAAAAAAATAAGTGAAAATCTTAAGTCAGATGAAAAATCAAACAAGCAGTTTTCGGAAAAAACTTTATTTTTTCCTAAAAAGCATTTTCACTTAAAGTGGAGGTTGAAAACAAATCGTAAAACTGTTCAAGCGCATATTTTCTATTGACAAAACTTTTTAGAAATGATATTATGAATTGAATTTTAAATGCACATTGTGGCTAAGGGTTATCTAGTTTGGTAGCTCGAAGTAATAAGGGAAGTGTAAATCACACGGTAACCGCCGCTGTATACGCTAATACTTTAGTTCGTTGATGAAAATCAGTCACTGGGAAACTGGGAAGGTAGAGCTGAGTTTGAAATTTATTTCATAGGCGTGAGTCAGAAGACCTGCAATGTTATAATATTGTAAATTTTACTACAAAAAACGGTTGTAGCTATTTAGCTATGCCGTTTTTTTGCTTTATGCAATATTAACTGTCCTTTGTGCAAAAAGGAGAAGAAAGATGAAAAAACTACTATCAATCGCACTAATTTCAATGATGCTGACATTTTCTGCATGCACACAAAGCACTACTGACCCACAAACTGATGATGAAAACACAAATCAAAATGTTTCAGAAACTCCTGAAAGCGAAAATGATGCTAAAACAGACAGCTACTACCCTATCACCATTACAACATATGATTATGAAGGCAACGAAGTCGAAATAACATTTGAAGAAGCACCAAACAAAACTATCGCCATTTATCAAGGCTGTATCGAAACTATGATAGCATTAGGCTTAGAGGAGCATGTTGTAGCCTCATACGGGCTTGATAACGCAGTTAAGCCTGAGTGGGAAGATGGACTTAGTAAAATGAATTATGACGCTTCTGTTTTTGCTCCCGACCTTGAAACAGTAACGATGCTCGACCCCGATTTAATCTTTTCGTGGGGCTCAATCTTCTCAGATGACATGTTAGGTGATGTGGATACTTGGCACGAAAAAGGCGTTAATACTTATATGAATACAAATACTCGTAGAGGGCAAAGTAGAACGCTCGAAAACGAATACACCGACATTCTAAATATTGGTAAAATTTTCAATGTAAACGAAGAAGCAGAAGCTCTAGTTAATCAAATGAAGGACGAAATCTCACAGGTTCAAGAAGCTACAGAAGGGCAAAAAAGTCAAACTGTACTAGTTTTATCCCCGTATGATGACTACATATCTAACCGTGGTGACCAAGAACTCGTTGGAGATATGATAGCTTCACTAGGCGGTACTGTTGCTCATACTGAGAGCGGTAAAATTGAAAAAGAAATTATCGTTGGCGCAAACCCAGATGTGATTTTCTTAAGCTATATGCCAAGACCTGACGATATTGATGGCGCAACAGTACTTGAGGAAGTAATATCTGCTATAGTTGATGACCCCGCCTTCGCTTCACTGGATGCGGTTAAAAACGAGCGCATCTACCCTATTATGTTGGGCGATATGTACGCTAGCGCTCCTCGTACACTAGACGGAATTAAAACTATCGCTCAGGGGCTTTATCCTGATTTAACAATGGAGTAAAAATGAGTAATAATAACACTAAGACAAAAAAACTACCTAGTTCACTATATATCACAGTATTGATAACATTGTCTGCCCTGCTGTTGTTCTCATTAATGGCAGCTGTCACATTTGGTTCGACCTCAATACCGATATCAGAGGTGTACAATGTCTTAATACATAAAATATTCGGCATAGGATCAGCAGAAATGTGGGGACAGGGCAATATTCATGATGTTGTATGGCACATCCGCTTACCTAGATTAATACTCGCATTAGGTGTCGGTATGGGCTTGTCTGTGTGTGGAGTTGTGATGCAAGCTATTGTAAAAAACCCGCTCGCAGATCCATATGTCCTAGGCATTTCTTCTGGCGCATATCTAGGAGCAGTCCTCGCAATGGCATCGGGTATCACTACATTCATGGGATTTAACTCCGTGGGAATTTTTGCATGTGTAGGAGCATTTATAGTATCATTTTTAGTAATAGTAATGGCTAATGTCGGCAGTAAAGCAAACTCAGTTAAGCTGATCCTGTCTGGGACTGCGATAGGTGCAGTTTGCAGTGCAGTTTCAAATTTTATGATACTGCTATTAAATGACGCTAGCACTGCCGCAGTAGTTCAGTGGTCTATGGGTGGACTTGGAGGAGCAGACCACGAAAGCAATTTTATCATAGTGATTGTGATTGTAATTGGCGCTGTGTTTTTCCTCACGCAATCGCGAGTGCTCGACCTTATGCTACTTGGCGATGAGTCAGCCATAACACTGGGAACTGACGTCAACAAACTGCGAATTTTGTTCTTGATAGTATCCTCACTTATGATTGGGTTTGCAGTGTACAAAGCTGGACTTATTGGCTTCGTCGGCTTAGTTATTCCCCATATTGTAAGAATGATTTTCGGTACCGCACATATTAGGTTGTTACCGCTTTCAGCTCTTCTCGGAGCTATCTTTCTTATTTGGTCTGATGTGCTTTGTCGAGTAATCTTACCAGGAAACGAAATTCCAATAGGAATATTAACTTCATTTATAGGCGCACCAATATTTATTTACTTGATGGTACGTAAAAAATATGGTTTTGGAGGTTAAACTATGAATGTATCAACAAATAATCTTCACGTTAGCTTAGGCGATGCAAATATAATTAACGGGGTTTCTATGCAGATTGAAAGTGGTAAAACTATCGGAATAATCGGCCCTAACGGAAGTGGGAAAAGCACCTTTTTAAAGTCAATATACAGAGTTATCAGGCCTACTGGTGGTGATATTTTTTTACAGGGAAAGGAATTATATTCGCACACTGTAAAAGAGTCCGCAAAGCTTATGTCAGTTGTGGCGCAACATAATTACTATAACTTCGAATTCACGGTAGAGGAAATGGTTTTAATGGGCAGAGCTCCGCATAAAAAGAGGCTTGAACGTAACGATAAAAGTGATTATGCAATTGCAAGAAAATCGCTAGAAATGGTGGGGCTAGATGGCTTTGCGCAAAGAGATTTTTCTACATTATCCGGTGGCGAGCAGCAAAGAGTTATCCTTGCTCGTGCACTAACGCAAAACTCGCCCTGTATCGTACTAGACGAGCCTACAAACCATCTTGATATTAAGCATCAGCTTGAGATTATGGAAATCGTCACTAAGCTTGATTGCACAATAATAGCGGCAATTCACGACCTGAATATAGCTGCAAAATATTGCGACACACTTTATATCCTCAAAAGCGGAAAAGTCGTAAGCTTTGGTGATACTCGCAAAGTTTTGACTAGCCAAATGATTAGGGATGTGTTTGAAGTAGACGCTGAGATAATAAACACAAACAGCGGCAAAATCTTAATTAGCTTTAACTCAATATGCTAACAAGATTATCCCTACTCGAAATTTTTATGCTAAACGGGCTTTATCTAAAATGCAAGTTTTCTTAAATCTCATATCACACTTTCACAAAAACTATTGATTTTACAGCCGAGTTCTGATAAAATAGTACTATGTATTTTAAAAATAAATAACAGAAAGAGAGATGAAAAAATGAAAATTGCATTTTCCACAGTTGGTTGTCCCGATTGGGAATGGAAAGATATCTACCCTATGGCAAAAGACTTAGGATTTGACGGAATTGAAATCAGGGGGATTGGTAGCGAAATTAAAGTTACTAACTCTCACATATTTAGCGATACTGAAATTAATTATACAGTTAATGCTTTGAGAAATATAAATGTTGATCTTGTGTGCTTTTCATCATCTTGTTGTTTGCGTGATGCGAAAGATGATGCGCAAATATTAAATGAAGCTTTTGAATATATCGAACTTGCTTCTAAAGCAGGGGTTAAATATGTTCGTATCCTTGGAGATTTAGAGCCACAACCTTCCGCTACTGAAATTGATGATGCAGATGTTATTGCAAAACTTATTTCCCTTTCAACTTTCGCTGCATATAAAAACGTTGAGCTTTTAATTGAAACTAACGGTGTGTACGCTGACACAAATAGACTGAAAAAAGTGATAAAAGCAGTTAACAGCCCAAACGTAAACGTACTTTGGGATATCCACCACACTGAGAGATATTTTGGTGAAAAGCCAGCTGAAACTATCAAAAATGTTGGTAAATACATTAAACATGTACATGTCAAGGACTCCATTATGGTCGATGGAAAAATTCAGTATCGTTTAATGGGCGAAGGAGATATCGACTTCCATACTGCGCTAACTTTGCTACAATCCACAGGCTATGATGGCTACGTTTCCTTAGAATGGGTTAAGCGTTGGACACATAATCTTGAGGATGCTGCTATTGTTTTCCCACATTTCGTAAATTTTATGTCGCAATATACAAATAGTAAAGCTACTATTCCTGAAAAAACTACCGAAGATTTATCTAAAACACTTTTCACTAAAGATGATTTGATTAATATAACTTTCGGAGAGCTATTAGAAATGGTAGCAGAAAAATTCCCAGACCAATATGCATTTAAATATACTACGAGAGATTACACTCGTACATATAAAGAATTCTTAGAAGAAGTTGACACTATCGCAAAAGGTTTCCTCGCTATGGGCGTAAAAAAAGGTGACCACATTGCTATTTGGGCTACAAACTATCCACAGTGGTTTTTAACTTTCTGGGCTGCTACTAGAATTGGCGCTGTTCTTGTAACTGTAAATACTTCTTACAAAATTCACGAAGTTGAGTACTTATTACGTCAATCTGACACACATACACTTGTTATGATTGATGGATACAAAGACTCTGACTATGTTTCCATTATCAAGGAATTGTGCCCTGAGCTAGCTAGTGCACAAAAAGGTAATTTGATATCTCAAAAACTACCTCGCCTTAAAAACGTTATTACTATCGATTCTAAACAAGAGGGTTGCTACCATTGGGATGAGCTGTTTGACTTATCAAGCAATGTAAGCGACGAGATATTACATAATATCATTAAAACAATCGATTGCCACGAAGTATGTAATATGCAGTATACTTCTGGAACTACTGGTTTCCCTAAAGGGGTTATGCTAACACATTATAACGTTATAAATAATGGTAAATGCATTGGCGACTGTATGCTTTTATCCACTGATGACCGCATGCTTATCCAAGTTCCAATGTTCCACTGTTTTGGCATGGTTCTTGCGATGACAGCTTCAATCTCACACGGTACTACCATGGTTCCAATTGAATACTTCCAACCATCTGTGTCGCTTAACGCAATAAACAAAGAAAAAATCACTGCTATGCATGGTGTTCCTACTATGTTTATCGCTTTGCTTGAGCATGCTGATTTTGCCACAACTGATTTTAGCCACATGCGCACAGGAATTATGGCTGGTTCACCTTGCCCTGTTCCTGTAATGAAAGATGTTGTCGACAAAATGAATATGTCCGACATCACTATCGTATTCGGACAAACAGAAAGCTCACCTGGTTGTACACAAAGTAGAGTTGGTGACAGCCTAGAAGTGCGCGTAGGCACTGTAGGGCGAGCGTTACCTGGTGTTGAGTGCAAAGTTGTTGACCCAGAAACTAACAAAGATTTACCTGATAATACGGCAGGCGAATTTGTTGCAAGAGGCTACAACATCATGAAGGGCTACTACAACATGCCTGAGGCAACAGCAGCTGCAATTGATGCTGACGGTTGGCTTCACACGGGCGACCTTGCTGTTAGAACTCCTGATGGTAACTATAAAATCACAGGTCGTATAAAAGATATGATTATTAGAGGCGGAGAAAACATCTACCCTAAAGAAATCGAAGAGTTTTTATATACTCACGAAGAAGTAAAAGATGTGCAAGTAATCGGTGTTCCCGATGAGAAATTTGGTGAAGAGATTATGGCTTGTGTAATCCTAAAACCTGATAGCAACATCACAGAAGATGCTCTTAAGGACTATGTTCGCAGTCATATGGCTAAACACAAAACCCCAAGATATATTCGCTTTGTTGAAGAATTCCCAATGAATGGCGCTGGCAAAATAATGAAGTACAAAATGCGCGAATGGGCAATTGAGCAACTTGACTTGCATAAAGCAGCGGATATCGAAACCGCTTAAACTATAATTAAAAGCTGTTACAGCAATGCTGTAACAGCTTTTTTACGTTTATATTTAGCTTGTAGCTATGTCGTCTCGCGTAACATTCCTCAGCCATTTCGTGCCCGCAAGTCTCCATATACACATGATAGCTTTTGCAACTTCATCAAGCTTGAACACTGCATAAATAACGATTATTGGCAGTTTAAATACGTATGCACACAATAGACCTAGAGGAATCGATACAAACCAGAGGCATATAACGTCGAGTACCAATGTAAATTTTGTATCTCCCCCACCGCGCAGTACGCCAACTATACAAATACCTGCAATCGCTACGAAGAATACTGTTATCGCAAGTGCGACAACCATTTCTTTTGCAAGTGCTGCTGTTTCAGGAGAAACATTGTAGAAGTCGACAAAAGGATTGCGCAAAATCAGCATTATGCTCATCGCCACTACACCTAATATAACTGAGAAAATTTCGAGTTTTCTTCCTCTTTTTCTCGCAAGTTCCATGTCGCCTTCACCGATGGTTTTACCTACTATTACCGCTGCAGAAGCAGCAACCCCAAATATGAATACGGTCGAGAGTTGTTGTAACACATTGGCTATAGATACCGCTGATATTGCAAATGAGCTTAATCGCCCAAACACCATGTTTTGTAAAGCAATCCCAAACGACCATACAAGCTCGTTTGCAACAACTGGTGAACAGTATTTAAGCAAGTCAGCTGATAAATTTTCATCACGCAAAAGCATGTCTTTAAGCTTAAATCTAAGCTTTTTATCTAAAATAAATACGTAAACAAGCACGAAGATAAGCTCTACTATTTTAGCGATAAGTGTTGCATATGCTGCACCCAAAATTTCTAGCCTTGGTGCACCTAAATTCCCGAAAATAAGTACCCAGTTTAAAAAGCAGTTTGTCACAAGCGAAATTGAGTTGGATATAACTGCAACTTTTACCATTTCAACGCTTCTAAAAAGCGATGATAGCATATTGGATATACCAAAAATAAAATATACATATCCGATAATGCTTAAATACTCAACCCCAGCCTCAATAACTTCTTGGTCTGTTGAAAATATGCCCATTATCACTTGCGGGAAAAGCAGTGTCAAAACTGACACAATAAACCCAACTATACCTACTACACGCAAAGTTGTCGCCATTACTACTTTTATCGGTAAAATTTGCTTTTTCCCCCAGTACTGTGCAGTTATTACCGCAGCACCGCCCGCCATTCCAAAAATGAACAGCGAGAACACAAAAAACACCTGATTTGCTAGTGCAGATGCAGACAGTGGAACATCGCCCAACTCGCCCAACATTATTGTATCAATCATCTGCGTTAAAAAAGCAAGCATATTTTGAAGTGCTACTGGAATTGCTATAGTGATAATCATTTTATATAACTGTTTATCTTTTATCTTTATCATTTCTCTCCTTAAGCGCACAAGCACTTTATTGTCATATAATTAGTTTTTTTCTTGCAAACAAAAACAAACGCTCAAAAGAGCATTTGTTTTTGTTAATAAGTCTATTATTTAAATTGATACATTCACTAAATATTGTCGTTTCCCAAGCTCAAAAATATTGTGCCCTTTTGTGTCAATTGCCACAGTTAGTGGAAAATCTTCAATATGTAGTTTTTTTATAGATTCGCATCCTAATTCTTTGAAAGCAATTTCTTCGCAGGATTTAATACATTGGCTTGCTAGTGCACCCGCACCACCAATCGCGCATAAGTACAATGCTTTATTTCGCACAATAGCACTGCGTACTTCTCGGTTTCTCTGTCCCTTCCCAATCATGGCGGTTAAACCTAAATCGAGCAGTTTCGGGGAATATGTATCCATTCTACCGGAAGTTGTCGGCCCACAAGAACCTATTACCATTCCATTTGGTGCAGGAGTCGGTCCTGCATAATAAATACATGCGCCTTTTAGTTCAAATGGTAATGGCTGATCTTTGCTGATTAGTTCCATAATTTTCTTGTGCGCTGCATCCCTGGCAGTATAAATATCCCCTGTTAAGTACACCTTGTCAAAAACATTGAGCATACTCGCTTTTTCGGGCAATTCGCTTACATTAATCGAATAAATATTCATACAATCACCTCTTAGAATAATTTTTAATATGCAATTTTTAATTTATACCGAGTATTCTTCGCCTGTATCTCCTAATTCTTCTTCCTCAACTGATGCTAAAAGCTCATCAGCTAATTTGCTTTCTTCTTCGCTTAATTCACTTATTTGAGTTTCAAATTCTATAGCAAGAGTTCCATCATGTGAAGCGATTTCTAAATCAAGCAAATCAACATTATTTAAATCTTTGATTTGTTGTTCAAACTCAGAAGAAGAATAATCTTCACTCTCGCTTTTAACTTGTGGAGTAAACTCTTGTGCAAACAATTCATCATCCGCTAAATTGTCAGGCATAGCATATCCTGCATCGTCAAGTTTAGCTTCAAAGTCGTTAAGCATTTCTCTGATTGCAATTTTAATTCCAGAAACATCGCTAGTAAAGCTGTCATATTGTTTGTTAGCTTCAACCACTCTTGCTTTTGCAGCTTTGATGATTTCTTCGCCACGTAGAGTAGCTTCTCTAACAATCTCAGCTGAGCGAATGTTTGCTCTTTTTTCTCTTTCAGAAATTTCGCTTGTGATATCATTAATTTTTCTTTTTGTTTGTTGGTTGTAATCTTGTGCAATATTTTTAATTCTATCTGCTTCTGCTGTAGCTTTTGCAATAATCTCGTTCGAGCGAATAGTAGCTAGGTCAAGCTTTTCTTTTGCTTTTTTAGCAGCTTCAGTTAAAATAGCAGAAACTTTGTTATTTGCTTCAGCTAAAGTTTGAGTTGAGCGGTTTTGTGCTTCTGAAACAAGTTTTTCAGCTGTAAAACCAGCTTCATCGATACGTTTAATTTTTTCGCTATTTAGCTCGATTTGAGCTTGTAGCTCATCTCTTTCTCTTGTCAAAGCATCGTTGTCATCGTTAAGTTTAACTATTCTATCGTTTAATGCTGACATTTGCTCGCTGTGGTCTTGTGAGCTTTGTGAGATAGTGTTCGCTGTTTGTTGAGCTTGTCTTTCTGCTGCGATATTAAGTTGTTTTAGTCTATCGTTATCCGCATTTTGTTTTATAACAAGTTGTTGCAGTTTTTTAATATGCTCAATTTTTTCATTATAATCTTTTGTTAATGTTTCTAAACTTGCTTGTAATTTATTTTTTTGGCTTTGCACTTCGTCCAGTTCTACTTTGTATTTTTGGCTGATTTGTTCTATAGATGACATGACTTCATTACGGTCAAATCCTCCGAAAACAGATTTCTTAAAATTATTGTTGTCCATCATTTTTTTCCTCCAATATATTATTAATTCATTTAAAATCGTCAAGTTTTAAAATAAAAAAGTTCACACTATTAATTATATATTTTTTTTGCAATAATTGCAAGAATTTTTATTTTAATTTACTAAAAGATATCTAAAATGAATAATATATTGTAATTTTTTATGTAAATATGATATAATTAGATACAATAATATTGTAGTAAGACTAAATTTTTAAATATATAGGAGTAATACCATGCAAATAGAATTAGCGAAAAATAAAATCCGCGAACTAGTGGACTTATTAAATGAACATTCGCACAATTATCACGTGCTAGATGATCCACAAATTTCGGATTATGAATACGACAAACTCATGAATGAACTAAAAGAAATTGAAAGTCAGTTCCCTCAACTAATTCTTTCAAATTCACCTACACAAAATGTTGGTGGAATTCTTCTAACCCAGTTTGAGGAGGTAGTGCACACCGTGCAAATGGGCTCACTACAGGACGCTTTTTCTTACGAGGAAGTGCGCGATTTTGATAATAGGGTAAAAAAAGCATTGGGTGCGACTGAGTTTGAGTACATTGTCGAAAAGAAAATTGACGGTCTCTCTGTTTCGCTTGAGTATGAAAATGGAGTTTTCACTCGCGGTTCTACTAGGGGCGATGGAAATGTAGGCGAGAATGTAACGCTTAATCTAAAGGCAATAAAGTCTGTTCCAAAAAAACTGAAAACTCCTGTAGAATATTTGGAGGTGCGTGGCGAAGTGTACATGTCAAAGGCTGTTTTTTCTGAAATTGTAGAAATGCAAATTTTAAACGAGCAGAAAACTTTCAGAAATCCACGTAATGCTGCCGCAGGTTCACTGAGACAAAAAGACCCGAAAATCACTTCACAGAGAAATCTGGATATTTTCGTGTTTAATATCCAGCAAATTGAAGGCAAAAGTTTTACTAATCATGAAAGTTCGCTTGAATACCTTAAGGAGCAAGGTTTTAAAGTTTCACCTAATTATACAGTTTGTAGTGATATAGATAAAGCAATCTCAGCTGTTGAAAAAATTGGCGAGAGCAGAGATAAAAATAAGTTTGATATCGACGGAGCCGTTATTAAGATTAACGACTTTGCGCAAAGAGAAATTCTTGGCTCAACCACAAAATTTCCACGCTGGGCACTCGCATTTAAGTACCCACCAGAAGAAAAGAACACAACACTCGAGGATATCGAGATAAGTGTTGGTAGAACAGGGGTTCTTACACCTACAGCAGTTTTCAAACCTATCATGCTTGCAGGCTCGCTAGTCTCACGTGCAATACTCCATAACCAAGATTATATTACAGAAAAAGACATCCGCATTGGCGACAAAATCGTGGTGCGAAAAGCTGGGGACATCATACCAGAAGTGCTTATGTCCATCTCTCACGAAGAGGACAGCACACCATATACAATTAGCAATATTTGCCCATCATGTTCGCAAACCGCTGTTAAAAACGAGGGTGAAGTGGCGCTAAGATGCGTTAATCCATACTGCCCAGCTGTCGCATTAAGACAGATTTTCCACTTTGCTTCGAGAGATGCTATGGACATAAGTGGGCTAGGATACAAACTCGTCAAAGCTCTCGTTGAGAATAACCTCATCAGCAATATCTGTGATTTATACTTCCTAAAACACGAAGATGTTGCAAATTTAGAGCGCATGGGCGATAAATCAGCAAGTAATCTTATCACAGCTATAGAAAACTCTAAGCAAAGCGATTTATCACGTGTGTTATTTGGGCTAGGTGTAAAGAATGTAGGAAAAAGAGCAAGTGAGCTTATTTGCGAGAGATTTGGCGATATCGATAGCCTGATGAACGCAGAAAAAGATGACATCATTGCGATTGATTCAATTGGTGAAGTTATTGCAAACAATATAGTAGAATTTTTTGCGATGGAAAATACAAAAGATATGATTTCTCGACTAAAAGAAGCCGGGCTGAAACTCGATTATCAAAAGCAAGTTGCATCGAGCACTCTTGAAAACTTGAACTTTGTGATTACCGGCACGCTTAGCAGTTTTACTCGAGACGAAGCAAAGGAGCTAATCGTGAAAAATGGTGGGAAAGTAATATCCTCTGTTTCAAAGAAAACCGACTACCTATTAGCAGGAGAAGCTGCTGGTAGCAAACTAAAAAAAGCTGAAGATTTAGGAATAAATATATTATCCGAGCAAGACTTGCTTGATATGCTTAAATAAAAAAAGCTGAGACGATTAATTTCGCCTCAGCTTTTAATTATATAGCAGCTTTTTTTCGAGTTTGCAATTTGATTTTGTCCGCAATCAAAGCTATAAACTCAGAGTTAGTAGGTTTCCCTTTGTTTTTTTGCGTGGTATGCCCAAAGTATTGGTTTAATACGTCTATATCTCCCCTGTCCCATGCAACCTCAATCCCATGTCTTATCGCACGTTCTACACGTGATGGTGTAGTGTTAAAATGTTTCGCTACAGACGGATATAAAAGTTTTGTAACAGAATTTATCATCTCATCATCCTCAATTGACAAGATAATTGCACGTCTCAGATAGTGATAGCCCTTAATATGTGCTGGCACTCCAATTTGATGGATTACATCAGTCACCATCATTTCGATATCATGAGCACTGTTCCCAAATGAGCTTTTACCGCCATTTAACACAATTTTTTTTGCGATTTCACTCACTCTATCGCATAGATGTTTGATGTCAAATGGTTTTAATATGTACTCAGCAGCTCCATTGTCAATCGTCTCTTTTTCTACATAAGCATTTTCGTACGAGCTGATTACCACAAACGATGGATTTAATTCTTCATACGCACATTTGATACCTTTTATAATTCCGATTGCATCAATATGTGGCATAAACACGTCCATAATGACGATATGTGGCTTGTGCTCCTTTATTGCGTTGAATACTTCAACTCCGTCTTTTGATGTAGTTATAACGTCAAAATTGAGCTTTGTTAACATGTCTGCGCATAGTATTCCAAAATTTAACGTATTGTCCCCTAATACAATTTTAATTTTTCTATTCATGTTAAAACCCCTTATTTTTAATCTTTTATATATATTACCATAATTTACCAAATAAAGCAAGTCTTTTCCAATAAAAATTTTATTTTTTTATGAAAAACAACATTTATCTGCGCAAAGATTATATATAAAAGTAATAAGAAGTTTTTAGCATTATTCGTCGACTTTTTTCTACAGAAGTTCTATTCCTGCATTTTTGCATGTTTCTAGCGTGATGTCATCCCAAACTGAAACTTGGATTTCGCCTATATGCGCTTTTTCGAGCAATAGCATGCACAGTCGTGACTGGCCAATCCCACCACCAATTGTAAGCGGTAGCTCGTCATTAAGTAGCATTTTATGGAATACCAGTTCTTTTCTGTGGTTGCAATTTGCTTTTTCTAGCTGTGATTTCATACTAGCAGCATCAACGCGAATGCCCATCGAAGAAATTTCAAACACTGAGCCTAAAACATCATTCCATAGCAAAATATCGCCATTTAACGACCAATCATCATAGTCAGGTGCTCTACCATCGTGTTTAGTTCCAGATCTTAATTTGTCACCAATCCCCATTAGGAATGTAGTTTTGTGCTCTTTTACATACGCATTTTCACGCTCTTTTGGAGTAAGCGCTGGGTACATATCCTCCAACTCTTGTGTAGTAATAAAAGATATTTCATTAGAAAGCGTATTTTTAAGCGCTGGGTAGTATTTATTAATCTGATTTTTTGTAAAGCAAAGTGTATCAACAATTTTTTGTACTATTTCTTTTAGCATATCGATATTTCTTTGGGAAGCATCAATTACTTTTTCCCAATCCCACTGGTCAACATATATTGAGTGAATATTATCCAGTTCTTCATCACGGCGCACAGCATTCATATCGGTATAAAGACCTTCACCTATAGGAAATCTATATTGGTGAAGTGCCATACGCTTCCACTTAGCTAACGAATGTACGATTTGAGCGTTCTTATCTGCATCTTTTACATCAAATTCAACAGCGCGTTCAACTCCGTTTAAGTCATCGTTCAGACCAGTTTTCGCTTCAACAAAAAGTGGTGCCGACACACGTCGCAAATTCAGTGACCCGCTTAAATTATCCTCAAAAAGTCTTTTTACTGTAGCTATTGCTTTTTGTGTTTCATAAATATCCAGTGCGCTTTTATATCCGTTAGGGCAAATTGTTTTACTCATATCATAATTCTCCTTAATTGTAGGCTTATTCGCCTCATTAATATTAATATATGAAGCGGAATGTCATTTTAATCCGTTGGGTTATTTATTAGAAATGTGCTCGCTTTGCTAGGCACGCCATATGATCTTATTGCCGTGGGGCAAGAATGCCCTACATGGCAGATTTATATTAGCTTCGCTAATATAAATAATGCGCTGTGAAAATCACAACGCATATGTAATCTACTATTTAATTTTATCAAAACTTTGAATTTTTGTCAAACTCGACTATCTATTACACTAAAAGATCCGTGCGGTGAAAATTTACAAGTTCTAATATGTGACCGATATTTCCCGAGCCAGCATACATATTTAAATCAAAGAAGTTATTATTCAATGAACTCCAGTATAGTTCGTTTTCATCGCCCACCAAAGTCACTTCTTTGTTAAGTTTCCCAACAAAAACTTCTACATAGCAGTTTTCTAAGTAATATTTCATGTCCATAAAATGTGTTAAAGTGATGTCATCTTTTGAAATGGAAGTTTCCTCGTGCAATTCACGATAAGCGGCATCGCTAGAAGCTTCTTGGCTCTCAATTTTTCCACCCACAAAATTTGACATTCCCATATATGGATTTTTTTTACGTCTACACATTAAAATTTTGTCTTCTTTATTATTGTAAACTACAATTAAATTATACCCTTGCATTAACATACCTCAAAAAAATTATTCTTTAACAAAAATAGTAGCATTCATCGTCATGGTTTTCGGTCCATAAGTGTATTTTATACCTGCTTTTCTACACTCACCACTTACAAAAAGACCACATGCCTCCATGCTATAATTCAATTCATCAGGATAACGACATGGCGCATCAGGATAAGTGCATTTATCACATTTGCTACAGCCACCAGTACCCATTGGCAAAACATCTTTATTCAGCTTGCGTAACTCAGACGCTAATATATTTAAGCTCGTAGCGCATCTTTGGCTTGCTCGCTGTATAGCTTCCCAGTCAAAGTCATCTTCCATGACCTCAGTTGACTGCAAAATCATCGCGTAATCGTATTGCTTTACTCGTTGTCTAATCTCATCAAGCGTTCCACACGCTGGGGGACATGCCCAATTTGTTGCATAACTACCACATTTATTAACAGCGCACATAGCTCGAACTTCTGCGCTGAAATCCATTTTCTCTATTTTTGCATAGCCAGCATGGTCAAAACCAGCTTCCTCAGCCATTTCTATGGTAAGTGTTCTATTTTGAACATCAATATCCACAAAATCAACTCCTTAAAAGCAATAAAAATACTATATCACATCTTATTACAAAAATCAAGAAATTTTTACAATGCAACTCCACTGTATGATTGAGTTAACATTTATTATTTTGCGGTATAGCTCTTTATGCTCATTTTATCCTCCTATATAAAAAAGCAATTGATAAATCAACTGCTTTTTTATATAGGTTTATTCCATCTACGCTTTGTGCAAAGCATAGTGTCTGCACTCTAAAAAACTTTAGAGCAAATAGCTAAATTTAGCAAATTAAATTAAAATGATTACTCATGATCACTCGAACAAATTTCATCGCAAAAATCCAATATATTATTCATTACATCTAAATTAAAATCACCTATCAAAGATAATCTTTCTTCATTAAGTTTCAAAAATTCTTCACTGTTTTCATCATGCTCTACTTGGTGGTGCATAATATCATGTATTCGCTCGTAAGAATCTGCGTTGACAGTCAGCTTGTGCCCACTATCTTCATATTCTATAAACGTAAACCTTGGGTCTTCCTCATACATTTCCTTATACACCTCAAAATTGCCATCAAAACTAACTACTTCGTCATCTTTGCTATGTATCATAAGTACAGGCGCATTAGTATTCGAGAGACCATCAAGCCCATTTAGAGCAGCGTTTTCTCCAAAAATCATTTTCTCGTAAATCACCAAAAACGGATGAATTAACATAACTGTTTCTCCAACATAATTTTTAGCAATATCCTCAATTACATTAACATTTTGCCAAAATCCTGCTAAGCTCACAATTCCATCTACCTCAAACGGCAATCCTAACTCTGACACTGCCGATACTGCAAAACCACCCCATGAGTGGCCGACCAAAATAGTCGGAAGCTCATTATACTGCTCGCTGTCTTTTAAGTAATCAAGTGCATATTTTAAATCTATCGGCGCCTGAGTTAAGCCTTTTAACGTGTCACCTTCGCTGTCTTCTACTCCAGTATTGTCATATGAGAATACCACATAATTTTCTTTAGTAAGCCACTCTATCTCTGCCAAATAATTCTCATGACTAACACCCATGCCATGCACCCAAACCACAAGGCCTTTTGGGGTATCATTACCAGTCTGCGAGTAAAATGCTCCGTGTAATACTTGATTATTATCTGAATTAAAACTTATCTCCTCTTTAACAAAGTTTATGTTTTGCTCAGATAAATACTCAAAATATGTATTATCGTGAATTATTCTTTTTCCAAAGTAATAATCATAAATAAAAAATGTTATTAAACTTGGAATTATTATCAGCACCAAAAGCACCGACAAAATAACAATCACTATCTTCTTATTATTTTTGATTTTATTGCGCAAAGCAACCTCCATTATAATCTTTTTACTTTAAAATTAGACACCATCGCTATTCCTAATAGAATAATAAATGCAAAGCTACAAACTGTGTACACTTTAGAGTTAGCCCAAGACGCTGAAAAATAGTTGGATAAAAAAATGTATACGCTCATCAATATTCCAGCCGAAGTAGTAGGCAATCCCATAAAATAGGCAAGGTGGTCAGACACATTATATCTTGCCAGCCTAAAAACACCACACGCAACATAAAAGGCGCCTATTAAAATTTCAACTATACTTACTTCTATCATATTCCCAATTGAATGCAGAGTTAAAAAAACACATACAGGCGTTATAACAAAGGTTATAAGGTCTGCAAAACTGTCAAGCTCCTTGCCTAACTGAGAACTTATTTTTAACCTTCTTGCAAGTCTTCCATCTATAGAGTCGAAAAAAACACCGATAGTAATTAACAGGCAAGATATGTATATCACAGTATGAGTTCTGTAATACACAGTTATCATTAATGCTATAATTCCACAAATTGCATTTAATAATGTGCAAGTATTCGGAACATATGAAAGTAATTTATCATTTGTTTTCATGTAGCCTTCCTTCTTTTAATATTCTTAACTATTTTATACCCCACTACAAAAACTAAGCTTATTAAAATTACAAACCAATGTGTAATAAATCTAAATATTATCGTTATAGCAACACTTACTCCATTGTTAATAGATAAAATAGAAAAAAGTGCTATCATAGTTGCTTCAAAAGTACCAAGTCCACCCGGAGTTATTGGAAACATTCCAATCATGTACGATGTCATAGTGATAGCCAACAATATTAGAAAGGGAATATCTAGCCTAAACGAATGAGCAATAATAAGCATTTTTATTGGGAATAGCAACCATACTATAGCAGAAATAGAAAACTGCAAAAGCCAGCTTTTTCTATTAAGCTTTTTTGTTGCGTCGTTATAATTTTTAATAAAACCTTTGATTTTATTAATTAGTTTATTATCGTTTAAGGAAAACAGCTTTATCAACTTTTCTGAAAAAAACAATAAACTAACCATAAAAAATATTAAGATTAAGCATAAAACCGCAATAAGCACTTGCACTAAAACACTTAGATGTATTGTAATTAAACTACATAGATAAACAAATGAAATAACACAAATCGAAAGCAGTACACTCATACTTATGCACTTTTGTATTAAAACAATATTTACTGCCTCAACGGTTTTACAGTTGAAATCTTTTTTTAGGTAATAAACTCTTGTTGCCTCTCCGCCTATTTTCGCACCTGGCGTAATTGCCTCAATAACACTACCTCTTGTGAAAATATACAGTATTTTAATAAACGAACTTTTACCTATTACTCTTTTAGTGATTTTACTCCACTGGAAAGCAAGTAATAGTTGTGTTATTACTTGAAGGCAAATGAGCAGAACAAATGTGCTTTCCTCTACCCTTTTTAAATGCTTTACTATGGACTTAAAATCTGTACTTTCTATAATAATTATAAAAAGTACAATTATAGTTACGTACCCTAATATTTTGAGCGCTAACCTTTTTTTTGACTTTTTATCTAACATATAAAAGTGTACTCTCAATATTACTAAATGAAGGTTGTTTTACAGAAGAATTCTGCACTAACACATCTTTAAAAGGTTGATAACCACGCTCTAAATGCTCTTTAGGTGTTCTAACAAGTATTTTTGATTTGGCTTGCATGTGTGAATAAATGTTTTTAAAAACATCTTCTTTAGGCGATATTTGCATCGCAATATGTACGATATCAAAATTTTCTGAAGAAATGTTAATGCCGTCGGTGTGCTTTACTATAACTTTTTCGGAGAGTCCTAAAGAATCAACTAATTCTCTAGCTGGTTTTATAGAGTCAATGTCGTTATCAATAACAGTTACTGTTGCACCAGATAATTTATGAAACAAAATTGCTGTGCACGGAAAATATCCACCGCCTACACACAAAATTCTGTCATTTAAGTTTGCATTAGATAAATAAACCTCTTTTTTTACGATTGGCTTATAATATGAGAACATAATGCTCTGAAAAAACTTATGTTTTCTCATCATATTTTCTAATGTTTTGGTTGAGTTTACAAATTGAAAAGACATACTAATCACCCTTATAATATATACATTTTAAACAAACAGTTGACCTACAAAATTAATTAAGCCACCTAGTAATATAGCGCAAACAAATGTTGCGACACCTATCGCTACTGCTACTTTTGCGTTGAATTCTTTTGCAATTATTCCAAACACTGATAGGCAAGGAAGGTATAACAAAGAAACCGTTGCACCTACAAAAATTTGCAATGATGTAAGTGACATTTCTAAAAGAGGGGCAACTGCCATCTCTCTTCTAACTATACCAAGAAGCAAGAATATTACAGCATCTTTTGGTAATCCCAAAACGCCTGACATAAGTGGTTCAAATAAAGTAGCCGCCGCATCCAATAAACCGGACTCTTTAAAAACAGCCGCTATAACTATAGCAATTAGCATCGGCCCCTCAGCCTCCACCAAAAAACTTTTTAGCCTTACTGACAGTTTTTTAAAGTAAGCATTTCTCTCAGGTACTAATAAATTCGGAATCTCTATAACTATTGGATCTATTTTTCCTTTTATCATCTTTCCAGTTACAATTCCTACTACAAAAATAATAACAAAAGAAAGCAAAAACATTGCTAGAAGCATTAAAATAGATTGGCTGGATAAAAGTGAGATTAACGCTGCTGACTGTGAGATACATGGAACAGCAAAGCATACCATAGCAGTGATAATAATTCTCTCTTTTCTTGTTGTCGCTGTCCTACTGCCAATAATTGCAGGAACAGCGCATCCATAACCCATTATAAGACTAATAAGACTACCACCCTGAATACCCATTTTGCGCATTAGCCCGTCGAACAGCACTGCTACTCTTGGTAAAAAGCCACAGTCTTCAAGAAAAGTAAATACTATATAAAATAGCGTAACATAAGGAAGAATTAATGATATCGGCCATTCAAAACCTATAACGAAAATTCCGTATTCACCAATTAATATATTATTTAGCATCTCAGGTAGATTAAACGAAGGTATTATACTCTCAAAAAACGGAACTATTGCACCGTTTACAAGTGGTAAGAATATAGCAGACCTTAAGCCTTTTCCTCCAAAAACAATTGCAACAAGCGCCAATATCATAACTAACAAAGCAATAGGTATACCAGGCATTGGCTTTACGAGCATTTCGCCTAATTTATCTATAAACTTTGGCTCTCCTGTTTTATAAGTAACGCATCTTTTTGCAATTTGCTCCGAACAGCTCCACATTTCCTTTTGAGTTTTAAAATCAGTAGAAATGTTTTTTGCGTTTGACGGACAGTTTGAGCAAGATGAGCAGTCGCTTTGAGCAGCATTGAGCACTTTAGACAAAGCTTCTTTTAAATCAGCTATCCCAATTTTTTTAACCGCAACCGTTTTTATCACTGGTGCGCCTAGGTCTTTTTCTAAAACTTTTTCGTCTACTACAATTCCTTTACGCTCAGCAATATCTACAAGGTTGAGTGAAAAAATTATAGGAACATCATATTTTAATACTTGTAAAGCTAAATTCAAGTTGCGCTTTAGGTTTGTTGCATCTAACACGCAAATAACAGCACTAATTTCGGATTTCATAAAATTAACCGCTACTTGTTCAGCCTCAGATGTTGCCTCAAGCGAGTATGTACCTGGCACATCAATCAGTTGATATTCAACTTCATCAACTTTTATTTTTGCCTTAGTATAATTTACTGTTGTTCCCGCATAATTTGAGCTGGCTACATGAACGCCTGTTAAATCTGAAAAAATTACAGACTTGCCTACATTAGGATTTCCCATAAGTAAAATCTTATTTTTTTCATTATACACTTTAGGGTCATGAGCTAAGTTTTCGTTATGGCAATTACTCATTTATCTTTCTCCTTGTTCTTCTACTTCAATATATTTAGCTATGTCTTTACCAATAGCTACCTCTCTTGTATCAACTAAAATTAGAACAGGTCCGCCACCTCTATATGTGGCTATTTTTTTTATTTTAGAATCTACAAACACACCCAAAGTAGTCAGTAAAGCATTCTCGGGTGTTTTTGTTATAATATATTCAGTATCGCTTTTTGCATCATATAAAATTTTCATATTACTATCCCTTTGCCATAAAACATTGTACAAACATTTTGTATGGCAACCTTTCTTTTATCTCTTTAAAACAAGTATTATACTTTTGCAACCGTAATGTAAAGCAGAACAATTCCACCCACGATTTTAATGTAATTAAGCATTTTGGGCGTTTTTTTAGTAAACTCTTTATTAGCCATCCCTACTAAAGTAGCATAAATTATTACGGGTAAAATAGAATTCACCACACTAAAAACAGTTAATAAAAGCATACCTAAAACAGGTGTCATAGTGCTAGCAAAAGTTAAAGAAGTAACAAGAGGAGCACAAGGAATAGCTGCATATAATGCTCCCACTGCAATATAAACCCAAAACTGCTTATATTCTGCAAATTTTGGGAGTTTTTTAGAGTTGCACTTAGAAGGACAGGACGAACACGAGGATTGTGCTTCTTTTTTTGAGAGCAGACCGTTTAAAGCTTGATAAATAAGCCATACGCCAAATAGCGCTGTAAACACTCTTACAATCCAAATAGTAATATTAGGATAGCTTTCCTCGATAAAGCTTAAAACAACAGAGCCGAAAATTGCCGATAGCAATCCAAAAAGTGAATATGCTATTATTTTGCCAAGCGAGAAAAATATTATAGCTTTTCTGCTTTCTTTAATATCTTTACCCTCTCCTAATAGGCTTCCTAAAATAAACGGTGTAGTTGCAGAACTACACCCGGCACTACAAGTAAACCCCATTAAACTTACACTTAAAAAAACTGCTAATATATCCATTAATACACCCTTTTCCCTATTGCCATAACAAAATACACCTATACCACTAAGCAAATTATAGTGAATGATATATTTTTAATTTTTCAAACGTCTCTTCACTTATTGCATGCTCAATTTTACAAGCGTCTTTTAAAGCAATATCTTTTTCTACTCCTATTGATACAAATAATTCCATAAAAAACAAATGTTTTTCGAGCAATGCTTTAGAAACAGCTCGCCCTTTTTCTGTTAAAATAATATCTCTGTTTCCATCTTTGTATAGATATCCACCTTGCCCTAATACGTAAATTGCTCTGGTTATACTCGGAAAAGTATAACCAAAGTAATTTACTAAATCTGCATTTCTAACATGCCCTTTTTCATTTTCTAGTATCAACATAGCTTTAAGATAATCTTCATGAGTTGTTAATAACTTCATTTAATCACCCGTTAACTTTATTTCTTTTTTGTTTTTTTCTTAGCTTGCTCTTCAAATCTTTTCTTAGCTTGCTTGCGTTTTAATATAATTATTACAGCAACGATAGCTATTACAACTACAACTGCTCCTGCAATTATGTACATTGTTACGGACGATTGTGTAGCTGTGCCTCTATCGCCACCGCCATTGTTTGATTTACCAGCTTCGATATTAATTTCGCCTGATTCAATATTGTATTCTAGTGTGCCACCCAAAACAGAATCGGTAACTCTTAAAATAGCAACGTCATTATCTATCCACTGGCTATAATCGAAAACTCCGTTTTCATCTGTTGCATGTTCATCACGGCTGATGTCGCCATCTTGACCAGCTGTTGTGTTTTTAACTGTCACGTTAACATTAGCCATAATAGAGCCGTCTGCACGTTCAAATGTTACTGTTAAATCATCGTTAGTTACGATGTTGTAATCTTCTGCTGTTGGAAGCTCCACATTTTGTTCTGTGTTAGTATTGTTTTCTCTTTCTCCACTTTCTTGCTCTGTTGCAAATACTGGAATTATTGTTGTTAGTCCAATCAATAATACAATTGTTAATACGCTAATTATTTTTTTCATCTCTAAATTCCTTTCACTTTTTCTTATGCAAAATTCAGTCTTTTACATAAAACAATTTTTTATATTGAAAAGCAATCTAAATATAGTTGCTTTATCAAACTAAAATTAAATGAGTTGTTACGCGTTTGCTGCTTCTTTTTGTTCTGAAGCTATTAGTGCTGCTCCTATCGCTCCATTAAATTGAGGGTGATTTGCAGCTATAACATCGCACATTAATGCATCTTCTATCGCAATTCTTAACCCATCATTAAGTGCTCCGCCACCTGTCATAAGAACACTTCCATTGCCCATGTATTTTCTTGCCAATTTTGAAATTCTGTTAGCCATCGAAATATGCATTCCACATAAAATATCAGCCCTTGATTTTTTCTGAGCTATTAACGATATTATCTCTGTTTGAGCAAAAACAACACAAGTTGAATTAATTTGGCAAGGTGTCATACTCTCTGAAGAGTGATCAGCTACTTTGTCAATAGTAGTCTCTAATATGTCAGCAATAACTTCTATAAATTTCCCTGTACCAGCGGCACATTTATCATTCATAATGAAGTTTTTAACACCACCGTTTGGGTCTAGTGCTATTATTTTGCTGTCTTGTCCGCCTATATCAATTACCATTGCTGGAGGTGTTCCATCAGGCGAAGTCAGTCTTGTTCCGTAGGCATGGGCAGTAATCTCTGAGATAGTATCGTCTGCAAGCGAAATCGAGCGTCTGCTATATCCTGTTGCTGTTACATACGCTATATCCTCTGCCGAAATACCAGCCTCTTTTGTAATTTCTTCAAGCATTTTATCACAAGTAGCATCGTTATCAATCCCTGTAGAAAGCACCTTTGTTGCAATAACTTGATTATCTTTAATAAGTGCTGCTTTTATATATGTAGAGCCCCCATCAAAACCTAAATAATATTCCCCCATAAAACATTCCCTTCTTTACCATTATCTCTGCTAAGTAAAACGATAAATTTTTCTTTTAAGTCTATCTTAACAAAGCCTTTATATTCCTATTTATTATTTTTTGCTGATTTTCTTCTATGGTCTATCATCTCAACAAATGCCTCAAACCTAATTTTGATTTGCTCAACATCTTCTGTGCTAAAGTCTGTTTCCACTCTTAAAAGTGGAATACCTTCTTTCTCTGCAAATTCTTCAACTGCCGCTAATTCAAAGTCGTATGGTACACAGCCACGTAACACATGATAAATAATACCCTCTGCTTTGGATAAATCCAACTTAGTTTTTAAGCTTGCAAATCGGTCTTCCAAATTATCAAAAACAGGACAAGTACACGCCGCTATATATCTTGCAGCTAAAGCTCTTATCATACTTGTTTTGCTGAAATCCATTGGCACTACAGGGTCATGAAGAAGTCTTCCAGAAAGACAAGACTCATCTCCCACTATCTGCGCGCCTAAGCTCTCTAGCATTAATGGTAATTTGAAATTAGGGAAACTGATAGGCGAACCAGCTATAAACACTCTTGGTTTATTTCTTTTACGCGCTTTTGAATTTTCTTCTTTCTCACCAATTCTTTTAAGTAGCTCTCTTGTTGCAATCTCCCATTCGTTAGGGTCTGAATAAATAAAGCTATTCAGTACAAACATTACCTCTGAGCCTTTAATTTGCGGGTTGGGAGAGTATAATTTCTCATTTAGCAAATACGCTTGTTTTTGCGCCGCATTTATATCTTTACTAGCTTGCACCAAAGCCTTAGATGTAAGTTTTTCACCTGTTTGTATCTCTAATGTTTTTACTAAAGAAGTTATCATTGATACTGTTTCTTCAAAGTCGCTGTTGGTTTTTGACACTGGAATAGGCATAGGTATTACAGGTAAGTACTTTGATAAAACCTCCACACTTTTGCGCTTTGCTTCGCATGTCATTGGCATTATTGCAAGCTCACACTGATTGTACATAGGAAGAATTTGCATTGCCTGAAATCCTGCAGCAGCCTTTATAAGCGGGCAAGCGTCTCGAGGTATCATTTCCTCTCCTACCAACGCTGGAATTTGATGACCTGCACACATTCTAAGCGGTTTATAGCCTAAAGCATAGATTATTTCATCAGGAATCATTACGCAGTATGAGCCTATGTAAGTTTTATCAGTTGCTTCGAATTTACAAAATGCATCTTGGTACACTTCTTTATAAAAATCAATCTCTAAGTTTTTAGCTACTTCCGCTATTGTAGTACTGGCTATTCTCTTGATATTTCTACTGTATCGTTGTTTAGTTCTCTCTTCCATTTTCCACCTCAGCATCAGTTATCGCTTCATAAGCTAAAATATTATCGTATTTAGCCTCTCTTGTTAACCTTCTTGAATTAAGAATTGTTTTGCCGAATAGCTCAAAACGTAGAGCATCTTTTTCAGGGCAAACCTCAATACACTTCATGCAATAAATGCACTCTTGACAAGTTAAATCTTCTTTTTCTCTCTCTTCGTATATCTCTTGAATATCCATAGGACAAGCCTCTAAACAAGCTCTACAATGTGTACACGCTGCACCACATTTTTTAATTCTTGCTCCGCTTATTTTGTTAGTTAAGCCTGTTAGTGCTCCTATAGGGCAAATTCTACAACCCGCTCTGTCACTAAGTGTCATGAGAAGCACAAGAACAACCGCCCAAATATATGCCCAGCCTCCGCCTCCGCCATTGCTGGTATAACCACCAACCGGAACGGTGAAATACTGCACAGGACAAACCTTGCATAAGTCAAAAAACAATATGTAAAACACACAATACCATTTTACTAAGGTGACAATCGGTTTTACTTGTTGCGGGATTGTTAATTGAGGGATTTTAAGTTTTTGCCTTACAATGGTAAGTACGTCTTGGAAAAAACCCATAGGACAGATATAGCCACACCATAAACGTCCAAAAACAAACATTAATACTACACATACAATCATAGATATAGCAAAGGTTAGCGTGAGGTTTTTATTAAAATCAATTAATGCAATACATATACCTCTTGTAGTGCCGCCGCCAACATATTCACAGTCAAAAATTGGCAACACAACATCTCTATATCTTCCTATAAAAAAGCCAGCAAAAGTTAAGAATAAAAAAATTACAAAAAGAAAAATCAGTCTAAATATCGTAATTTTGTTATTCACCATCAGCTTTGAGTTGAGTGGTTTCGTCGTCTTCGTTGTCGTCTTCGTCTTCTTCGTCGTCTTCATATTCTTCTGATTCTCCTTTCGTATAAAGCATTGGCATTCTGTAATCTTCTACTATTACTTCATCTGCGTCATCTTTTGAGTAAATAATAGGCAAGGGTGGCGCTTTCATGTCAGACAATGCTTTTTGAACAAAAAGCACAATTATTATTAATACAATCCCAGGCCCGAAAACACTCGCTAATGTGATTAATGCGCCTAAAACACCTGCCGTAGTTTTTCCGCTTTTTGTATAATTAGGATTATATGAAATAAAAGCAAGCTCAGAAACAAATTGAGCCATATTCACGTTTGATGCCGATATCAGTATAGCTCCATTTGTGCTTACGTTGTTTGTAGAGATGAGCATAATTTCACCGCTATTGATGTCGTCATCTTGCGTATTATCGCTTGTCATCACAGATAAATTGAGAAAACTAGGTAGCTCAAGCATCCCTTGACTTGAAAGTCTGCTGAGTACACTGCTTCCAAATCCCCACACAAGATAAATTGCAAACCAGCCTATTACTAAAACTTTTATTAATTTAAAAGACCATAGTTTTACTAGTACATTTTTAAGTAAATTTATTGCGCTTATCAAATATAACATTATTACCCTCCTTGACTTGTAACTCTAACCTTATTATTTTGCAGGCTGCTTAGCATCTCATAAAAGGCTTCAATTCTAATTCTTACTTGTTCTTTATCAGTATAAGTGTAATCTGTCTCTATACATAAAAAAGGTATTCCTTGCTCAATAGCAAGCTCTTCCATGCGCTCTGCTTGATAAGCCTCAGACACTTGTCCTTTGAGCAAATAGTAAATTATCCCTTTTGTATTTTCAGGAAAAACTACTTTGTCTACAGCACATACTGTTTGTGGGGAAAATGAATTTTTATATTGAAACTCTAAGCATTTCCCCAAAAGACTTAGTGCTCCTGAACTTGCATCTATTTCCGAATAATCTGGGAGTGTTAGACATTCATTTTTAAATCGATTTATTCCAATATCATTGAAAATTTGAAACACCTTATAGTTTGGCATTGTAATTTCTGACCCCATTAACAATACTTGCTGCTCAAACTCTTTTCCTTCAAATGATTCTAAATACTTTTCTGCCTCGTCACACCACTCTTCTTTATTATCAGTCGCGTGCAATGCGTAGATGAGCAAGCTCTGTGCAGTGGTAGAAAGAGCATTCCATTTGTCAGAATTAATAATTTCATAAGCACTCTCAAATGCTTTTAGCTCGTATGTAAATATCTTTTCATTAAATAAACCCAGTTTAAGTTTACTTATTTCGTTTAATACAATTAGCTGCTGCTTATAAAAGTTAAAAGGTACTTTCTCTACTAAATAAGGATTGGTCTCTACTTGAATAACCTTAATTCCCATATCTTTTAAATATGCAGTAGCTTTTTTGTAGCTGTCATTTTTAATAACTATAAGGACAGCGTCAAGCGATCTAAGCAAATCCAGCTCTGGATCTAAAAGCAAACCTATTGAAGATTTCGCAATCGGGTCACTGATTTGCGGAAAAATATGTCCGGTGTTTTCACCTGTATAGTAACTGCCTCCACTTAATAGCACGGGCATTAACCCATACGCCCTAACATAAAGGCTATAATAACTGTCGCCGATTATTCCGACTTTTTTTAAACTGCTGTTTTCAATACGTTCGTTAAACTTAAGTAGCGCATCGGTAAAGAACTCAGGAACTTCATTTTCTTTACTCATAACCTGAATAAATTTTTCAATTTCTTGTATGTATTTCATCGTAACAACTATCCTTTCTACTGTTAATCATTCAGTTAGATGTAGCTAACCTGGTTGTTATAAAAATAGACTTTATATAATAAAGCCTATAAATTAATAAGGGTGTTCAATCCGCCTTAATTATTTAATTTTCGCATTTGCATATAAAATTATATCAGCAAAAAAGATATTTTTCTACACTAATTTTCTAATGTAAAATGACAAAAAACTAATGTTCCTCAGCAATGTGCATAATATATTTTTTAAGTTAGCTGCAATTATGTGTTTAATTTGACCAATGATTTTTCTTGCTAACTTCTTTCTTAAACGCATTGGGGGTTATCCCTACCTGCTCTTTAAAGCACTTAATAAAGTATGATATATTCCTATATCCTACTTCGCTAGCAATTTGTGTAACTGTTAAATTTGGTTGTTTAATGAGCATCTTTTTTGCAGCAGAAATTCTTTTTCCCGTCAAATAATCCTTGTAATTTTGACCTGTTTCTTTTTTAAATATAGTAGACAATGTGTTGTGATGAATTTTAAATTTCTCACAAAGCAGGTCAAGGCACATATCTTGGTTTGTAAAATTCTCATCAATATAGCTTAAAATATCTTTTGTTCTTTCGCTAATTATTTGAGCCTCGT
>CAYJII010000031.1:25623-30358 GCA_964370225.1 uncultured Oscillospiraceae bacterium | reverse complement strand
GATGATTGCGATGGTAATGTAGTTGATATTAAAACTAACTGCAAATTTACTAAAAACGCATTACGTGGTATGGGGATGTACATAATTAAAACACAACATTTAATCGATTTGATTGAAGACGGTGTTGCTCATGGATATTATGACTTAGAATCAGATTATATCCAAAAGCGCTTTAACCAAAATAATCTTAGCATTAATGTTTTTGAGTTCAAGAAAACTGTACTTAGAAACTATAATGTTAACTCATACTTCAAAAACAATTTCAGATTGTTAGACTCAAAAGTTAGAAAAGATATTTTTGACCCACAAAATCCAATTTATACAAAAGTTTTGGATGAAGTACCTACTTTTTATAACGACACAGCAGAGATTAACGACTGCCTAATTGCAGATGGTTGCAGAATTAGCGGTAAAGTTGAATACTCAATAATTTTCAGGGGTGTAAAAATCGCTCCGAACGCTGTAGTTAAAAACTGTATTATCATGCAAGGTTCTGTTGTTGGAAATGGTGCTAATCTTGAAAATGTAATCTTGGATAAAGAAGTTATTATTTCACCACAGAAAACTTTAATCGGTGCAGAAAACAATCCTGTTATTGTTAATAAAAAGCAAAAAATCTAAGATAAAAAGAGGCTTTTTAAAAAGCCTCTTTTTTGAAAATTAAAGCGAAATTTCATATCTAATTATTTTTGTATATTAAATTCTGTCAAAATTGGCAGGAAGTTTGAAATATATGCCGTAATAATCGGCGGATTGGAGCATAAAATGAAAGTATTATTTGCAGCAAGTGAGGGCGCACCTTACATCAAAACAGGTGGTTTAGGTGATGTTATCCAAGGGCTTCCAGTGGAGCTTGCAAAAAACAAAGAAAATGAAATTTATTTATTCCTCCCCTTCTATGAATCAATTAAAACAAATCCGAACTTTGATATTGAATTTGTCACTGATTTTTCCGTTCCACTATCTTGGAGAAACCAGCATTGTGGTCTTTTTAAAGCGAAATCAAAGCAAGATAACTTGCAGTATTACTTCATTGACAACGACTACTATTTTAAGCGTGATGGCTATTATGGCTATTACGATGATGGCGAGCGCTTTGCGTTTTTCTCGCGTGCAATTTTAGAAGCACTACTGCACATGGATTTCACTCCTGAGATTATACACTGCCATGACTGGCAAACTGCAATGCTCCCTGTTTACCTAAAATCAAGTTACTGCCATATGAAACGCTTTGCAGACATTAAAGTAATCTTCACTATCCACAATATCGAGTATCAAGGCATTTTCCCACACCCATTTTATGATGATGTTATCGCTTTGCCACCTCAATATAGACAAATTCTTGATTACAACGGCTGCACAAACTTTATGAAAGGAGCAATTGAGCTGTCTGATAAAGTTACTACTGTATCAAAAACCTACTCACAAGAGATTATGCACTCGTATTTTGCGCATGGAATTGAGCATTGTTTGCGCAATAACTCAGAAAAATTGGATGGAATCGTAAATGGTATCGACTGTGATATCTTTAACGCGTTTAAAGATAAAAAAATCCAGTTTAACTATAAACCTGGACAAACTAATATTAAATATAAAAACAAAGCTTATCTGCAAGAAAAACTAGGTTTAAACGTTGACGAGAGCATTCCTGTTGTCAGCATGATTACTAGACTTGTTTCACACAAAGGCTTAGATTTACTTGAGTACATCGCTCATGATTTGCTCAGCAGAAACATCCAACTAGTAATCCTAGGTACTGGTGATGCTAAATTTGAAGATTTATTTAAAAGATTGTCATGGGAATACAAAGGCAAAGTTTCTGCAAACATCATGTTTAACGCTACTCTTGCAAGCGAAATTTATGCAGGTAGTGACTTATTCCTAATGCCTTCAAAAAGCGAACCTTGTGGATTATCACAGCTTATCTGCATGAGATATGGTACTATTCCAATAGTTCGCGAAACAGGTGGACTTGTCGACACAGTGCCTCCTATTGATCTTAAAACACTTAAAGGTACTGGGTTTACATTTAAACTATACAATGCTCATGATATGCTTGGTGCTATCGACAGAGCATTAGAGTTTTATGAAGATAAAACTGCGCTGAAGAAAGTCATAACTTCTATTATGAAATATGACTGTAGTTGGCAAAAACCGACGGAAGAGTACCAATTGATGTATAAAAACTTAGTAAAATAAAGCAATATAGCCAAAGATAGCTATAATATATTACAATAACTTTACATTATGTGACTATTATATTTTCGCTTTTCGTGGTATAATTTATATGGATAAAAGTATCATATTTGCATATATCTATATCAGTAATATTTCACGGAGGCGAAAAATTATATGAATAAAGAACTATTAGCACAGCAATTAAATGACAAATGTATCCATCAATATGGGTGTTATATTGATGAAGCGACTAAGCAACAAATATACAAAACTGTTTGTCTTGTAGTTAAAGATATTTTAGGTCGTAATAGAAAAGACTTTTATGATAAATGTCAAGCACAAGATTCAAAAGAAGTTTATTACATGTCAATGGAATTTTTAGTTGGAACTTCTATGAGAAATAATATTACAAATCTTGGGATGGAGGATTTATTTATCGAAGTGCTAGATGACTATAATTTAGACATCGATGAACTATATGCTCTTGAGCCAGATGCTGGCCTTGGAAATGGCGGTCTTGGCAGATTAGCTTCATGCTTTATGGATGCCGCTACTACCCAATCCTACCCTTTCACTGGCTATTCAATCCGCTATGAGTTTGGGATATTCAAACAACAAATCATTGATGGTTGGCAAATGGAGTACCCCGATAACTGGCTGGAGCTAGGCGACGTTTGGCTTAACCGTAGACGTGGCGATTCCTGCTTAGTTAAATTTGGTGGTAGAGTTCATGAAACTTTGATTGATGGCGTGTACAAAGCAGAACATGTCGATTATGAAGAAGTTTTAGCTGTACCATATGATTTATTTATCTCAGGGCATGATAGTGGCACGGTAAATAAACTTATATTGTGGAGTGCAAAATCACCGCAAAAAATGGATATGCACGCATTTTCTAGAGGCGAGTATGTAAAAGCTATCGAAGAAAATACTATCGCAGAATCTATTACAAAAGTTTTGTACCCTGCTGATGACCATATTAATGGCAAAAGATTACGTTTAAGACAACAGTATTTGCTCGTATGCGCTTCTTTAAGCGAAATTATAAGAAAGCATATGGATAAGTATGACTGTATCGAAAGCTTACCTAAAAAAGTGGCTATTCACATTAACGATACCCACCCTGCTTTATGTGTTCCAGAATTGATGCGCATATTGCTTGATGAGTTTGGTTTTACTTGGGATAAAGCTTGGGATATAGTACAAAATACTATCAATTACACTAACCACACCGTTATGAGCGAAGCTTTGGAGCGTTGGCCTGAATTTTTATTTAACGAGCAACTACCTAGGATATTCCAAATTGTTTGTGAGATTAACAGGAGATTTATAGAAAAGCTTCATAAGATTTATCCTCACGACTACGCTAAAATCGATTACATGTCCATTATTGCTCATAATGAAGTTAAAATGGCTAATCTATGCTTAGTTGCTTGTAAAAAAGTTAATGGTGTTTCAAAACTGCACAGCAATATCTTAGTGAAGAGTGTATTTAAAGACTTTTATAATATCTCTCCAGATAAATTCACCAATGTTACAAACGGTATAGCTTACAGACGTTGGTTGTGTCAATCAAACCCACTGCTAACCTCTTATCTAAAAGAGCTGATTGGTGATGGTTTTATTGAAAACGCTAATGATTTAGAAAAACTTTTGGATTATTATGATAATCCAGACGTATTAGCTAGATTAAAGCAAATTAAGTATGAAAACAAACTACGTTTGCGTGATTATATTTCAAAAGCAAACGGAATAAAAATTAATCCAAATTCTATGTTTGATATTCAAGTTAAGCGTTTACATGAGTATAAACGCCAGCTATTAAATGCGCTGCATATCATGCATTTATACCGCCAATTAAAAGAAAATCCTAACCTGGAAGTTCCAGCAAGAACATTCATTTTTGCTGCAAAAGCTTCTGCTGGTTATATAATGGCAAAACAAATCATTAGACTAATCGATGCTATCTCAAACCTTGTAAATAACGATAAAGACGTAAACTCAAAACTTAAAGTAGTCTTTATAGCGGATTACAAAGTCTCACTTGCAGAGATTATCATCCCTGCAGCTGATATTTCTGAGCAAATTTCAATCGCTGGTAAAGAAGCTTCGGGTACAGGTAACATGAAGCTTATGATGAACGGTGCTGTTACTGTAGGTACTTTAGACGGTGCAAATGTTGAAATTTTAGAGCAAGTAACTGAGGAAAATATGTTCTTATTCGGAATGACTGCACCTGAGGTTGATGAGCTTTGGAGAAGAGGATACAACCCACATGAATTCCTAAATGACAACCCTGATTTAAGAGCAGTATTAGATATGCTTACATCCGGTGTTTTAGGTTCTGATTTTAGTGATATCTATAACTCACTGCTAACAGGACATTTTGGAACACCTGATGCATACATGACTATAGCTGATTTTGACGCATATAAAAATACGCATGAAAAAATAGCAAAAACATATTTAGATGAACGTAAATTCATGAATATGTCTTTATATAATATTGCAAAATCTGGCTTCTTCTCTTCTGATAGGTCAGTCCAACAATATGCAA
>CAYJII010000031.1:0-25613 GCA_964370225.1 uncultured Oscillospiraceae bacterium | reverse complement strand
CAAACAACATTTGGGACATCACTCCAGTTAAATAAACTTTTTCATTTATCATAATCTGCCGATTATTCAAATCGGCAGATTAAATTCGTTTTAGAATTCCGAGGGGGAAGATTATTCCATTTCATGGATAAATCGATTTTATGAATATTTTATATGATAGCAAGAATTTGAACTATAAAACTCCTTTTGGTGCACTAATGCGTGGGGAAAATTGTACTATTTTCATCAAAATTCCCGTGCACTGTAACACTAAAGAAGTTTATCTTTGCTTGGATAATTATTATAATGAACTGCAAAAACGTTTTCTGATGGAGTATGTCAAAACAGAAGATGATTATCAAACTTACACAATTAATTTTGCGCTTGATACATGCGGACTTTATAAATATTATTTCGATATTGTAGCTACAGATACGCAATTTTTTCTCTACAAACACGGATATCATGACACAAATATCGGTATCGGTGAAAAATGGCAGCTAACTTGTTATCCTAATAAATTAAAATTAAGCGATGAATTTCGTGGAAATGTGTATTATCAGATTTTCCCTGATAGATTTTATAAGTATGGCGACTGCGATTTAAGTTATAAGTTAAAACCTTATTCTGTGCACACAAATCTTAGTGATATTCCTGCTTATTTACCCGATGAAAACAGCATTGTACAAAATAATGATTTTTACGGTGGTAACTTAAAAGGGATAGCCTATATGCTTCCTTATATCAAAGAGCTTAGTGTTGATGTTATTTATCTAAACCCCATATTTTTTTCTTACTCAAACCATCGTTACGATACCGCTGATTACAAACGTGTCGACCTGATGCTTGGTACTCTTGAAGATTTCCAGGACCTTTGTAATAAGGCGCACGAAATGGGGATTAAAATAATACTAGATGGTGTATTCTCGCACACAGGCTCAAACAGTATTTATTTTGATATAAATAATATGTTTTCTGACGGGGCGTATCATAACCGTGACTCAAAATATCGGAGTTGGTACTATTTCGATGACTATAACAATTATACAAGCTGGTGGGGTATCAATACCCTACCTAATATCAAAAAGGACAACCCTGATTTTATAAACTACATCATAGAAGATGAAAATAGCGTGATTGCATACTGGCTTAAAAATGGTGCTGATGGATTTAGGCTTGATGTGGCGGATGAGCTACCTGCACATTTTCTCCAGCGGCTCAATGCTCGTTGTAAGGAAATAAAACCTGATTCCATAGTAATTGGCGAGGTGTGGGAAGATGCCTCCAATAAAGAAAGTTATGGAAATCTACGCACTTATTTCACAGCACATGAACTTGATTCTGTAATGAACTACCCATTTAAAAATGCGATAATAGCTTTAATTAACCACCATATTTCCCTTGCAGAATTTGCAAATTCTATCATGACAATCTGTGAAAACTACCCCAAAAAAATTCTCGACTGTACGATGAACATACTCTCAACCCATGATACTGCTAGAATATTAACAGCATTAGGGGATAAAGAATTTCCTATGGATAAAAACGAACAGTACAACAGAAGGCTGTCTGAGCCTCGTCTGCTTAAGACTATACCTAAGCTAAAAGTAGCTGCGTTTTTGCTATTCATTTTACCAGGCAGTCCTTGTATCTATTATGGTGATGAAATCGGTATGCAGGGGTTTTCTGACCCATTTAATCGCATGTTTTTCTCTTGGGATAAAGTAGACTATAATATTCTTAACTTTTTTAAAAAGCTTGCAAAAATTAAATCGACTTCACAAGCGCTAAAAATTGGCGATATGAAAGTTCGTACTCATCACAACTTCATTAGAATTTCTCGTAATTACGGTCGTACAAAACTTCGTGCGATAATAAATTTCGGTGAGAAAACATCATTTAGTGTGGACGGAAAAATTTTAGTTTCCTCTGACTATGTGAGCAATGCACGCTCCTTTGTACTTGAGAAATATGGATTTATTTTATATGAAGTTAACAACACTTAGGTTAAATAACTTGTTTACAGCCGACATTTAACATGTCGGCTGTTTTATTGTAAACTTTTTGTTTTTTTTATTATTTTCATTTACAAATGTCGACATAATATAGTATAATTAGTTTACATTTATTTTTTGAATACACATTTGTTTGGAGGCATTATTTTGACAGTTCAGCGTATAAAAGATGATTTAAATACTTTTATTAATACGATACAAATTATTAACACTCACTCACACCATTTGCCCGATGTCGAGAATATCACTTTGGATTTGATTGGTATACTAAAAAACTCACACCTTTATTCTGATGAAATGAATTTACCACAAAACAAAATTCAGCGCAGAGCTTTTCTAAAAAAATATGCTCATAATTCATATTTTTACTGGCTAGAAAAAGCTTTGAGAGAAATTTATGATATCTCCTCCCCCATTGATGAAATTAATTGGGAAAAACTAGATAAGTCAATTAAAAAAGCTCATAAAGATGAAAATCATCATATTAACATACTTGAAAAACGCTGTAAATACGATTATCTTATCACTGACCCATATTGGCACCCAGGCAACGCACAGGGCCATAAGGGCTATTTTAGACCCTCTTTTACAGTGGATATGTTTTTTGTCGGCTATTCTTATGACATATTTGACCATAACGCTAACAATGCATACTTGTCTTTCCAAATTCCAAAAGATATTACATTTGATAATTACCTTGAGATTATGAAAAGCTGTATCACTTCAAAAAAACACGGTGGGTGTGTCGCAATAAAATCCGGACTTGCTCATACTCGCAGTTTAGCTATTAGAGAAGTTTCAAAGCATGAAGCTGCAAAAGCTTTTTTAAATCCATCAGCTACAAAAGAAGATATATTAAACTTTCAAGACTATATCTTTTATGAGCTGTGTAGTATTGCATCTGAGCTTAACATGCCATTCCAAATTCACAGTGGTTTTTCTTCTTTACAAAACACTAACGCATTGCAATTATCCGATGCTATAAGAAAAAACCCTAGCACAAAATTTGTGTTCCTACATGGTAATTTCCCTTGGGCTAATGAGCTTATTGCGCTTGTGCATTCCTATCAAAATGTATATGTTGATTTATCACAAATGCCTTTAACTTCTAGCACTATTTGCGAAAGGTTTTTGCACGAAATGATTGAAGTTGGAGATAAATACAAGCTCACTTGGGGATGTAATACATTAACTAGTGAAGAAAGCTATGCTGCATTACTTGCTACAAAGAAAATTTTACTGAATGTCTTTACTAAACTAGTAGCAAATAGAACCTTAACCTTTAATGGTGCAAAAAATTATATTGAGCATATCATGCGTGAAAATGCAAAACTACTTTATCGAATAAAATAAAACTTAAAACCACAGTCTAAATTTAATTTAGACTGTGGTTTTTATCGCTATTTAAGTATTACTACCTCACTTGGCAATAGTTTCTTCTTTCGGTAACCGTTTAAGTGCCCATAAGAAATGTAGAATGCTAACTACAGCAGTGAGAGTCCATGTAATTGGGTATGATAAAAATAGTACTTCTAGGCTATTTGTTGCAGCAAAAAATGTATATATCCACGCAATTCTCAACCCACAAACCCCTATCAAAGAAGTGAGCATTGTTGAAATGGAGTACCCCATTCCACGCAAAACTCCAATCATAACATCCATATGTCCGCATAGGAAGTAGAAAATTCCTATGTAAGCCAGTCTAATCAATCCGACCTCAATAACTTCTGGATCGCTATTATATATGCTCAGTAGCGGTGTTCCTAGCAAAAACGCTCCCACACCCAGTACTACCCCTACTACTGTAGCACAAGCAAGACAAAGCCCCGTTATTTTTGGTATACGCGAATACTTCTTCCCACCGATATTTTGCGAAACAAAAGTGACCGCTGTTTGGTGGAAAGAATTAAGTGCAACGAAAACAAATCCTTCTAAATTCCCCGCAGCTGTACTCCCAGCCATGACAGTCGAACCAAATGAATTTATCGAAGACTGGATAAGTGCATTGGAAAACGAAAACATCGCGCCCTGTATTCCAGCTGGCAATCCGATTTTTAACATCTCGATTAATTTTTCCTTATGTATGTGCACTTCTTTTATTACAACAGCATATACTGCATCATTTCTTACTAAGCACAATAATACAAGGGCAGCTGATATATATTGTGAGAATATTGTAGCTATTGCTACTCCTTCAACGCCCATTCCAACAACTATTACTAAAAATAGGTTTATTAGCACGTTAAGTATTCCCGATATTGTCAAAAAGTAAAGTGGACGTTTTGTGTCGCCAACTGCTCTCAATATTGCTGCTCCAAAATTATACAGCATTAGCGCTGGCATACCACCAAATATAATACGCATGTATAGCGACGACTGAGCTATTACATCCTCAGGCGTGCCCATTAGCGCAAGTATTGGAGTAGACGCAAACTGTCCCACCACTATTAACACCACGCCAAAAATTAAGCTCATTGCCACTGATGTGTGTACCACTTCGGATAAATCTTTATATCGCTCAGATCCGTAATATCTCGCTGTCAGTACATTCGTCCCGACAGATAATCCCATAAAAACTGTTACAAACAAATTTGTTATCGCAGCTGTTGAGCCTACTGCAGCGAGTGCTGTAGGACCAGAATACTGTCCTACCACAATTATGTCAGTAGCATGGAAAAGCAGCTGTATTACACTAGAAAGTGCTAGTGGCATCGCAAATTTTATCATTTTGCCAAGTAGAGGTCCATTGCACATATCAATTTCGTAGCTGCTTTTGCGACTACGCATTCTGTATATCATATTAGCAAGATTTCTCTTTAAATTACTCATTAACTTTATTCGACAATTTTATGTCGCCTTTCAGTTTATTAGTTTTCTTCTAATTTTGAGGGGAGAATAAATTTTAACTTATTTTCACTAAGTGAAAATACTTCCTCATTGACCTTGTCACATTCACCGTCCCTTGTGCAGTAAAATGGTTTTTCGCCATGAACTTCTATCTTTGTACCACGCATAAATGTCAAAAACTCATCAAACTTTTTATTTTCTAAATGTTCGCCTCTTTTAAACAGTCCGATTAGCGATAAAATTTTATGTAGTGGTGGGACTTTTATCAAGATAAAGTCTAGTAATCCATCATCAGTCAGTGCTTGCGGTGCGCTTTTGTATCCACCGCCATAGTATTGCCCAGATGCCGCTAGAACAAAAAGATATCTGTCTTCAAAAGTATGTACCTCACCGTCGCTGTGAAGTGTCACTTTTAAATTTTCGCCGAGCTTGCCAATTAAGGAGCGCGCTACTGATATGTCATAGCTCATAGGCCCGCTCACAAATGGTAGGTTTTTGTAATTTTTCATGCGATAACCTACCTCAGCGTCAAATCCCGCTGAACAAATATTTATTGCATCACCATTTAAAGTAGAGATTAAATCGACTTTTACACTCTTTGCTTTTATCTGAGCATCATAGTCCAAAAACTGCGATATGTCACCGTATGACTTAATATAGTCATTGCCACTGCCCAGCGGAAAAATTCCCACTTCGACATTTTGGTGCGCACCTACACCTTTAACCATTTCGTTTAAAGTTCCATCTCCGCCAAAACCATACACACGAATATCATCGCCAGTTTTTGCTTCTTCTGAAACAATTTCTGTGATATGGCCGACGTATTTTGATTCGATAATTTTATACCTTACTTTTTTTCCCTCAAAAATACGGTGTAAATTACTCTTAATCTCGTTTCGCATTTTTGCAGCATTCGTTTTTGGATTAACTATAAATACATATCTCATATTACTCTCACTTAGTATCGTTTTAGTTTATTGTCTATAATAATTATAGCACAAATATCCACTCTGTCAATTGAGTGAAACTGCGCAAAATATTCGCATAAAATAGCACTATTGTTGCACTTCACTATTATTGTTCTGTTTAAACTTTCTCCAAGTTTTTATTAACGTGAAACTTAAAGTAACACCAAATACAGCAACTAGTATCCACGACACAATCGTCATGTCCCAACCATAATTTGTGGATATCACCCCGACTGAATAAGTTCCAATAGCGGATGTGAGGTAGCTAAATCCGTTTAAAAAGCCTGTAATTGTAGCTGAGAGATTATATTTCATAAATTGTGCTGGAACAAGGCTCATTATTATTGCATTGAGTCCCTGCATCGAAAATGTAGCTATTCCTAAAAATAATATCGCAACGATTGGCGAAAAATCCCCAATTAATAGCAGTATCGCTAACGACACTCCTGCAAAAATGAACATAAATACCGATGTTTTTGCCTCGTTATCAGTTTTGCGGTTAATATGTGCAGCAAAATATATCCCACCCATATTAATAATCGGGATTAAAGCAGAAGTTAAAATTGATATAAATTCTTCTAAATTAAATTTTTCGGTTAAATATGTTGGTACCCAAATAGAAATACCGTTTCTAATGATACCATTACACATTACCATGAACACAATTATACCAAGCCCAGACATCATCACAAGCTTTCTTAAGTTCACTGAGCTTTTTTCAGTTTTAGCTTTGCTGATTGCTTCGTCGTGGCGAGTCAGTTTTTTTAGCAATACTCGCGTGGATAAAAACCAGATTATTCCCACAGCTAATATGAGTATTCCATTAACATAAAACGCTAGTCTAAAGCTTGAAACTTTGACAAAATACGCAGAGGCAACAAATGCTGTTAGAGTCCCGATTGGCATTGATATCGAGATGTTTATTAAGGCTTTCTTTTTATAAGCTTCGTCCATGTAGCTGATGATTACCTTAATCAGAGGTGCCCATAATAATGATAAGGCTAAGCCGTTAATTCCCCATAACACTGTCATAGTAGTCACATCGGATGCAAACCCGAATAAAAAATTTACTATTCCCGAGGTCATAAGTCCTACTGTAACAAGTAGCTGCGCTGGGAATTTATCTGCTAAGATACCGCTGATAAATTGTCCGCTACCGTATATTATCAAAAACACGGTGGAGACTATTCCAAGCTCGGCTTTTATTACCGACGTTTGACTTAAAATATTAGGCATTACCGCAGCAAAGGTATCTCTGCTTAAATAAGTGGATGTATATGCGATTACGCATAACAAAAATAGCATCGCTTGTTCTTTTTCTATATTTAAATTAGCAAATAATTTTTTCATATAAATTTCTTTCTATTCATAAAAAGGCACATTTACATCAGTTTATTTATAACAAAAATCATATCTTCAAGCTCACTTTCTTTATATACAGGACCTTGAGGTATAATATCAGAATATCTCACCCTGTTATAGCATTTTGTTACATCGTCCATTTTGCTTTCAGGTATTATTGATTTACACTTTTGCAGAATTTGATTAGGTGTATCACTTCTTGAAATATTAACTCCCCTAATTTGAAACTGCTTTAAAATAAGCTGATATCCACAGCGATATTTCAGTTCGCTTGTTGGCATTTTCATGAAATTCTTATATTCACGTTTTAAACTTTTAACTGTTGTCTTTTTATCTTTTTTTATCGACATTTTCAGCGGATCCACTGTTTTTACATCATCATAATAATAATCCGATTCAGCAATAATTTTGCTATTACCAAGAGGTGTAGATGCAAAAAACTTATGCACGAAACTAAATATTATCATAAGAATTTTTTTGATTGCACTCAGTATTTCTCGTCGGTAATTAATAATTAAGAATAAAACTATTCCCGCAAAAAATATCAGAGTCAATACATTAATTAGTGTTGCATTTGGATTTTCTTCGCTAGGAAGCAAACTAGCCCCACCCCCAAGATCACCGCCAGTCTCGGTGGTACCCTCTTCACCTTGCGAAAGCATACTCATGATATACACTATAAATATTATCGCCTCTCGTAACCCAATAAATACTATATCCATGCCCCAAAGAGCTATGTCACGTAAAAGTATCGATGCAAATAGTAAAATGATAAATCCACCACATAGCATAAGCGTGTACTTTCTGATGGATTTCGGCAAATTTTGCATATTGTGCTTTCTGCGATTCATCAAAAAATCGATGTTTGCTTGAGATCTCGCAATCATATTCACCGAGATACCTATCACATAAATCAATACAAATGCAACATATGATACTTCTAGTCTAAGAAACCACACATATAGTATCGTAATTATCGGAGCAACCGTGGTTACTGTTATCCACTTAGGGTATAGTACCATTTCGTAATCTACCGAATAATTTCTGTACCCGATAATATAAGCGAATATATGGCAAACAAAGAATAAAATATGCAAAAGAACATTTGCATTCGCCCAATAAAAATATATAAGCGGCACTAGTGCTAATATCATAATTATCCCAGCAATCACTTTTTGGCTGACTAAAATCAGCATTGTCTTCTTAAGTTTTCGCGTAAATTTGTCGCATAAAAATACTACCAGATACCCCAAATATGAAAATGCTATCGTTTGAAATGTAAATATGAGCGCTAAATCGCTATTTGCACTTTGTACTGCGGATGTAGTGTCAGTCCCAACTTTCACTGTTGACATTATAACAAAAAAGCAAAAAAACCAAGCAGAGTTCATACCAACTGACAACATTTTTATGATAAATTTTAGCATATAGGTTGTGTTAATATTAGTTTTAGTCGTTTTCATTTTGCTCACCTGCTTTTTCCTGCTCAATAATAAGATGTGACAGCGGTATCACAAACTCTCTTGCACCATCAAAGTTTAAATTGTGTTTTCCTAACAATAAAAACTTTACTGTACTTCCCTTCCACTGCATTTCTCTTGCAAAATTTAGCATATCCTCATCAATATAACAGGTGACGACAAAAATATCTGTCGCATTAATTTTATACATCACATTTTTTAAAAACAGCGCAAAATCTTCGTTATTCTGCACCGGTAAACGAGCTAATATTTGCATGAGACTTTCAACATGTCCCATACCCCAATGCTCGCTAGTTATCAAAGTTTCCCGCTCGCTGTCTACTGAACTATTGCAATAAAATCTCACAGGCATTCCCGTTTTTAGCGTCTGCTCAAATACTCCAGCACATACTTTAAAAGCTATCTCTATCAGGTTTTTATCGACTACTTGAATTTCCCCAAAAGTTTTTGGCTGTAGGTTTAAAATCGTCGCTATGCTCTGCTTTGAAGTTGAGTCTTTTTGATAGACCATTAACCTACCCACTCTTGCAGTTGAAGCCCAGTTAACATCTCGCATTGACTCTACTCCCGTATATTCACGTACTCCGGATATCTCAAACGGATCTTCAATCGGGTTTCGCTTTACAACGATGTCCCCTGTAAAAAATCTCGGCGAAGTAGTCAGTTCTTCTTCCATGAGAGGTTTGGGAAGTACCAACAAATTTCCTGTGGTTACTCCCGCTTGTGACAATGACACATTCCCTAGAAGGTCAGTGGACACCAATGTGACACTATGTATCTTATAATTCCCTCGCTTTAGACAGGTTACTTTCCAGCGTCTGACGACTTTTTGATAGCTTTTGAGCATAAAAAAGCTCGGGACAAATCTGCTTTGGTCAGTTACAACAGATTGAGCTCCCGCAAAGTCCAAATATTTTGATGTAGTGATTTCTGCTTTAAACCAAGCTAATGGCAACCATTTGCCATTTGTTATCTCCTCGATGATTTCGATTTCATCACCTTCAACAGCTTGATTTGTATTTAAGTAGCAATGATATTCAAGATTTTTAAAGCCATATTTTTTATAAACTACATTTTGTAAATAAATTAAGAGGAAAATTACCAGTACGATCGCTACAAACTCCATATTGTGTTCTCCTTATCCAATTTCGCTTAAATATTATTAGCTAAGCTCTTCGGTTGGCGCGGCGATTTTATTCAGTAAATTTTCAACTATATCTCTTGCTGAGGCACTGTTTTTAGAAAAAGTCATTCCCTTTGTAATGATGCGATGGGCAAGCACATCTGTCGCTACTGATTTTACATCATCAGGTGTCACAAAATCACGCCCACTTATCGCTGCTTTCCCCTGTGCTGCACGCATTAATGCAAAGCTCCCCCTTGGGCTAACTCCCAAACGCACCTGCTCGTCACTTCTTGTGCTGTTTACTAGCGCTATAATGTAATCTAGCACAGTATCTGCTACTTTTATCGTTTTTACTGCAGTTTGTGCGCTTATTATATCTTCTTTTGTTACCACACTCTCAAGTGAAGATAACACATCTATGTTAGTCTTGCTTTTTAGCATGTTTTGCTCACTTTGTGCATTAGGATAACCAACTGAAATTTGCATGAAAAATCTGTCTAATTGCGCTTCTGGCAATGGGTATGTACCTTGTATCTCAATCGGGTTTTGTGTTGCGATTACTAAAAACGGAGCATCTAAAGTGTAGCTTTCACCGTCAACAGAAACTTGTCCCTCTTCCATGCACTCAAGCAAGCTAGATTGTGTTTTTGGAGTGGCACGGTTTATTTCATCACCCAATAAGATGTTGGTGAAAAGCGCACCTTTTTTAAACACAAACTCAGACTCTTTTTGACTGAAAAAATTTATCCCCGTAAGGTCCGATGGCAGCAAATCTGGTGTAAACTGCACCCTTTTAAAATCGCAACCTACTGATTTTGCAAGCGCTTTTGCCATTGTTGTCTTCCCTGTTCCAGGAATATCCTCTAGTAGAATATGCCCTGAGCAAAACAAACAAACTATAAGCTTATCTATTACTTCATCCTTGCCAAATATTACTTTTTTAATGTTTTCCTTTAATTTCTGAGCATGAATTTGTACTGCATTTTCTCCCATAATTCTTCCTCTTTCTCATCAATGTTATTTTGTGCATAATATTTAAATCAAGTACTAATCTTCTTCCTATCATAGCATAATCGCCAAAATAAATCAAATACTATTTTTCTTTTATTTATCTTTGTTGAACTATATAATTTGATATGCTATAATTAGATATTAACCTATTATAAAATTGGAGGGGATAATTATGGACAGCGATAAAAAATATCAATCTATACCCATTCCAAAGCGCGAAAATAATAACAATAATTTAAAGGCTGAAAAGCCACTTAGTATAAAGGGAGAATTTCATCTGCGGACTAATTTTGCGACTATTGACATAAACATAGACAGCACAGCAAAAAAAGATGAAAGCATCCCAGTTAAAACAAGCGATGATCCTATTAGAAGCAGATTTTATGCTATGAAACAAATCGCTAAAAAACAGATGCTCGCATTTTTAGATAATGCTCAAATTTTTTATGAGCAAGGCATTTTTATGGAAGATTTCGAGGACCATTACACAGGTTTAGAGCCCTTTTCATATTACTATCCACATTATCAAGTAATGGATAATCGTCAGTTGCGCACATACTTTTCATGGCGTACAAAAGTAAGAAACGGCAATATTACAAACACGCTACTTCCTTATGCATATCTTTATGTTTATGAGCTAATCAACAATATTGGTGTGCATAGCCCCGAAGATGGTTTTTTGAAGCTTGTGAGTTTTTTTAAATCTTTCAGAAAATATAACAGCTCTATTAACAGTAACTTCTCTAGATGGTTAAAAGATTATTTTGTCTACTATCAAATTCCAGGTAATTTTTACGATTTTATTAAAGAGCATAATTTAACCGCTTTGTACTCCCCTACTTTTAGATATGAACTCATTCGCGAAAATCCTTTTAAATATTACTGCGAAATCTCAAAATATAATATTTTGCAGTCGAAGTTTTATCTTGACAAAAACGAAAAGTTAACTGAAAACTGCTTTAATTATCTATACTCCATGCTTAAGGAAGAATTTTTAAGCAAAGGAAAATCGTTGGAAGATTTTATCTTCTATTCACTAGCAAAAGAACGCTCGTGGTCACCATTCTCAAATGCGCTCTTTTTCCCTAGACTAAAGCATGAGGACAAAGAAATCACTCTCACTCTAGGTGAATCATATACATGCAGATATAATCAGTTTTATTGCAGCACAGCTACATTATCAGACAATGGCAAACAGCTAGCAGCTTATATATTAAAAGAGATGGAGGTTAATTTGCGCGAAATCAAACGCTATAAGCGCAAAATCACATCAAATCCTCATTTGTGCGATAACACACTTTGGGAAGAACTCTCAAGTATGGGCATTAATCTAAAAACTAGCATCAAGCAAAATGTGTATCGCTTCCACCAAATATTGCATCTAAAGCCTGTTATGATAGACAAAAGCAAGCTATCTAAAATACGAACTGACGCTCTTTTCGTGCAAGAAAAGCTCACCGTCGAAGAGGAAATTGTACCCGCTCCTAGTGTTAATGTTAAACCGATAATACCAGAAAAAAACATTACTTCCACTAATAATATTTGGCATGAATTTTTTGTTTCGCTTGATGATGTAGAAATTCAAATACTACGCAGAATTTTGCGGTATGAAAGTTTTGATGATATCATAAAAGAGCAGAATATTATGCCTGAAATACCACTTGACTCTATAAATGAAAAAGCCATGGATGTGCTCTCCGATACCATTTTTGAGATAGATGGAGAAGTCACTGTTTATGATGATTATAAGGAAAATTTGTTGGAGATGATTGAAACTTATGGAAAATAAAATCCCAAAAAGAATATCGAATGTTATTATTAATGCATTAAAGGGTGGCGTTGTTCCACGTGTCGGGCTGGAGTTTATCACAGTCGGTAGAAAAAAAGAAATCGACGCATTTCTCCATGACATAGACATTATCGAGGATGGCGGTGCTTCTTTTAGATTTATCGTAGGTCGCTATGGTAGTGGAAAAAGTTTCTTGTTGCAAACTGTGAGAAATTATGCAACTGCACGTGGTTTTGTCGTTGTAGATGGTGATTTATCACCTGAACGTCGCTTTTCTGGCAGTAAGGGACAAGGACTAGCTACTTACCGTGAGCTTATTCGCAATATGTCAGTAAAATCTAAGCCTGATGGTGGCGCATTATCGCTTATACTGGAAAAATGGATTTCCTCCATTCAATCAGAAGCAGCAAGCGAGCACCCAATAGACAGCGCTGAATTTGAAAAGTACGTAGAAAATAAAATATATGCTCTAACCACCCAAATAGAAGGAATGGTGAATGGGTTTGAATTTGCAAAAGCAATTATTGCTTATCGCAGAGCATATAAAGATAACGATCAAGCTACAAAATCCAATGTGTTAAAATGGTTTCGTGGCGAGTATACTTCTAAGCGTGAAGCTAAAGAAGATTTGGGTATCAACTGGATTGTTTCCGATGATACTTGGTATGATTTCTTGAAAATATTTGCTATCTTTATGACTGGTGCTGGCTATAAAGGCCTTATCGTCATGGTTGATGAGCTTGTAAATATTTTCAAGATTCCACATTCTGTTACACGCCAAAACAACTACGAAAAACTACTTGCAATGTACAATGATGCACTACAAGGTAAAGCCTCACATATTGGTTTTATCATGAGCTGTACCCCCCAATGCCTTGAAGATAGATATAAGGGAATTTATAGCTACGAAGCTTTACGCTCAAGGCTTGCACAAGGACATTTTGCTGGTGAGGATAGTGTAGACATGCTAGCTCCTGTGATAAATCTTAAGATGTTAAATGAGGAGGAAATGTTTGTGCTAGTCGAAAAACTGCGCGACATGCACGCTTCACTCTACGACTATTCTCCTACACTTACACATGATGATATCGTTTATTTTCTCAACGCTGAATATAACCGTGTTGGTGCACAAACTCATATTACTCCTCGTGAAATCATAAGAGATTTTATTGAGCTTATTGGTATTCTACACCAAAACCCTGAGAAAAAAGTTAGCGACATCTTAGGTTCAAATAGTTTTGAGATGGCTAAGGGCGGACTAGTAGAGGAAGAAATACACAGCGATTTTGCTTCATTCGAGCTATAATTATATGAGGAAGGGATAAAGTTATGAGTGACGTTTTCGGTAGACTTGCTCCGTTTATTCAGGATTATATTTACTACAACAACTGGACTGAGTTGCGTGGAATTCAAGTAGCGGCTTGTGAAACAATTTTTGATACAAAACTCAATCTGCTGCTATCTTCTGGCACAGCTTCTGGGAAAACTGAAGCTGCATTTTTACCTGTGCTTACTGAGCTTTTTAACAACCCCTCTGCATCTGTAGGCGCGTTGTACATCAGCCCTTTAAAAGCGCTGATAAACGACCAGTTCATGCGACTTGACGGTTTACTTGAGGAATCAGGTATACCCGTGTGCAAGTGGCACGGTGATGCATCTGCTACGAAAAAAAACGCACTGATAAAAAATCCAGCAGGAATTTTACAAATAACCCCTGAGTCGCTCGAAAGTTTGCTTATCAACAAGCGCGGTGCTTGCTTAAAGCTGTTTGCAGATTTGCGTTTTGTCATAATAGACGAGGTTCACCACTTCATGCGTGACAGCAGGGGGGTTCAAGTATTATGTCAACTTGAGCGCATACAAAATCTTACTGGTAATATCCCAAGGCGTATTGGATTGAGTGCGACCCTTGGCGACATTGAGCTTGCAAAAAACTGGCTGAGTACAGGAACTAATGTCGACTGTGCTGCCCCTACTTCTGACGAAGGTAAAAAGCAAATAATGCTTTTTGTTGAGCGCTTTGTGAAAGCGGGAGATGCAAACGAGACTTCAAGTGACACTGGTGACAGGGCTCACTTTGAATATTTATTTAGAATGACACTTGATAAAAAGACGATTATCTTTACAAACTCGCGAGAGGAAACAGAATTTGTACTAGCGAATATTAGGCAAATCGCAGCAAAAAACAAGGCGCCTGATGTTTACAGAGTACATCACGGCAATGTTTCAGCATTATTGCGCGAACAAACAGAAGATGAAATGAAAAATTCTAGCGATAAAATCGTAACAGGAGCGACAGTTACTCTAGAACTTGGAATCGATATTGGTTCACTCGACCAAGCTGTACAAGTGGGCGCGCCAATTAATGTATCTAGCTTTGCGCAAAGGCTCGGTCGCTGCGGTAGACGAGGACAAGTCCCTCAATTATTATTTACATTTGTTGAGGAAATCCAAGCTACTGCTGGGGATAGCTTAGGCCCAGTCAACTGGAGTTTTATCAGGCTCATTGCAATTATTGAGCTGTACACTAAGCATAAATGGATTGAACCACTGGGCGAACACACTCACCCATATTCGCTTTTATATCACCAAACTATGAGCCATTTGAAAAGCAATGGCGAAGTTTCTGCTGCAAAGCTTGCTTCGGATATATTAACGCTAGAAAGCTTTAGACATATTTCTCAAGAAGACTATAAACTTCTTCTGACACATTTATTAGCAGAACAGCATATCCAAAAGACGGATGAAGGTGGGCTAATCCTCGGTGTAGTTGGTGAAAAAATCGTTAATCACTTCCACTTTTATACTGTATTCACCATACCAGATTATTATCTGGTAAAAGATGAAAATCGCTCAATCGGCACAGTTGATAAAATCTATCCCCCAGGTGTTAGATTTTCGCTTGCGGGTATTACTTGGGAAACAATTGAAGTTAACGCCAAAGCCAAAGTTATCTTTGTTAAGCGGGTTCCAGGTATCTCTGTTGTGGATTGGGATGTCGACTTTAAATCAGAGCTACATTCAGTGCTAGTACAAAAAATGCGCTTCATCTTACTAAGCGATGATGATTATCCATATCTTAGCGGAAACTGCAAAGAGCGTCTTAGCGAAATACGCTTTTTAACACGCAATAGCGGCGTGCTAAGTAATGTTGTCACACCTATGTCAGAGCATAAATTTGCTGTATTTCCATGGGTGGGAACTAGACAGTTGTTCACACTTCATTTCGCTTTGTTAGGTCGTGGTATAAAGTCTAAAATGCCGTGGGATACTTGTATTTTCTTAGAGGTATTATATAGTGGAAACGCGCATGAGCTTGAAGGTATAATTCGCGAAATTATCTCAACAAATTTGAATTTGTACGAACTGCCACTTCCAGAGAAAGCGCAAGTGTTAAACAAGTATAATGAATTCATCCCACCTAAACTGTTAAAAAAGCAGTTTGTTACTGACTTTTTAGACTTCGATGGGCTATGTAAATATATCAAAAATCTTGGCTAAACATTCGCTATTATTTGACCAAAACATCAATTTACAACCGCAAAAATTTGCTTATATATTCTTTTGTACAAATTGTATGCAAACACTATCTCATTACTTGACTTAACTAGAATTTGATACTATAATTTAATTAAGGGGTGTTAATTATTATGCAAAATCAAGCAATGCAAAAGGGACAAGCTTTTTCTTTCAGTACGGTTATTCTAGTACTGCTTGCTACTTTCTGCCTTTTTATATTGCTTAACTATACAAACTCACTGATTGACGACCTTGCTTTTGATTCATTAGGCGACACTTCTGAAAACCTAATTGTAGAAATATATTCTGAACTTAATGCTGCTAAAAGCTATACATTAAGCCTTGCGCACTCCACTTCTGATTTTGTCACGGATGAAGAAACTTTGTTCACCTTTTTACGTGAGCAAAATTCATATTTTGATTTTCATGATATCTATTTTTTCGACTTAGAAGGCAATGGTAAATCCATCCATGGTGGAGAAACTTCATTATGTGGTGAATTTTTAAGTGGTGAAACTCCTCCTAACTATGTTTACATGTCCACTACATACAATAGTACTCGTACAAACGAAGAAGTCATTAATATACAGACTCCAGTTTACGTGAATAATGAACCTGTTGGTTACCTGCTCACAGAATATTCTATGAGCTATATTACAGAGCGCTTAACCCAAGAGATTTCCTTAGGTTCTTATGTTGTTTTGACAGATAGTGATGGTGTCGATTTTTATAGTACAGATGATAATTTTATTCCACTTCATGAGTTAGAAAATGCGTTGATATCAAACGGAGTGACTGTTGACACAATAGTATCCGATTTAAACGAGCAAAAAGCAGGTATAGTATCATTTTCGCTTGATTCGATTCCACGTCTTGTAGTCTACACACCACTTGGTATCAATGAGTGGACATTTGTATTAGTCGCAAAAGAAAATGAAATTGAGCAAAACACTCGATTGCTAACTACAATTATTATTGTGTTTGTATTTATAGTGTTTATTGGCTTATTCCTATTCTCACTCTACACATGGAAAGTGCGCAAAAAAATCGAAGATGTCGCTTATTACGATGAACTTACAGGACTTCCTAACTTGACTATGTACAAAAAAGTAGTCAGTGAAACTCTAAAAAATAATCCTAACGGACAATATGCAGCAGTTAAAATGGATGTTGAAAATTTTAAAGCTATTAACGAAATTTTCAATTTCGATGTGGGCAACAAAGTATTGCGCGCATTTGCTTCCACCGCTGCCACAGTTGATGAAAAAACATATATTCTAGCTCGTACAGGTGCGGACGAATTTATGATGTTTTCAGGAAATGGGTTATTGCATAAACTTGAATCTCTAACACCACATTATGAAGCTTACTTTAAAGAGTCGGTATCGGAACTAAAAAATTATCATATCACTTTTAACTATGGCAGATATTGTATTCAACCAGGTGAAACTGATGCTAATGAAATTGTGCAAAAAGTTGGAATTGCACATAATATCTCAAAAATTAAACAGGACCATAATGTATGGGATTATGATAATAATTATAAAAACCAGATTAAAAAGCATGCAGAAATCTCTAATAAAATGCGTAAAGCCATGGTATCTGATGAGTTTGTACCATTTTTACAACCAAAAGTACGTCTATCAAATGGCGAAATTATTGGTGCTGAGGCATTAGTTCGTTGGATAGAAAGTGATAGAAAAATGGTGTTCCCTGACGTATTTATCCCACTTTTTGAGTCTAATGGTTTTATAGTTGAGCTTGATAAACACATCCTAAAAAAAGTGTGTATTGCTATAAGCTCGTGGATAGAAGCAGGGTATGAACCGCTGCCAGTTTCAGTGAATTTTTCAAGACTACATCTAAGCAATCCTGATTTTGTGGATAATATAGTAGCTATCATAGACAGATATAATGTGCCACATGAATTAATAGAAGTAGAATTAACTGAAACCACAATTATAGATAATAATAATGAATTTACAAATGTTTTAGAAAAATTACATGCAAATTCTCTTAAAGTCTCCATCGATGATTTTGGTGCGGGATACTCCTCTTTGGGAATGCTTAAAAATTTCACTGTAGATACATTGAAGCTTGATCGTAGTTTCTTAATTAACAACGATCTGCGTGGAAACAGCGTTATAGAAGGCATAGTAAAGCTTGCTCACAGTATCAAGATGAATATTGTGGCTGAGGGTGTTGAAGAAATCGAGCAAGTTGAGTTTTTAAAATCTCTATCTTGTGAGTACGCTCAAGGTTACTATTATGCAAAACCGATGCCCATTGAAGAATTTAACGAGAAATATTTTAACAAATAAATTTACAGAAAAGGATGTACTACACGATGAATAACTCTGAAAAACAAGCACAAATGTTAAAAAACGCAAATGAAATTTTAGAAGTGGGAGGCTTAAATTGCGCTGAAACAGTATTTTTGTCCTACCTAAAAATTGGAGATAGTGGCTTTGATGAAAGCGCTGTCTGTCTAGTAAGTGGTTTTGGTGGTGGCTTTAGCAAAAAGCAAGTCAACACTTGTGGTGCTCTTCTAGGCGCATGTCTTGCTGTTGGTTGTACGCGAGGAAGAAAAAATCCGCTAGATAAATCATCTCAAAAAATCATGTCCGAAGTTGGAGGTATTTACAAAAGCTTGTCAGAAGATTTTAGCAAAGAATTTTCTAGCACAATCTGTTGCGAAATGTGCTCCAAGTTCGATAACAAAAAGGAAGTAATGCAAAACTGTAAATCAGCTATGCTCTATGCTGTAAAAAAAGCTGGTGAAATTATTTACCCAGTAAAATAAATAATTAATTATATAAAAAAGATATGTAAAGCTTTCTTGGCTTTACATATCTTTTTTATATAGCACTGCTTATGCTAATCATTAAAATTTTGTGTGGAAGGTTCTGTTTATAACATCAAGTTGTTGTTCCCTTGTAAGTTTTATGAAGTTTACGGCGTATCCTGAAACCCTTATCGTAAGCTGCGGATACAAGTCAGGTCGGTTCATAGCATCAAGCAAAACATCTCGCTGTAATACGTTAACATTAATATGATGTCCACCCTCTAAGAAAAATGCATCCGTTAAATTAACAAGGTTTTGACTTTGTTCATCAATGCTTTTTCCAAGTGCTGACGGTACAATAGAAAATGTATATGATATTCCATCTTCTGAACTATCATAAGGCAGTTTAGATATAGATTTCATCGACGCTACGCAACCGTTTCTATCACGCCCATGCATCGGATTCGCTCCGGGTGCAAAGGATTCACCTGATTTCCTACCATCGGGGGTCGCTCCAGTTTTTTTGCCATATACTACATTTGAGGTAATAGTCAAAATTGACATTGTCGGCACACTTTCGCGGTATGTACTATGCTTTTGCAACCTTTTCATGAAGCTTTCCACGATTTCAACTGCAATCGAATCCACTCGCTCATCATTATTTCCAAATTGAGGATATTCCCCATCAATCAAGAAATCGATAATTAGCCCATTTTTGTTACGGACAGGCTTAACTTTAGCGTGTTTTATCGCACTCAAACTATCCACCACCACGGATAAACCTGCTATACCACATGCAGATGTACGCAGAATATTTTCGTCATGTAGTGACATCTGTAGTTTCTCGTAACAATATTTGTCGTGCATATAGTGGATTATGTTTAGCGTATTAATGTATAGTTTTGATAGCCAATCACAAACAGTGTAAAATTTCTCTAAAACGATATCATAGTCGAGTATTTCCTCAGTTACCGGCGACATAGTTGGAGCAACTTGAGTATTATAAATCTCGTCCCTACCGCCGTTTAGCGCGTATAATAAGGCTTTGCCTAAATTAGCACGTGCTCCGAAAAACTGCATTTGCTTACCTATTTTCATTGCAGATACGCAACACGCAATGCCATAGTCATCAGAAAATTTCTCAATCATCAAATCGTCGCTTTCGTACTGAATTGACGATGTCTCAATAGAAAGTTTCGCGCTATATTTTTTAAATGCATTAGGCAGTCTTGGACTCCATAAAATCGTAAGATTTGGCTCGGGAGCAGGTCCTAAATTTGTGAGAGTGTGCAAAAATCTAAACGACATCTTAGTTACCATATGTCTGCCGTCAATGCACATTCCACCTATAGCTTCCGTTACCCAAGTTGGGTCACCAGAAAAAAGCTCATCATAAGACGGTGTTCTTAAAAAGCGCACCATCCTAAGCTTCATTACAAAGTGATCTACAAATTCCTGTATCTCTTCCTCAGTATATTTGCCGCTTTCTAGGTCTGCTGTGGAGTATATATCCAAAAATGTGGAAACTCTCCCCAATGACATAGCTGCACCATTTTGCTCTTTTACAGCGGCTAAGTACGCAAAATATAGCCACTGAATTGCTTCTTTTGTGTCTGACGCTGGTGCAGAAATATCGCAACCATAGTTCATCGCCATTTCTTTGAGCTCAACTAATGCTCTAATTTGCTCGGAAATTTCTTCGCGCAATCTAATAGTAGACTCGTCCATGATGTCAAAAACCAAGTTTTCCTTTGCTATTTGTTTTTGCTCAATCAAATAGTCCACACCATAAAGCGGTACTCTGCGGTAATCCCCAATAATGCGTCCTCTTCCATACGCATCGGGGAGTCCAGTGATAATCCCTGTCTTTCTTGCATTTTTCATCTCTGCAGTGTATGCATCGAAAACACCATCATTATGTGTTTTTCTATACTTAAAGATATTGCTCATATCTTCAGGCACTTCGCGTCCATAAGCTTTTAGCGATGTTTCAACCATGCGGAACCCACCAAATGGTAATATTCCGCGTTTTAAAGGCTCGTCGGTTTGCACTCCGACTATCTTCTCTAAGTCCTTGTCGATATACCCTGCTTTATGTGCTGTTATTGTCGACACAACCTCAGTCGAAATATCGTATACCCCTCCACGCTCGCGCTCAACTTTCATCATGTCAGATACTTTTTCCCACAATTGCAAAGTTGCTTTCGAAGGCGCAGTTAAAAAACTTTCATCACCGTCATATGGTGTATAGTTTTTAACTATAAAATCTCTCGTGTTGATGCTGTTTGACCATTTCCCAGTTTTAAATTGCATGTATTTGCTCCAGTCCGCCATTTGCCTGGCAAAATATATTTCCTTAATTTTATGTATTATAAGTCATTCTTTTTAATGCTCTTAAATTATAATTTTACACAATTTTTAATAGCCGAGTGCTCCAGAAAGCGAATCGTCTATTTCAATCCAACTATCTACATTTATTGTGTGAAACTCATCTTTACTATCTCGCACAATAACAGTGCTAATGCCAGCATTTATTATTAAACGTTTACACATCGCACATGGATTTGTGTTTGGTACAAGTTCACCTGTTTTATAATCCTTACAGGCTAAGTATATTGTTGAGCCTATCATCTCTTGCCTAGAAGCTGAAATAATCGCATTTGCCTCAGCATGAACAGAGCGACAAAGCTCATATCTCTCGCCTCTTGGAATTTGTAATTTTTCCCTGTTGCAGTATCCTAAATCTACGCAGTTTACCCTGCCTCTTGGGGCTCCAACATAACCTGTAGCTATAATCTCATCATTTTTTACTATGATAGACCCAAAGTTTCTACGCGTACATGTTCCACGCTCTGAAACTGTTTGTGCTATATCCAAGTAGTAATTAATTTTATCTCTTCTATCCATGAACTATCACCTCTCTATTTTAATTTCTAACATATATAATTATATCACATATGACTACAAAAAAAAAGTTTATTTCCTATTTTTATTTTGATTTTATTAAATACTTTTATTTGCTCCACTATAAGAATATGCATACAATCTTAAATAATATGCGCTAAATAAAAAAAGCTGAAATGTTTTTACATTTCAGCTTAATTCTACTTAATTTATGCTATCCGATATTTTGGTTATCAAACTCAAGCACTTCATTAATTATTTCATTTTCATAGTATTTTATGCTAATGCTATCCCCTATTTGTGTCAACGCAATTTCAGGACTTACCTCAGAATCGATAGCATAGATTTTTTCGTCATTTCCTTCAAAAATTAGATAGTACATTGTAGTTCCATCGACCACGTTCCAGCTAATTCTCTCGATAATACCGCCTTTAGATACTGCTACTTTGCTTTCATCTTCAGTAAAGTCGTTTCCTATTCCCATTTCTTTCATCGTATCCAAATAGTCATCTCGAGCTTCACTAACTGTATCACCTACACCAACTGTAGCATAATCTTCAACCGATACAAATGCATAATTTTTAATTAGTCCTGCGTTATCTTTTAACGTTAGGAAATATGTTGGATACTCCTCAACATTGATGATAAGCGGCATTGTCCCTTGATATCCTAAATCCTGTACTTTACCTTCTGCCGAGCCAACTGCTGCAATTTCTGTAGCACCACTCATATTATATATTACCGGCTCTTTTGTCACCATGTCCACCATTACAAAACCTAGCGCACTATTATCCGCACCAACGCTTGTTAGCCCTGTAAATAGGTAGCATCTGCCTTCGTTATAAACTATAATTCCATCTGATGATGTCATATATTTATCTTTATTTGAAAAGTTAAATATACCATGGACATATTCACCTTTATTATTTAGCTGCTCGATAATAAAATCTTCTGGTTGAACTCTATCCACCCAATCCGGTATATTATCAAGATCATATTTTTGCATATCGCCTGTTTGTGCATCAACAACGATAACACCAGTTGCTTCTGGTAAAGCAAAGCCGCGTAGGTTTTCGTAAGTCGTTACTACCCAATAAGGATAACCTGTGTCATCAAGCTCAAATGTATAGTCTGTAATTCCTGTAAATGCAGCATCTCCGAAACGTAAAAGTCTTTGCAAATCATCAAAGAAATAAGAATTAGGCTGAATTTTCACTTTAAACTCGTCTACATACTCAACATCTTGTAAGTTTGTAGCGGAAACTTTAATGTACCCAGCTGCCCCGTCCATATTGTCAATCCATCTAAAAAATCCCGAGTGCTGTAGTGGAACAATCCACACAAGTTCCCCATCTACAGTTTGAATTGTAGGCTCACCCAGTACTACTTGGCTACCAAGCGATGGTTTTTCTCCTAATTCTTTGTCTGCTAATAATGCAGCTAAGCTTTTGTCTACAATTGGGATTTGGTTTAAATCAACTGCTTGAACATCTTCTGTAAACTCTATCGAAACAGGTTCAGCCATTTGGTCACGATAAGTTCTATAGAAAAATATTGGTGATGAGATTATATGCACTACAAAATATATTATCCATAGCGCTACAATTACACCAATCAGCTTTTTATTAAGCTTTAGTTTTGAGGATTTGTCGTAGTCCACAACTACAGATCCGTTTACAGCTTTAAATTCTAATCCTTTTACCTTCATAAGCTGGTTTGCAGCTACAAAAACACTCACTAGTGAAATCCAGAAAAATGCTCCTTCTGAATACATTGGATTTAGCATTGGAGTATTTACAAAGAAATACACAAATGCTGCCGCTACAATTATCAAATTGATGGTTATTTTTTGTTTTCTTTTCATTATTATCCCTTTCAAATCGTTTATCAAATATTAAATTGAGGTATCACATTGTAAATAAGCACGCAAGTTAAAACTATTAAATAGCCAAATAATAGCCCGTAAAACATTTTTATGTTTTTAAGAGATTCTATTTTTGTTGAGAAATACGCTGTCATCCCACATGATATAGCAAGCGCTATAATATCAAACAATATGATTATATGAAAGCTTTCTAAAACCGTGAGATACGCAATTTGTGCGGCGAACAACTCTCCTGCTGCGTGTGCAAATGGTACGAATAAAAGAGGCACTACCGCTAGCGCGTAGTCCGATTTTCCCCCTCGTAAAAAACCAAAGATTACAAGCCCGATTACCCCTATAATAGCAATACATTCAACAATCATTTATAAATCACCTGCTTTGTTTTTATAGTCCTTATATATTAAGTTTAACCCTTCTAGTGTAAGATATTTATCGATTACAGTAATCATTTTTGTCTGTTGTCCAATTAGTCGTGCGAGTCCTCCTGTAGCTATAACATTGCACTCTGTTCCCATTTCATCCTTAATATGTTTAACAATGTTTTCCACTGCGCCTGTATACCCTAATACAATCCCAGACTGTATACTGTTTACAGTAGTGTCCCCGATAGCCTTTAGCGGTTTATCAATCTCAACTTTTGGCAGCTTTGATGCTCTTTTTATCAATGCATCAAGCGATACTTTTATCCCTGGATAAATAACCCCACCGAGATACTCCCCACCTTCGCTTACTACATCAAATGTTGTAGCTGTCCCGAAGTCTACGATAATAAGAGGTGCTCCGTATTTTTTTAAGCCTGCGTATGAATTAACTAGGCGGTCCGCACCTACTTCTGTTGGATTTTTATATTTATTGGCGATATCTATTTTTAGATTATCATGCACAATTAAAGCTTCCTTGTTTAAGTACCTTCTCATTGTATTTTTCACTGAGTACAGCACTTGTGGCACAACTGAGGCTATCAACACATCATCAATGTTCTCAACTTTTATATCGTGCACATTCATAAATTGTCTTATCATTAATCCTATTTCATCCGAAGTAATTTCGTGGTTAGTTCCTAGTCTAAAGCTTGCTAGATGTTTGTCTCCGTCAAAGACGCCAAACTCCATATTTGTATTCCCGATATCAACTGCAAATAACATGTTTTTCCTCCAAATATTTATTTTCAATTTACATTGTACCATAAATTATAAAATTTTTCAGTAAAAATATGAATGTTTTTTATTAATATTTCAAAAAAATTTACAAATACTAATAATATCCTAGTAAAAATTAAGGAGAAGTAAATTATATGAGAAAATATAAAAAAATTTTGCATGCGAATAAAGCTAAAATAGATGATGAAAAACAAATAATACCTTTGTTTGAAACCATGCCCACAACATCCAATAAATCTGAAAATGATCCTCTCAAAAGCTTTATTAACCAGATTAACGCAGTAGAGATTAAAGAGGCAACAGACGAAAATCATAAATAGATTAAGATTATTGTAAAAGCTTGTCTTTTAATAAAACATATGCTATACTAATTTTTATATTATTAATATAGTTTGGCATATGTTTTATATGGGTTACATGCATCTTATAATTAACAATACATATATGTAGGTGAAAACATGCGTAAATTGCTAAAATTTTTAACGAGTAGAGTAGTTGTAATTAGTTTTTTGATACTATTACAATTACTGTTTTTTGTAATATTGATATTTTTCCTTGTGGAAAATGTGTTTGTGTTTGGATTGTTCCAATTTTCTGCATATGCTTTGGTAATATATATTCTATCAAAGCATGATAATCCCACGTATAAAATTGCTTGGATTATCCCTGTTTTGGCCTTTCCAATTTTTGGTGGGTTTTTTTATTTTTTATTTGGGAAACGTAATATCTCAAAAAAATTCACTGCAAAAATCAACTCCCTTTTGACTGAAACAGATGATTAT